>NZ_AKZQ01000037.1:0-494174 GCF_000278705.1 Flavobacterium sp. F52 | reverse complement strand
CAAAGTAACAAAGTAACAAAGGTTCTAATTGTACCAATAAAAAAGGATGAGTTAAAACTCATCCTTTTTTATTTTATATATACCTAAAGAAAAAACTTTGTCACTTTGTTACTTTGAACCTTTGCCCCTTCTTCTAGTCATTCATCGAAATCAAAAACTCCTCGTTATTCTTCGTTTTCTTGAAACGATCATTTACAAAATCCATAGATTCTACTGGGTTCATATCTGACAGATATTTACGCATAATCCACATTCTTTGTAATGTTTTCTCGTCTAATAATAAGTCGTCACGACGTGTACTTGAAGAAGTAAGATCGATTGCAGGGAAAATACGTTTATTGGCTATCTTACGGTCTAATTGAAGTTCCATGTTTCCAGTTCCTTTAAACTCTTCGAAGATAACCTCATCCATTTTAGAACCAGTTTCTGTTAATGCAGTTGCGATGATACTTAAAGATCCGCCGTTTTCTACATTTCTGGCCGCTCCAAAGAAACGTTTTGGTTTTTGTAATGCATTGGCATCAACACCTCCACTTAATACTTTCCCAGATGCAGGCTGAACGGTGTTGTAAGCTCTTGCTAAACGTGTAATAGAATCCAATAGAATCACAACATCGTGACCGCATTCTACTAAACGTTTTGCTTTTTCTAATACAATGTTAGCGATTTTTACGTGTTCTTGCGGTTCTCTATCGAAAGTTGAAGCAATAACTTCACCACGAACACTTCTTTGCATATCGGTAACCTCCTCTGGACGCTCATCGATAAGAAGAACAATTAAATAAACCTCTGGATGGTTGGCTGCAATTGCATTTGCAATATCCTTAAGAAGCATTGTTTTACCCGTTTTAGGCTGCGCAACGATCATACCACGCTGACCTTTACCTATTGGTGAAAACAAGTCTATAATTCTTGTTGAAATAGAACTGCCTTTTTCGGCAAGTTTGAATTTTTCTGAAGGGAAAACCGGTGTCAAGTGTTCAAAAGAAACTCTATCGCGAACTACTTGCGGATCGTGACCATTGATTTTTAATACACGAACCAAAGGAAAAAATTTCTCACCTTCTTTTGGAGGGCGAACCACTCCTTTTACTGTATCTCCAGTTTTCAAACCAAACAATCTGATTTGTGAAGTTGACAAATAAATATCGTCTGGAGAAGCTAAATAATTATAATCTGATGAACGTAAAAATCCGTACCCGTCTGGCATCATTTCTAGAACGCCTTCACTTTCAATAATTCCGTCAAATTCAAAATCAGAATCTCTGAAATTATTGTTATTCTTTTTATTCTTATGATTAGGATTTTGGTTATTGTGGTTTCCGTTTCCATTGCCATTCCCGTTTTGATTTTGGTTCTGATTCGGGTTTTGATTCTGGTTCTGGTTCTGATTTTTATTCTGATTCGGATTAACCTTTTTTGCAGGGGTTTGTGTAGTTTTTTCAGCTGTTTCTGCTGTTGGCTCAGAAATTGGTTCTGATGGAGTTAAATCTGTAACTTCTTCAGATGCTACTTCTTTTACTACCTCTTTCTCTTTTTTAAGTGCTACTTTTTTCTCGTATGCCTGTTTATTGAATTTTACTGCTTTAGGTTCTTTTTTTCCTGCCGCAGGCTTATTTTCCTGTACTGCTTCTATCGCCGTTTCTGCAATTGGCTTTACTTTTTCTGCAGTTTCTTTATTTTGAACAGTTTCCTCTACTTTATCAAATTCTAAAACAGGTGCATTTTTGGTATTTGCTGCTTTTGCTTTGGCTGGTGCAATTCTAGCGCGTTTTGGTTTCTCTTCTTTAGTTTCTGCTGCTTCAGTTTTTGGAGTTTCTGTCGGCGCAAGAGATGCTTCTTGGTGTGCTAAAATCTGACTAATTAAAGTCTCTTTTTTGACACCCGTAATCTTTATTGTTTTAGCTAACTTAGCTATTTCTTGAAGCTCAGAAAGCTTCATTTCTTTTAATGCAGAAATATCAAACATGAATGTTCTATGAATTTAATTATTTTAAGGAATACTGTAAAAAGAATAGGTAGATAATTAATTTGAATTGACCGCAGTATGAAGTGCTTACGGTATTATGATGCAATAATACGAATAAAATTTTATCATACAATAGTATTTTAAAAAAAGAAAATATATTTTTGTAAAACATTTTTAGACCATGATACAAAGAATTCAGACTGTATATTTATTTTTAGCTTTTGCTGCAACTGGCATTTTAATGCTTTTTGTTCCGCTTTGGACAACTAGTGCAGGAAAACCATTCTTTTTTATGCAGGATCAGCTTTATACTGTTTTATTAGGTTTGACGACTATGCTTAGTATTATCAGTATCATTTCATTTAAAAAGAGACAAAATCAGTTTGTGCTAAACAGACTTAATATAATATTAAATTTAATTTTATTAGGATTATTTGTATATCGATCACTAAATTTATCTGGAGGGACTGAGGTCTCTGAGAAAGGTATTGGGATGTTCATGCCGATTGTTGCTATCGTGTTATTAGTTTTAGCTAATAAGGCCATCAAAAAGGACGAAGATCTTGTAAAATCTGTTGATCGTTTGAGGTAAACCTATAAACTTAGTTTATTTTGTGCGAAGAAAAACCCGAATTTTTATTCGGGTTTTTTTTACCCTATAATGTTATAAATCAAACCTAAAGGGCACTATAATACTGCTTTTACGTGATAAATTTGCATTTTTCAAATTCAAATTTATCATGACACCAAAAATAAGGATTCATCTTGCAGACGATCATCAGGTCTTAATTGATGGATTGTCCAACTTACTTCAAACCGTTTCAAACTTTGAAGTGGCAGGAACTTCACTAGACGGCACAACTGTCTATGATGATGTTGTGAAAGACCTCGCCGATGTTTTAATTTTAGACATCAGCATGCCGAAAAAAGATGGCATTGAAACCCTTAAAGAATTTAAAGAAAAACAACTGCCTTGTAAAGTCATTATTTTATCTAGCTATGATGATTTAAAAATCATTAAAGAAGTAATGAAACTAGGCGCAAAAGGCTATCTGACAAAAAATTGCGCTGGAGAAAATATTATTGAAGCGGTTGAAGCCGTTTATCAAGGTCAGGAATATTTTAGCGACGCGGTCAGAGAAAAAATCTTCAACTCCTTTATGGACAGTCCAAAACTGAATCATAATGTGATTATAGAAAATCCGATCTTAAGTCCACGTGAAATTGAAATCATTATTCTGATTGCTTTGGAGTATAGCGGAAAAGAAATAAGTGAAAAGCTTTTTATTAGTTCGCATACCGTCGAAACGCATCGCAAAAACATCATGAAAAAGCTGAATATTAAAAGTACAATCGGCCTAGTGAAATATGCCCTTAAAAACAATCTGATCAATCCTTAACAATTGCTTTTATGTCTGTTTTTCGTTTTTTTATCTCTTTGCAATTATTTTTTGCTGTTAAAGCAACTAGTCTTGCACAGCCAAAAGATATTGCAAATGCAAAGACTCTTCAAACTCAAGTTGATAATAAAACAACAATTAAGCCCGTTAGCAAATCGGAACAGTTGCGAAATAAGAAAATCGTCAGCTTATCTATTATACTTACCGTTATCATTTTTCTTTTGTTTTATTTCCTATACCAAAACAATAAGCTTAAGCAAAAAATAAAACGAAAAGACACCAAACAGAAAATTCTTCTAGATATCATCAATTCTGGCATTGATTCTCAAGAAGCAGAACACAAGAAAATTGCTTCTTTTCTGCATGACAATATTAATTCGTTATTATCCTCAGCTGGATTGCATTTAAATACATTTACAGCTCAGAACGATATAAAATCTGATGAAATACAAAAGGCAAAAGCCATTTTATCTGAAGCTCATGAACTTTTAAGAGATATGTCTCATGATCTTGTTCCATCACTATTGGTACGTTTTGGACTGATATATTCTTTAGAAGATTTATGCGAAAAAAACTCCAATTCTGCTATTGAATTTGAATTTTCGAGTTTTATTCCAACCAGCAGAAGATATGCTGAGAAATTTGAAATGAAAATTTACTTTATTGTCAGCGAATTATTCAGCAACATCACAAAACATAGCAACGCCAAAAAAGCAAAACTTTATCTTACTGAAAAAGAAAATCAATTGGTCTTGCGTATCTATGATGACGGAATTGGCTTTAAAACTCAAAAACTAAAAGATGCTGAAGGTTTTGGCTTAAACAGAATTAGGGCCAGAATTAAAAAATATAAAGGCTCATTATCAATTGTTTCAAAAGAAAATCAGGGAACTAAAATAAAAATTCAGATTCCGCTGCCACATTAATTACTTGGCTCCTATTTCAATAATCTCTAAATCTTTTATTTTATCATCGTCGATCACAAATCGAAGCATGGTTCTTACTTTATGAAAACCGCTTTTTCCAGCCGCACCCGGATTCATATGCAATAAATTGTTCTTTTTATCAAACATGACTTTCAGAATATGCGAATGCCCACAGATAAATAATTTTGGAGGATTCAGCCCTAGTTCTTCCCTAACATTCTGATTGTATTTCCCAGGATAACCTCCAATGTGCGTAATCCAAACCGATACATTTTCACATGAAAAACGGTTATTTAATGGAAATTCTAACCTAGCTTTCGCATCGTCAATATTTCCATAAACTGCTCTTAGTGGTTTTAGCTTTTTTATAGTATCCGTAACACTCAGATCTCCAATATCTCCAGCATGCCAGACTTCATCGGCTTGAGCAACATATTTTAAAATTGTATCATCGATGTGACTGTGAGTATCGGAAAGTAAGAGGATTTTGGTCATTTTTTTAAGAGGCTAAGATTATGAGATGCTAAGATACTAAGTTTTTTTCTGGAGAGACGTACTGTGGTGTGTCTAACGTCAGATTACTCAATAACTAAATTTTAAACAGAACGAAAGACGCACTGCAGTCTCTGCAGATAGAAATTACAAAAAAAACCTTTTTAGCTCTGAACCTTTGCAACTTTGTCACCAAAAAAAGAAAAAACTTAGCACCTTAGCACCTTAGCATCTTAGAAGCTTTTTTTCATACCTTTGTGCCTTTGAACCTTTGAACCTCAACAGTGAGATATTTTATTCAATTCGCTTACAACGGAACACATTATCATGGCTGGCAGATTCAGCCAAATGCTTCTTCAGTTCAGGAAACTTTAAATAAGGCTTTTTCAGTTTTATTAAATGAAACTATCAGTATTATGGGTGCTGGAAGAACGGATACTGGTGTGCATGCGAGTGAAATGTTTGGGCATTTTGACACAGAAAAGACTTTAGACATTCCGGTTTTGGTTTATAAACTGAATTCGTATTTACCAAAAGACATTGCGATTTTTGATATTTTACCAGTTCACGATGATGCGCATTGCCGATTTGACGCAACTAAACGAACGTATGAATATCATATCAATACGGTTAAGAATCCTTTTTTACAGGAATTGAGCTGGTATGTGACGCAGAAACTTGATGTAGGTTTAATGAATGATGCGGCACAATTATTATTGAAGCATACCGATTTTCAGTGTTTTTCAAAAGTTAATACTGATGTCAACACATTTGATTGCACGATTTTTGAGGCGTTCTGGAAACAAGAAAACGGAAAACTGATTTTTACCATTTCGGCAAATCGGTTTTTAAGAAATATGGTTCGCTCCATTGTGGGAACTTTGATTAATATAGGATTACACAAAATCACACTGGCAGATTTTGAAAACATTATTGCCAGCAAAAACAGAGAAAAAGCAGGGTTTTCTGTCCCAGCACATGGTTTATATTTAACCAATATTTATTACGATTACATTTAATAGCCCTGATTGCAGTGAAAAGCTTTTTTGAAAAAAATATAGTTTTTGTAATTTTTATGAAGCGACCAACGGAAGCTTTATAAAAATTAAACAAAAACATATTTTTGAGAAAAACTTGTAACGGAAAGCAGGAAACAGCTCCTAAAATAAATGAAAGCAAAAGCATTCGACACAGGATTATTCAAACGAATTTTAAAATATACCCGCCCTTATAAATGGCGCTATTACGGCGTAATTATTTTTGCCATTTCGCTGTCTATTTTTGCCGCGCTTCGTCCTTATTTACTTAAAGAAACAGTAGACGGTTACATCAAAACTCATGATAAAATGGGATTGCTGCTATACATCATTCTGATGGGAGTGGTTTTGCTTATGGAGGTTTTTTCTCAGTTTTACTTTGTGTATTGGGCAAACTGGCTCGGTCAAGACATTGTAAAAGATATTAGAACCAAACTTTTTCAGCATATTCTAAGTTTTAGAATGAAGTATTTTGATTTGGTTCCGGTTGGACAATTGGTTACCCGTGCTGTTTCGGATATTGAATCGATTGCTCGTATTTTCAGTCAAGGTTTGTTTATGATTATAAGCGACTTGATGAAAATGGTTGTGGTTTTGATTTTTATGTTTTACATGAACTGGAAACTGACTTGGATTGTCGTAATTGCGATGCCAATTTTGGTTTATGTAACGAGAATTTTTCAACGCAAAATGCAAGTGGCTTTTGAAGAAGTGCGAACTCAGATTGCCAACATGAACTCGTTTGTACAGGAACGCGTAACGGGAATGAAAATCGTGCAGCTTTTTAACCGCGAAAAAATCGAAGCCGAAAATTTTAAAGAAATCAATAACAAACATAGAGTTGCTTGGATTAAGACTATTTTATACAACTCCATCTTCTTCCCTATCGCCGATATTATTTCGTCTATTACTTTAGGTTTGGTTGTGGTTTATGGCGGTTTTAGAATTTTGAACGGGGATCATTTTACAACTTTTGGTGATTTATTCTCTTACACGATGTTTATCGGAATGCTATTTAATCCGTTAAGACAAATTGCGGATAAATTTAATGAGATGCAATTGGGAATGATTGCAGCCAATCGTGTTTTTGATATTATCGATACGCAAGATCATATTCAAGATACAGGAACGATCGAAGCGCCTGTTTTTAACGGAAGCATCGAATTTAAGGATGTTCGTTTTAGCTATATTCCCGAAGAAGAAGTTATAAAAGGAATTGATTTGTCGGTTTCATCTGGACAGACTGTAGCTATTGTAGGTTCAACAGGTGCCGGAAAATCGACTATCATTAATTTATTGAATCGCTTTTACGAAATCAACAGCGGTACAATCTGCATTGACGGAGAAAATATTGAAAATTATACTTTGGCTTCTTTAAGAAAACAAATTGCAGTCGTTTTGCAAGATGTATTTTTGTTTGCCGATACGATTTATAATAATATTACCTTGCATAATCCAGCAATTACTAGAGATAAGGTAATTGATGCGGCAAAGAAAATTGGTGTTCATGATTTTATTATGAGCCTACCAGATAATTATGATTTTGATGTAAAAGAGCGAGGTGTCATGCTTTCTTCTGGTCAGCGCCAGCTTATTGCTTTTTTACGTTCGTATGTGAGTAATCCGAGTATTTTGATTTTGGATGAAGCCACTTCTTCTATCGATACGTATTCAGAAGAAATGATTCAGCGTGCAACGGAGACGATTACAAAAGGAAGAACTTCTATTATTATTGCACATAGACTAGCAACAATTGTAAATGCAGATAAAATTGTGGTGATGGATAAGGGATTGATTGTTGAACAAGGAACGCATCAGGAATTATTACTTAAAACTGATGGTTACTATAAAAATTTATATGACTCGCAGTTTGCTGTGGCGAACTAAGTCATAATGGTATTCTTTGAAATTTAGATTAAAAAATATTACTTCTAGACGTGCTTTTTTAATATACGTTATTGTCTCCATTCTGGTTACTGTTGCATCGGTTTATATTCTAAGTAATCTGATTACGGATCTGACCGAAAAATCGAATGATGATCTGGCAACACGTAATTTCTTTAAAAAGCAGGAATTCTTGTCTGAGGAATTTTCAAAGTTTTGGGAGCAGGAAAAAAGAATTGAACACGTTTTAAAAATAAGCAGTTCGGCAAATCTTGACAATAATTTACAGCTTTTGTCTTCGCTTCAAGCAAATAATAAACTGGTTGTAAACAACTGGTTTCAAATTAATGACAATGCTATTCATTATGGAAACAATTTTATTTCAGACGAAATCAAAAATGATATAAAAGAATTTGTTCTCCAAAATAAAAATGCAAAAGATCTCAGTTTAGTTCTTCCACAAGGAAAAGAATGGATTTGGCGCATTTATTTCAAGTTAGTATCAAAAAACAACACCACCATAAAATACGGTTATGATATTAATCTAAGACTGCTTCATAGTTATATTTCTAAAATAGATAAAACGGCTTCCAACTATGCTTTTATTTTTGATAAAAAAGGAACCTGTGTTTACCATCCAGAAATTGCTTTTCTTGGAAAGAATATTTTTAAAATTTCTTCTTTTGGCCCTTCTGATACCATTTACAGCAAAAAAGAAGATTTTTCAAAAAGGACAACCATGTCTGAGTTTTTAAAAATGGATGTTGTTCGTTTTACAACAAAGATGAATATTAAAAACTCAAATTGGTTTGCCTGCGTAAGCATTCCGAAAATTTATGTAGATGAAAATGTAACTTTGATTAAAAAGTATACAACTTTAATTTATTCGATTACTACTGTAATGCTTCTTTTGATTTTTTATCTTTTCTCCTATGCCAACAGACGAGCTTACAGAGAAAAAGGAATTGTCATAAAAGAGAAAAACAAGCTATTGGTTGAAAATGAAAAGATAATCAAAGAAAAAGCTCTCATTCAGCTACAGCAATTAAAAGAGCAGATTAATCCGCATTTTTTGTTTAATTCGCTCAATTCGCTTTATATGCTAATTGGAAGCGATATTAAAGTTGCGCAGAAATTTACTTTAAACCTATCTCGTATTTATCGTTATTTAATTGATCCGCCAGAAAAGAACATTGTTCTTTTGAAGAACGAATTATTATTTATCGAAAAATATATCTTTTTACAGCAGACTCGTTTTAAGGAAGAATTATTCTTTTCTATCGAAATTGAAAACGAAGCCGCTTTAAGCAAACATATCCCCTATCTTGCTTTTCAGATTGTGGTCGAAAATGCTATTAAGCATAATACAGCCACTCACGAAAGTCCACTTACTACTAAAATCCTGATTCAAGAAGACCAAGTAATAATCAGCAACAATCTTCAAAAGAAATTGACTGCTGAACCAAGTACAAAATTCGGGTTAAACTATCTGAATAGCATTTACCATTATTACGCAAAAACCGATTTTAAAACATCAGAAAAAGACGGCTATTTTGTTTGTTTTCTTCCATTAATATCCATTCACTCCTAAAAAAAAGCCACTCACTCCTTTTTGTTTTTTTCCTGAACTAAAATAAAATAGTTTCGGCCTCAAAATTAACCTAAACTTAACATCTGATGAAGGAAAAGGCATTCCTGCATAATTTGATAACATTTTGCATATTTCTATTATTATTATCGCCACTTACTGTTCAATCTCAAAAGAAAAAGAAAGACAGAAAAGAAGAAGCAACAGAAATTAAAAAAGATACTACCGACTCTAAAAAAGGTAAAAAATATGACGACCTAGTAAAAAAAGGTTCCGTAAAAAAAGGACTCTTCAATATCATTCAGGTTAAGACTGACGTTTATTTTGAAATTCAAGACAGTTTATTTAAGAGAGAGTTTCTGGTTGTAAACAAATTATCTCAAGTTCCTTTTCAAGTCAACGAAGCTGGTTTAAACAAAGGAATGAATTATGAAAATAAGATTATTAGCTTTTATAAAGATACAATCGCAAAGAAAGTCTGGGTAAAATCTTATGTACCGAAAGTTTCTTCACCAAAAGAAGATGCAATTACTCAATCGGTTCAAAATAATTTTGCCGAATCTATTATTGAAGTTTTTGATATCGAAACAAAAAATAACGATTCGTCAGCAGTTGTAATTAAAGTAAATAAGATTTTTGATGGAAAACAGAAAAGCTTCAACGATGTTTTGAGCAACATTGGGTTTGGAGGTTCTGTCAAATCTGACCTTTCGTATATTGAAAGTTTAAAATCTTTCCCAAAAAATATTGTTGTCAAATCTCAACTGACAACCTCTATAAGCGAAGGCGGTCCTGCATTGTCAGTAACCCTTGGCGTAACAAGCAATATTATTTTATTGGATAAAACTCCAATGAAACCTCGTTTTTCTGATAACCGAATTGGCTTTTTTACTGAAAAGCATTGGTATTTTGCCGATGCCCAGCAGGCAATGCTAGAAAAAGAATTGATTACCCGCTGGCGTTTGGAACCAAAGAAAGAAGATGAAGAACGATATTTAAAAGGTGAATTAGTAGAGCCGAAAAAACCAATCGTTTATTACATTGATCCTTCTACTCCAAAACAATGGAGAAAGTACATTATTGATGGGGTACGCGATTGGCAGGCAGCTTTTGAAAAAGCAGGATTTAAAAATGCTGTTATTGCAAAAGAACCTACTGAAAAAGATTTAGATTTTGACATTGATGACGTTCGCTATTCTGTAATTACGTATGCTGCATCTCCAAAATCAAATGCAATGGGACCATCTGTGGTTGACCCAAGAAGCGGTGAAATTATCGAAGCCGATATTATCTGGTGGCATAATGTAATGACTTCTCTTCAAAGCTGGATGCGTATTCAGACGGGGCCAATTGATCCTAAAGCTAGAGGAAATAAATTTAGCGACGAACATATGGGAGAGGCAATCCGTTTTGTTTCGTCTCATGAAGTGGGTCATACTTTTGGTCTAAAACATAACATGGGTTCTTCTTTTGCTTATGATGTAGAATCATTGCGTTCTAAAGAATTTACAGCAAAAATGGGCGGAACCGCTCCATCAATTATGGATTATGCGCGTTACAATTATGTCGCACAGCCAGAAGACAATGTTACAGTTATTACTCCCAAAATTGGAGAATACGATAAATATGCTATTGAATGGGGTTACAGATGGTACTCGCCTAACGACAACGAAACAACAAAACTAAACGCCTTAATTACAAAACATCAAGATGACCCCATTTATTTTTATGGAGAACAGCAGGAAAATATAATAGATCCGCGTTCGCAATCTGAAGATTTAGGAAATGATGCTGTTAAAGCAAGCGAATACGGTTTGAAAAACTTAAAACGCGTTGTAGATAATATTTTAAGTTGGACTTATGAAAAAGATCAGTCGTATTATGAAACTGGAAAATTATACATCGGAACTATTGGTCAATGGCAAATGTACAACCGACATGTAATGAACAATATTGGAGGTGTTTATTTGAACACAACCGTTCATGGAGATAACAAACAAAGTTACATACCTGTATCTGCAGCAATGCAGAAAAGAGCAACAGATTATTTAGCTAAAAATGTGATTACCATTCCGCAATGGTTATTCTTTAATGACATTCTGGACAAAACAAATCCGTTGAAAGATTCTCCGCTTGGTCCATACGAATATACTCCGTATACACTTTCGAGAGAATTGCAATATAGTATCATGTATGATTTATTTAGCGATGATCGTTTGCTTCGAATGACTGAAAATGAATTATATCAGCGCAACAAAACTAAAGATCCTGTTTTTACCGTAAATGACTTGTTTAAAAAAATGCATCAAAGTGTTTTTGCAGGAACTATTGCTAATAAATCACTGTCGATTCTAGAGCGTATGACGCAAAAGAATTATGTAGATGTTTTGGTGGTTTCGACTAATAAATTATTTGAAAAAACAGATGCAAAAAAAGCATTAGACATTCAGCAGACTTTAAACATGCCTCATTTATGCAATTATTTAGACTATGCTCATATGGCAAGAAATATTAATCAATCTTCTTTAAAAAGAGTTACAGAAGTGACTTCTGATAAAAAAGGAGAACTAAATAAAATCCTTCAATTATTAAAAACTAAAAAGAATACAGGAGACCAATCTACCCAAAACCATTACCGCGATTTGATCCAACGAATCGAAAAAACCCTAAATAATACAACCTTTTAATACACATTCCAAAAACATGACAAAAATTTTACATGCCTTACTGCTGTTCCTGGCCATCACAGGATATTCGCAGGAATCCCGAACCATTACGGGTATCATTCAAGATGAAGCAGACTTATCACCAATTCCAGGTGCATCAGTCTTCGTTGAGAATAATTCTATTTCGAACAAAACTGCTATGGCAGGTATTATTCACAGTGAAGCAATCGGAACTACTTCAGATTTCGACGGTAAATTCACTTTGAAAATCGGAAAAAATGTTACTTCGCTAAGAGTTACTTTCATGGGGTACAAATCGTATACTTTGGAATTATCTGCTCAAAAAAATTACACTGTTAACTTAACATCTGAAACCGCAAAACTTCAGGAGGTTGTGGTAACAGGTTACCAAAAAATTGAGAAAAGAAAACTTACTGCTGCCGTTTCTAAAATAGATATGTCGGCTATTCAGCAGACTGGTGTTTCTAGTATTGACCAATTATTGGTAGGACAAATTGCAGGGGTTGCTGTTTCTACTCCATCTGGAGCACCTGGAGCGCCAGCTAAAATTAGAATTAGAGGTACCGCTTCTCTAAACGGAACTCAAGATCCTTTGTGGGTATTAGATGGTTTACCATTAGAAGGAAATGATGTTCCTAAAAACTATGACAAAGATAATATCGATCAGCTGAACAACTTTTCTATTGCAGGTTTAAATCCAGATGACATTAAAGATATTACAATTTTAAAAGATGCTGCTGCAACTGCTATTTACGGTGCTCGTGCTGCAAACGGTGTTATCGTTGTGACTACCAAAAAAGGTAAAGCCGGTAAAATGGTGATTAGTTTCAACACGAATACTTTTATCACTCAAAGACCTGACTTTGACAAATTAAATTTGATGAATGCAAGTCAAAAAGTTGATTTCGAACTTGGCCTTGCAAGTCGCGCTGATTTAACATACAGAGATGATGCTGGAGAGATTTCTCGTATCTTAAACGGATCAAACGAGTTAGCAGCTTATAGAGCAGGAGGATTTTCTGCGTTAAGTCCTGCTACACAACAATCAATTAATGATTTAAGAAAAAACAATACAAACTGGGGTAATTTAATTTACCAAACTGCAATCAATACTCAACACGGTTTAAGTTTATCTGGTGGCGGTGAAAAATCAGATTACTATTTCTCTTTAGGATATTATGATGAAAAAGGAACTACTATTGGAACTGGTTTCAAACGTTACAATTTAACTTTGAAAAACAATTTCGAAATTACAGATAAATTCAAAGTTGGAGTTGGGATCTTTGGTTCTGAAAATAAAACTACTTCATACTTAACAGATACAGACGCTTATACAAGTCCTAGCAGCTATTCAAGAAACGTAAATCCGTATTTAACTCCTTACAACGCAGATGGAAGTTATAAATACGATCAGGATATTTCTGGTTACTCAGATCGTTACGTTCCTTTTAATATTTTAGAAGAAAGAGCTAATACTTCTCACGATTTAAAAACAAGAGCGATAAAAGCTTTATTAGATGCTGAATATAAAATCACTAGAGATCTAAAAGTAACTTCTCAATTAGGTTTACAATTAGACAATTCTTCTAGCGAAAAATTTGCTGATAAAAACACATATTATACTAGAAAAGAAAAAGAAAGATCTCGTTATTTTACAAATGGAGCTTTTAATTACTTTTTACCTGAGGGTGGTATTATCCAAAATGCAAACACTGACTTTTTCCAATACAATTTAAAAACAATGGTGAATTACTCTAAAACTTTTGGAGAAAAACACGAAGTTGAGGCTATGGTTGGTAATGAGTTAAGAAGAAATTATACAACTACTATTGCAACAAAAGGTTTTGGATTTGATAAAAACACTTTGACTACTAAGCCAATTATGTTCCCAAATAGCTCTTTTGCTAATGACGCGATATATAGAACATATCAAAAATCTGAAACCGAAAATGCTTTTGCTTCGTTTTTTGCTACAGCTTCTTATACTTACAATAAAAAATATAGTGTATTTGGAAGTGTGAGATATGATGGTTCAGATTTATTTGGTGTAGATCCAAAATACAAATATTTGCCTCTTTGGTCAACTTCTGCTTCATGGGCTGTTTCTGAAGAAGATTTCTTAAAAGATAACTTAACACTTTCTAACTTAAGATTACGTGCTTCTTACGGTTTACAAGGTAATATTGATAAAAACACTTCTCCTTTTGTAATGGGAAGATACAGCAATACAACAATTTTACCAGGACAGACAGAACAAACAATTTCTGTTGAATCTCCGCCAAACGACAAATTACGTTGGGAAAAAACTACTAATACCAACTTAGGTATGGATCTAGGTTTATTCAACAATCGTATCAGCATTGTAACTGATTTTTATGGAAGAAAAAGTACAGATTTAATTGGATTGAGAGCAGTTCCATTTGAAAATGGTTTTGAGTACAGCAACATGAACTGGGCACAAGTAAGCAATAAAGGTTATGAAATTACCTTGTCTACAAGAAATATTGACCGTCCAAACTTCAAATGGAATACAAGCATTAACTTTTCTCATAACAAAAGTAACGTAGATAGAATTGAAGTACGTGATACTGATTTACTTCCAAGCAGAGAAGGTCGTCCTGTAAACGCAGTTTTTGGATTAAAAACAAACGGCATAGACGAAAATGGCTATCCTTTATTTGTTAATAAAAATGGTGAAACAGTAAATACTCAAACTTTCTTTAAATTGTACGATCCTTATGCTGATTTCTTCCCTGGAGAACTTACAGAATCTTCTTTAACACCAGCTGAGTATAGAGATTTATTTGTTTACTTAGGTGATAGAGATCCAAAATTCACGGGAGGTATTACCAATACAATTCAAGTACATAATTTTGATTTTACAGTTGCCGCTGCATTTAATTTAAAACAAACTGTTGTAAAAACACCTCCTTACAGCGGAACTGAAGTAGACAGAGGACAAAATTATTCTACTGATATTTTGAACGCATGGTCACCAACCAATACTTCTTCTAATCTGCCAGGAATTGTAGGTAAAGATTCTGGAACAGGTGATTCTTGGATGGCATATCAATGGTTCTCATCAGGTACTCCTTTAGACTGGAATAAATACTTAGATACATGGGTTAGCGAAATGAGTTATATGAGATTGAGCAGTATGCGTCTGGGTTATACATTCCCTAAGGCATTTACAGATCACATCAACATTCAAAGCATTAGACTTAGCGTTGAAGCAAGAAACTTATTTGTAATCAGTTCTGATTTTAAAGGATATTTTGATCCTGAAACTTACGGAAACATTTATGCACAGCCAGTTCCTAAATCATTCACTATTGGATGTAATGTAACTTTCTAATACAATTAAAGATGAAAAAAATCTCAAAATACATATTCCTTTTTGCTGCAGCAATTGCAGTAACGAGCTGCGATGATTATCTTGACATCACACCTGTTGGGCGTGTTATACCAGAAACACAAGAACAATTTCGTGCGGTATTAACAACAGGATATTCAAAATATCCGGAACACAAATCATTAACTACACTTCGTACAGATGAATTGACATTGAATGAATTTAGCGAAGATCTTAATATTTATAAAGACATTTTTATTTGGAAAGATGGCAATCCAGACCGTATTACAAGAGATTTCCAGTATCAGGATTTATATAATGTAATTTTCTATACGAATGTCGTGATCAATGAAGCATCTAAAAAAGTTGCGGCTTCTGAAGAAAGAAATCAATTAATTGGAGAAGCTTATGCTTTAAGAGCAATGGCTTATTTTGATTTAGTTAACCTTTTCGGAAAACCTTACAACACTGCAACAGCTGGTACAGACAAAGCGGTTCCGTTGGCTTTGGAAATTGACCTAGAGCAGGCTTTCGTTCCTCAAAGTGTTGAAGTAATTTACAATCAAATTATTTCTGACACTCAAGAAGCTGAAAAACTAATCAATTTAAATACACAGACAAAGGGCTTAAATTATCGTTTTTCAAAAGTTGCTTTGTATAGCTTTGAAAGCCGCGTATACTTACAGCAACAACAATGGCAGAAATCTTTGGATGCCGCAAATAAGGCATTGGCCATCAACAAAGATCTAGTTGATTTAAAAGCGACTTCTGTTTTTGCAACAAAATACGATTCAAAAGAATCTATATTGGCTTTAGAAGATGGATATATCAACAGATTAAAAGGAGCTTCATACGCTTCACCTGAGTTAATTGCTGCCTACAATAGAACAACCGATTTACGTTTTCCTCTTTACTTCTTAGCGAGTGGAAGCCGTTTCAGAATTCAAAAAGGCGGTAACGATGATCAAAAATGTACGTTTAGAACTTCTGAATTGTATTTAACGAAAGCAGAAACACAAGTTCAGTTAAATAATATTGCTGATGCAAAATCTACTGTTTTAGCTTTCGTTAAAAACAGATATACTCCAACAGGATATGTTGATCTTGAAATTGCAATTAATGCTATGAATGCAACAGATCTTACAAACTTCATTTTAGAAGAAAGACAACGCGAATTTGCTGTTGAAGGACACCGTTGGTTTGATTTAAGAAGAACATCTCAAAAACAAATCGTGCATACTATAAATGGCACTGATTATACTTTGATAAAAAACGATCCGCGTTATACTATAATTTATCCAGCAAACGCGAGATTGAACAATCCCAATCTATAATTTTACCTAAATTGTTTTTTTTTAAGAGGTCTAGTTTTTACAGCTAGGCCTTTTTTTATAAACAAAATGCTCTCTTTATTGCGAATAAGAATTCCTGAATTATCTTTGCCGTATAATTAGGTTACAAATTTCCTTAAAATGAAAATTGCCATTGTCGAAGACGAGCATCTTGCTTCAAGCTATCTAAAATCTATTTTAGAACAGCAGGACGTTTTATCGATTACCGCAATCACTATTTTAAAATCGGTAAAAGAAGCCGTTACTTTCTTTAGCGAAAACAAAGTAGACCTTGCCTTTATGGATATTCATTTGGGTGACGGAAAAAGTCTTGATATTTTTGAAAGAACCATTATCGCCTGTCCAGTCATTTTTATCACGGCCTACGATTCTTATGCGATTTCGGTCTTCAAGCACTTTACAATCGATTATCTTTTAAAACCATTTGAAGAAGAAGAATTATTGGAAGCACTTCAAAAATTCAAAAAAATAAAAGATAGCTTTAACAGTGATTCTACGCTTCAATCTTTAGTGGCAATAGAAAATCCTGAAACCAATAAAATCCAGCGCCATTTTCTAGTAAATCACGGTTATAAGTTGATTTCTATTAACGAAAGTGAAATCACTTACTTTACTGCGACAGGAAAGCATCTTTTTATTCATGTAAAATCAGGAAACAGCTATTTGTACAATAGTACCTTAACCGAAATTATAAACAGTTTAGATCCCTTCAATTTCTTTAAAATAAACCGAAAATATATCGTTAGTAGAAACAGCATTAAAGAAGTTATAAAACACTCGCATCAAAAAGTCGAATTGATTCTAAACGTTCCAGCAGCCGAATCTGATGCAATTTTCATCAGTAAAAAGGAAATTAATAACTTCAAAAACTGGCTGGATCAATAATTTAATAATTATTTAGCTATGAATTTACGATAGTTATCAAAATTAAAAAACTGCATTTTTGATAATTTGTGATTTAAAATCCGACTAAAAACTATCAAAAAGACGTCAAAACGTTAAATTACCGTTATAGAAATCATAAAATTGCCCTTTCACAATCAGCAAGATAGCTGAAATTTTTGGTTTATTATTTATCTTTGAGAATATAGAAATCAAATGTAAAAGACAATGCCACAAAATAGATTTTATCCCGATGAAAAATTCAAAGAAATAGAAATAAATGCCTCATTACAATTAAGATACGCCATTTCTAACAGAGGAAGATTAATAAGTTTTACTGACAAGATTGAGAACGGACGCATTCTAAAAGGTGGCTTAAGCGACGGATATCCGACTTTCCGTTTTAAGGTTAAAAAAGACGACAAAATCGTAAACAAATATCTTTTCTTATACAAATTAGTCGCTCAATATTTTATCCCAAAAGATTCTGAAGATCAAACGTATGTTCTGCACTTAGACTACAACAGAGCTAATGATGATGTAAGCAATCTTCGTTGGGCAACCAAACAAGAAATGATGGCGCATAGCCGTAAAAGTCCGCGCGTTATTCAGGCAAAAAAGAACTTAATTGAACACAATCTCAAAGCAGACGGACGAAAATTAACCACAACAAAAGTGATGTTAATCAAAAAAATCCTTGCAAGACCTGAACAGAAAACACGTCTTAAAATGATTGCGAAACAATTTGGCGTAAGCGAAATGCAAATTAGAAGAATTGCCAGCGGAGAAAACTGGGGACACGTGAAAATATAGTTATGAATTAGGAGTTATGAATTAGGAGTTATGAATTAGGAGTTATGAATTATGAATTCACAACTCGTAAATATAAGCCACAGATTATATCGATTACACAGATTTTAAAAAATCATTTTAATCCTTATAATCTGTGGCTTATTTTTTTACAGTAGATTCAACAACTGTTAGGCTGAGCGGAGTCGAAGCCTACAAACAATGCTCTTCGAATATGCTGAGAGTGACACTCAATAATCACGTGAATTTTTCAGATTTATCGTCAAAATCGCAAAAATCACCTCAGAATTCATAATTTACAATTCACAATTCATTCGGTTTCTGTGAAAAGACCAAAATCTCTGTCTTTAAAAACAAAATTTCAGGTGTTCATATAAAATAAATCCTTAAATTCGCAATCACAAATAACAAAAGAAGAAATCGAAAGATGAGTTTCGGAAATATAAACTTCATTTTCGATAGTTAATACTAAAAGCAAAAAAAATGAAATACGACGTTATTGTTTTAGGAAGTGGTCCTGGAGGATATGTAACAGCGATTAGAGCTTCACAATTAGGCTTTAAAACAGCTGTAGTAGAAAAAGAAAATCTTGGTGGAGTTTGCCTTAACTGGGGATGTATCCCAACAAAAGCGCTTTTAAAATCTGCTCAAGTTTTTGATTACCTAAAGCACGCTTCTGACTACGGATTGAAAGTTTCTGAATTTGATAAAGATTTCCCTGCAGTTATTCAACGCAGCCGTGGTGTTGCGGAAGGAATGAGCAAAGGAGTTCAATTCTTAATGAAAAAAAACAAAATTGACGTTATCGAAGGTTTTGGAAAACTAAAACCAGGAAAAAAACTTGACGTTACTGATAAAGACAATAAAGTTACAGAATATAGCGCTGATCACATTATCATCGCAACTGGTGCTCGTTCTCGCGAGTTGCCAAACTTACCTCAAGATGGTGTAAAAGTAATTGGATACCGTCAGGCAATGACATTGCCGACTCAACCAAAATCTATGATTATTGTTGGTTCTGGAGCAATTGGAGTTGAGTTCGCTCACTTCTACAACTCAATGGGAACTGATGTAACTATCGTAGAATTTATGCCAAACGTAGTTCCTGTAGAAGACGAAGATATCTCAAAACAATTTGAGCGTTCTTTGAAAAAATCAGGAATTAAAGTAATGACTAACTCTTCTGTTGAGCGTATCGATACAACAGGAGCTGGAGTTAAAGCTTTCGTTAAAACTGCAAAAGGAGAAGAAGTTTTAGAAGCTGACATCGTACTTTCTGCTGTTGGAATTAAAACAAACATTGAAAACATCGGATTAGAAGAAGTTGGAATCGCTGTTGACAGAGATAAAATCTTAGTAAACGCTTACAACGAAACTAATATTCCAGGATATTACGCAATTGGAGACGTTACTCCAGGTCAAGCTTTAGCTCACGTAGCTTCTGCTGAAGGAATCAACTGTGTGGAAAAAATCAAAGGTTTACATGTAGAACCAATCGATTACGGAAACGTTCCTGGTTGTACTTATGCAACTCCGGAAATTGCTTCTGTAGGTTTAACTGAAAAACAAGCTAAAGAAAAAGGTTACGAATTAAAAATTGGTAAATTCCCATTCTCAGCTTCTGGAAAAGCAAAAGCTGCTGGAAATGCTGACGGATTCGTAAAAGTAATTTTCGATGCTAAATACGGAGAATGGTTAGGATGCCACATGATTGGTGCTGGTGTTACAGATATGATTGCTGAAGCAGTTGTAGCTCGTAAACTAGAAACTACAGGTCACGAAATCCTTAAATCTATCCACCCTCACCCAACAATGAGCGAGGCTGTTATGGAAGCTGTGGCTGATGCTTACGGCGAAGTAATTCACTTGTAAAATATACCGTTTTACGGTTATATATAATTCTCAATTTATAAAATCCGATTTACTAAAAGTAAATCGGATTTTTTTATTCCTAGTAATTACATCTCTCCTATTTTCATTATTTCAACGTTAGGAAAAATAAACCAAACAAAAATTTGTTTAAAACTTTACGTAAGAAAATTTTGTCACACTATCTAAATCATTATTTTTATTCTTTTTAAATAAGACAAGTGATGAAATTACCTTTTATAGAAATTATCGAAGCCACGACAAGCGATCCTAACTTATTAATGTGGAAGTTTCCCGATGAAGATAAAGAAATCAAAAATGGCGCAAAGCTAACCGTTCGCGAAAGCCAGCATGCAATGCTTTTAAATGAAGGACAACTTGCTGATGTTTTTTCTCCGGGACTTCATACTTTATCTACAGAAAACATTCCAATTCTAAGTAAATTAAAAGGCTGGAAATACGGATTCGAAAGTCCGTTTAAAGCCGATGTTTACTTTTTTAATACACATCAATTCATCAATAACAAGTGGGGAACTCCTGCTCCTATCCTATTAAATGATCCTCAATTTGGTCAAATTAGGGTTCGAGCTTTCGGAAGTTTCGACCTTAAAATTTCTGATGCTGCAAAATTCTTTCGCCAATATGCAGGAACTTATGAGCAACTTACCATTTTTGAACTTCAAAACCAACTGAGAGATTTTGTTGCTCCAAAATTCGGAGAAGTTTTAGCCAATGAAAATATAACGGTTACAGATGTGGCGGGAAACATTACACAATTAGGTAAAAAAATAGAACCTTATCTTAAACCTTATTTTGAGCAGTTAGGAATCGAACTCACTCAGTTTGTCATTACAAGCGTAACCTTACCAGAAGAAGTAACTGCACATTACGATAAAATCACCAATATGAATATGGTAACCGATATGGATAAATTTACCAAATTCAATACCGCTACAGCTATTGGCGATAAAGGAACTGCTTTGCACGATGCAACTCAAAATGCTTTGAGCATGGGAATTCTTTTAAATCAGCTACAGCAGAATAGAGAAACTCCAAAACAGGAAACTACAGACGATTTAACCTCCAAACTTCAAAAATTAAAATCATTGTTTGATGCTGGTTTAATTGATGAAGATGAATTTAAAACTAAAAAATCAGAATTATTAAGCCAATTGTAATGGAAGAGAAAAAAGTCAATTCGTTTTTGAACAGACTTAAAGAAAATGCTCAAAAACAAACCAATTATGGAGGCGAAATGGAGATTACAGAAGCCAAAATAAATGCCAAAGACTGTCCTAATTGTGGTGCTGGAAGAGCCAAACAAGATGGACTGACGCATTGTGCCTATTGCGGATTTGAGTTTTTAAACATAAAACTTACCGATGGAGTTTATATCAAAAAAGAAGATAATTCAATTTAAAAATCAGATAGCGTGTTCGGATTATTCAAAAAATCAAAAGACAGTCAAAATGTAGAATCTACTCCAGAATGGTATTCAGAACTTCAAGAAAATCAACAAAGATGGTTTGCCTTTTTAGAAAAACTAGAAGCTAAAATGGAAGAATTTGCCACAGCAGCAATTCCAGAGCTTAAAGAAATTATGCAAAGCGATGATGATATTTATAAAAGAACTTTTCACAGAGTATATTCGGGTGTAAATGGCCAGTTAAATAACATTAGAGAAAAAGCGAGAGATGTTTATGAAGAAAAAGTACACGACGTTTATTATAATCTCAATTCGCAAATTTCAGTTTTGAGCAAACATCACGATTTGCTTTCCGATTTTAGAAGCGCTTGTTCTGATCGTTACAACGAATTTGAAAATAAATATGACTATTGGAGAAAACAGATCGACAAAACTCAAGAACGCGATCTCGAAACCGAATATCAAAAAATATTAGACGAATACGAAGCCATTAAAAACAAATTCAACTGCACGCAATGCAGCGGAAATATCGTGATTGAGAAAATATTTTTAATCGAAACCTATATTACATGTCCGTATTGCCAGACCCAAAACACCTTTGCACCAAGCACACTTGGCAGAAACCTTCAGAATATTGCAAGAAATCTCGCTGAGCAGCGAACAGCGCATCTGTATGAAGCTTATGAAGCCGAAAAAGACAAAGAACGTGATTTGTATCATCAGCGACATGAATTAAGTTTGAGCATTATTCATGAAAAAGACAAAAAAGTGCTTCACGAAGTTCAGTTAAAAATGGACGATTTGGAAGAACAAAGACAATTTGCCATTAAAAATGCCCCAAAACTTCATCAGGAATATTTAAGAGCAATGTATGACGAGTTGAATAAAATCACACCAGATTTAAAGGAGCACAACGAAAAAATGTATCAAAATCAATTGCAATACCTATAATTTATTAATCCTTAAAAAATTTAAAAATGTTTAAAAAACTTTTTGGAGCTCTAACAGGAGACAAACAAGAAAACCAGAATTACGAGACTCAGACGTCAAATGACAATTATGAAAATAATTATGAAGACAATTATCAAGAAGTAGAATACGATCCAGAAACTTTGCACGGAACACATTATACTGTTGAAGATTTTGATAATGAAGTAGCTGAAAGAGCTGAAGCATGGATTGCAGATGAGCTTGCAAGCGGAGAAAACCTTGACGAAAAAGATATTCAGAACATTTATTTTAACTACAGAAGAACGGTTTATACAGAATGGAATAACTGTGACTCTGACCAAATGATTCGTTTTGAGCATGCAAATTCATTAAAATATACAGGAGTTCAAACTTCTGGATTTGTAAAAGCAGATGATAATAATCCGTTTTTAGAGCCAGTTCACGGTGTTGATTTAAGAACTTATACGGCAATGTGCCTTAAAATCAGTGCTGGAATTGATTATTTAGAAGTTTGCAAAGCCATGGGATTTGAGCCAGCGGTTTGGGAAGAATTAAATACAATCTGGCCACAACGTATGGGCGAAGATACTTCGTTCACCGTTACTACTTTATTCGGACAATATTATGCTGAAAATGTAACTGTACCTCAACTAGAAAACCTAAAAGCTGAAATTTCTGAAGAAGGCGCTGCCAATTTAGAAAGAATAAAAAGCGATCGTTATTTCTACGAAGAATTGGCTGGAGCAAGACAAGCTGCATACGAATACGGAATCGATGGTGCGCAATGGATTTTGGAAAATTTCGGAATTAATCTTGCCGATTTCCAATCTGTAGCAATGCAATGGATGACTGAACAAAACCAAAACTGGAATTCAGCTGATATTACAGAATTTCATGATTATCAGCAGCAAAAACAAAAAGAATATGCCGCAAAATTTGCTGCAGAGCAGGGCGGAAATATTGCTGACGATGTGAATTTTTAAAATTTATTTCTTATGATAAAAACCGATTTGCAGAAACAAATCGGTTTTTTTATCGTTAAAACTATTCAATTCTATAAGAATCATTTAAAATTATATCTAATGGAAGAAACAAAAATATTCTACGCCGACGGGGAAAACCCAAAAATGATTGAAGCTTACAAAAAAGCTCAGGAAACTTTTAAATATTTCTGGAGAGAGCTATCTTGGGAATACAGAAGAATAGTACCTGGATTAGACGTTGCGTGCGTGAAATTAGCTTTTACACAAGAAATAGACAACGAAACTATCGTTGAGCACATGTGGATTAACGATGTAAACTTTGACGGTGAAACTATATACGGAGTATTAGTAAACGATCCGAACGAATTGACGAATGTAAATAACGGAGATGAAATTGCAATTTCGGTCAATCAAATCAGTGACTGGCTGTTTGCTATTAATGGCCAAACTTATGGGGCATTTACAATTCAAGCAATGCGTTCTGAGATGAGCGACGATGAAAGAGCATCTCATGATGAAGCTTGGGGACTTGATTTTGGTGATTTTAATGATATTCTGATTGTAAATGAGCAAAAAGAAAAACCTGAAAATCTGATCGAACACCCAATGAGCAAGAACATGAAAGAAAGTCTTATTGAATTCGTTACCAATAATCCTGAAGAAGTATCCAGCCAAGACGAATTAGGATATACTTTTCTGCATCGTGAAACTATTGCTGGAAATCAGACTTCTGTTGAGGTTTTATTGGAATCTGGTGCAGATAAAAATGCTAAAACCGCAACAGGCAAAACTGCTTTAGATTTTGCTAAAGAATTAAAATGGGATCATTTGCTGCCTTTATTGCGATAAAAAACTTAAAAATCCGATTTGCGAAAAACAGATCGGATTTTATTTATAAGACACAATATTTTTTAAACTTAAAACCAAAACTATTCTATTTTTCATCTGTTTAAAATAAAGAATGTGCTACTTTTGCTGCACCAAATCTAATCTGCCACAGAATGAAAAAATTATTCTATACGCTCGTACTGTTATCTTCAGTTCTTTTATCTGCCCAAACAAAAAACGACACTGATTTTGCTTCTCAGTTAAAAAACTCTTTTTCAGGATCTACAGACTGTGTCAACGACTTCGAAAAAATACTGGCACCAGCCGAACTTCAGTCTTTGAATTCTACGCTAAACGGTTTCGAAAAAAAATATCTTTATAAAATTGTTGTTATTACAACTCCATCTTACGCGCCATTTCAATCCTTGGAAGAATATACTTTGGAACTGGATAAATTTCTATCAAAAGACCCGCGATTAGACCCTACTCTTTTAATAATCTTAAGTAAAAAATTAAGACAAATTCAGGTTATAAGTGTCGATTTTATAAAATACAAATTAAGTACAGAAGACACACAAAACATAATAAGCACTTATTCTGTTCCCGAACTTAAAAAAGGAAATTATTATAAAGCTTTGGAACTGGCTTCGAATGAATTCATGAAAAAGCTTCAGCCATAAAACACATCAAAATCCGATTTGCATAAACAAGTCGGATTTTTTTATTTACCTTGCCTACACTTACGAACACTAAATGTAAATTCGAAAATGGTAGTTGTAGAAGAAGCAAAAAATGTCAATTTACCGCTTTTAAGAACCATTTTCTTAAAAGAACGACAACGAACATTTACAGAGCAAAACACATCAGAATTTAAACTTGAAGATTTTGACAAACAAACTCAGGGAGAATATATTCTGAGTGCACTTATAGATGATATTCCCGTCGGGTTTATTTCGATTTGGATGCCTAACAATTTTATCCACCATCTTTACGTTGATAATGCATACCAAGGAAAAAACATTGGCACCCAATTATTAAAAGCCGCAATACAGAAAACAGCATTTCCAATTACGCTTAAATGCCTTGTAAGCAATACCAAAGCAATTGATTTTTACCTCAGAAAAGGATTTGTAGAAAAATCGAGAGGACAATCAGGCAATGGAACTTATATTTTATTTGAACTAACAAAAGAGATACAATAACTTAAAGGTTGAAGATATGACGGTTCAAGAATACAATAATTCTCAGACAGCAGAAAATAAAGAAATCTGCGATTTTCTTTATGCAATTATTCATAAAAACTTAGCCGAAGCCGAAAACAAAATCTGGCATGCACATCCTGTTTGGTTTATAGACGGAAATCCTATTGTAGGTTATAGCAAATTAAAAGATTCGGTTCGGTTGCTTTTCTGGAGTGGACAATCTTTTGATGAAGAAAAACTTCAAAATGAAGGTTCATTTAAAGCCGCCGAAATGCGATATACAAACGCCAGCCAGATAAATGAAGAAGATCTGAAACGCTGGCTCGAGAAAAGCAAAGAAATTCAATGGGATTACAAAAACATTGTAAAACGCAAAGGAGTTTTAATTCGAATAATGACTAAACCATATTAACCCAAAAAAACCAATGAAACTTTTACCCCTACTCGCCTTTACATTTTTAACTACAACAACTTTTTCACAAACAAAAATGCGACCTGTATACGAACTTATCGATCAAAATGATTCCGGATGGAAGTTAATAAAAGAATGGACCGCTTCTGCTAAAAACAAAGTTGAAATTCTTCCCGCAGATCCTCAAAAAGCAAAAGACGCTTTGTATCATACGCAAGTAACAACCAGCTCGCCCATGGGTGCAATTGTGTATAAAACTGGCGGAATTTTAATCGATAACGGCTGGATCAGAATATTAGGTTCTGGAAGCACAAAACTAAACCGCAGTCTTCCCGATTGGAACAAAGGAAAATCTTTTAAAGAATTTGGAGAAACGCCTTCACATCTTTTAATTGCCGACGATGCCTTAGGTGGCTTTTATTTGCTAAATGGAGGTGCATTTGGAGCAGATCTTGGAAAAATATATTATTTTGCTCCAGATAATTTAGAATTCGAGCCTCTTGATATTACTTATTCGCAATTTTTAGAATTCTGTTTTAATAATGACCTAGACAAATATTACGAAGGTAGCCGATGGGAAGATTGGAAAAAAGAAGTGATTGCTTTACAAGGCGATCAGGTTTTCAATTTTTATCCATTTTTATGGTCAGAAGAAGGAAGTGATATAAATAAAGTACAAAGAAAAATTATCCCTATTGAAGAGCAATACAATCTCAACTTAGATTTAAGAAAACAGATTCAGCAGTAAACTGAAACACATAACGTATTATTTTTCAAAACTTTATTTTTAATTTTATTACTGACATGCAGTTGTCACAAGGTCATTTTACCTTTACGAAGTAAAACTAAAAAGGATGGAAACTAAAGACGGAAAATTGGCTGTTTATGCTCCAACTAGACAAGATTGGCGAAATTGGCTTGAAGAAAATAGCCAAATAGAAAAATCGGTTTGGTTAATCTTGTATCACAAAAAAAGTAAAACACAAAGTGTAAATTTAATCGAAGCTACTGAAGAAGCGCTTTGTTTTGGATGGATTGACAGCCTCTGCAAAAAACGAGACGGAGAAAGCTATTACCTCACTTTCTCTCCCCGAAATCCAAAAACCAGTAAATGGAGCAAACCGAACATCGAAAGAGCCGAACGTATGATTCAGCAGAATTTAATGACCGAACATGGCCAGAAAGTAATCGATATTGCAAAAGAAAAAGGAAAATGGATAATTGACAATCCATAATAATAAGCTACAGAATTTCAACATACAAATATAAAGCTTCAGCAGACTTCATTGCTGAAGCTTTTTTTTTGATAAAAACTATTTATTTATTGTTTATCAATAAATTTTTATTATTTTAGCAGCATAACTTTTAATCTTGAATAGCATGGAACTTAAAATTGGAACACCACAGATTCTAAAAATCCTGAACATCTTATCATGGATTATTTTTATTGGCTTATGTGTTGAAGCCGGTATGTATCTTTTTAATGGAATTTACACTATGACTATAAATTCTTATAATGCCCGTTTTCTTGATTTACTAGACCTGTACAATTTCAGTCCAAGTTTTTACATTCAAGAAATATGTTTTATTAGCATTGTTGCGATCTTAAAAGCGATTATGTTTTATCTGATTGTAAAAATGCTTCACGACAAAAAATTAAATATCGAACAGCCTTTTACTGCTGAGATGGGGCGGTTTATATCTTACCTTTCATACTTGGCTTTCGGAATTGGGTTGTTTTCTTTTTGGGCTTTCAAATTCAACAATTGGCTAATTATTAAAGGTGTAAAACTTCCTTCGCTAGAATCTCTCAATCTTGAAGGCCATAGTATTTGGATCTTTATGGCCATTATAATATTTGTTGTAGGACAGATTTTTAAAAGAGGAATCGAAATCCAATCTGAAATTGATTTAACCATATAAACAAAAAATTATGCCCATTATAGTAAATTTAGACGTCATGATGGCAAAAAGAAAAATGTCATTAAATGAACTTTCAGAAAAAGTAGATTTGACATTATCCAATCTTTCTATCTTAAAAACGGGTAAAGCGAAAGCAATTCGTTTCAGTACGCTCGAAGCCATCTGTAAAGTTTTAGACTGTCAGCCTGGAGATATTTTAGAATTTTCTGAAGATTAATTTTGTTTTGATTTAATTTGTATTTTCGTACAAATCGGTTGTGGTTTTTAAATAATTTGAAATCTAAAAAATCAAAAATGAATATTCTAATCGTTTACGCGCATCCAAGCAAAAAATCGTACACTTTTCAGGTTTTGGAAAGATTAAAATTAGCATTGGGGAATGAAAACTGGAATGTAGAAATCTCAGATTTATATGCATTAAATTTTGTCAGCGATATGTCTGAAACAGAATACGAGCGTGAAGGGTTTGCCAAAACACAGCTTCCGATTCCAGCAGATGTTTTAGCAGAACAGGAAAAAATAGAAAATGCAGATTGTATTATTTTCCTGTATCCAGTTTGGTGGAGCGATTGTCCTGCAAAATTAAAAGGCTGGTTTGATCGTGTTTATTCTGTTGGATATGCGTACGGACAAAATGAAACTTCAAGAAAAATGAAAACCATTCCGTACGGACTTGTAATTTGCACCGCTGGTCATCCTAATGATTTTTTGAATGAAATTGAAATGGCTCAAAGCATGGAAAAAATTATGCTTGAGGATAGACTTGGAAAACGTTTTAGGAATAAAGAAATGATTATTTTAGGCGGAACATTAGAGCTTGAAAATGTAATGGCAAAACATTTTGAAATAATCAATACAATTCCAGAAAAGATTAAAGCAATATTATAATTTAAAATTCCAAATCCTAAAATCCAAAATCCAAAATCCAAAATCTAAAATCTAAAATCTAAAATCTAAACCTGTCCGAAATACACCTCAAAATTGTCTTCTAGACACCTTAATCATTTGATTTTTAGATTGTAATTTTACTTTACTAATTTAAAATTCAATTGATTATGAATACTCAAGATTTTACCACAACAATAATTGTCAATCAATCACCCGAAGAAGTTTTTAAAGCCATACAAAACGTTAAAGGCTGGTGGTCGGAAGAAATTGAAGGGAAAACAGCAAATGAAGGCGACGAATTCAAATACCATTATGAAGATGTTCACCGCTGCAAAATAAAACTGATCGAAGTCATTCCGAACCAGAAAATTGTTTGGCTGATTGAGGAAAATTATTTCAGTTTCACCAAAGACGATACAGAATGGACCAATACTACGGCCGTTTTTGATATTTCGCAAGAAGACAGTAAAACAAAGCTCACTTTTACACATGTTGGTCTGGTTCCAGAATATGAATGTTTTGATGTTTGCAAAGCTGGCTGGAGCAACTATATCGAGAACAGTTTGAAAAAACTAATTGAAACCGGAAAAGGACAGCCTAATGCAACTGGAAAACCTCAAATAGAAACCGAAAGGGCTTTATCTAAAAACTAAGGTTGCTATAAAAAAGGCTACAACAACAATAGATTCGGCTAAATGATTTGTTCTGATGTTACGCAACTTTGTAATATCAAAATATAGAACAAATGAAAATAATAATTACAGGTTCTTTAGGGAACATTAGCAAGCCATTAACAGAGGCGTTAGTACAAAAAGGAAATACTGTTACTGTAATCACAAGCAGTAACGACAGACAAGAAGAAATTGAAAAACTAGGCGCATCAGCTGCAATTGGTTCTGTAGAAGATTTAAGTTTTTTAACTCAAACCTTTACTGGAGCAGATGCCGTTTATTGCATGATTCCGCGTACAAATTATTTTGATCCGAATCTCGACTTGGATGCCTTTACCCGAAAAATTGGAAATAATTACGCAGAAGCCATCAAACTTTCTGGAGTGAAACGTGTTGTTTTCTTAAGCAGTATTGGCGCACATTTAAAAGAAAAATCTGGAATCATTCAACGTTATAATGAAATCGAAGCTGTCTTGAATCAGCTGTCAGATGTTGCAATTACTTTTATGCGTCCGACTTCATTTTACTACAATTTGCTGGCATATATTCCTGCGATAAAAAATCAAGGTTTTATTTCGGCAAATTATGGAGCTGATTCATTGATTCCATGGGTTTCTCCAAATGACATTGCAGAAGCTATCACAGAAGAAATAAGTAGTCCGCTTGACGGGAAAAAAATACGTTATGTGGCGAGTGAAGAACTTTCTGGCCATCAGACTGCAAAAATTTTGGGTGAAGCAATAGGCAAACCCAATTTAGAATGGAAGTTAATTAGCGATGAAGAAACCATAAACGGGTTAATTTCTGTTGGAATGCAGCCAAAAATTGCGCAAGGTTTGGTAGAAATGTACGCAGCACTTTACAACAATACATTGGGCGCAGATTATGAGCAAAATCGTCCTTCAGTTTTAGGAAAAACAAAACTGTCAGATTATGCTATAGAATTTGCTTCGATTTATAATCAAAATTAAGTACTTTAGACTATGGCAAATCTACAACCGGTCCGAATAAAAAGTATCAGCGAATTTCATGAATTTAGAAACTTGCCAAAACCTGAACACCCTTTGGTGAGCGTCTATAATTTTGAAGATTTAAAATACTTGAATGAAGACGAGCCAAAAAGCTTGATGCTCGATTTTTATTCGATTGCACTGAAACGAAACGCAAATGCCAAAATGCGTTACGGGCAACAGGAATATGATTTCAAAGAAGGTGTTTTACTTTTTATTTCGCCAGGACAGGTTTTTTCTATAGAAGGAAATGCCGAAATGCAGCATACAGGATGGTCATTATTGATCCATCCTGATTTTTTATGGAATACGCCTCTTGCACAGAAAATCAAGCAATATGAATATTTTGGATACGCAGTTCACGAAGCGCTTCATCTTTCTGATAAAGAGGAAAAACTGATAATTGACATCATTCAAAATATTCGGCAGGAATACCAATCCAATATAGATAAATTCAGTCAAGATGTTATCATCGCTCAAATTGAATTGCTATTGACTTATTCTGAGCGTTTTTATAACCGCCAGTTTATTACTCGAAAAATAAGCAATCATCAGATTCTGGCACGATTGGAAAAATTGCTCGAAGACTATTTCAACAACGATTCTTTAACAAAAAAGGGACTTCCGACAGTGCATTATATTGCCGAAAACTTGAACGTATCGCCAAATTATTTAAGTGCCTTACTGAAACATCATACAGGACAAAGCACACAGCAGCATATTCATAATAAACTGATCGAAAAAGCTAAAGAAAAACTCTCGACTACTAATTTATCTGTTAGCGAAATTGCTTTTGAATTAGGTTTTGAACATCAGCAATCCTTTAGCAAATTGTTCAAAACAAAGACTAATGTCTCTCCAATTGAGTTCAGGCAATCTTTCAATTAATAATTTAACAAAAGAATAAATTTCATAAATTCGTTACAATAAAAGCGAAAATTATGAACCCTATTTTAAGAAATACTTTGGCCGTAATTGCAGGTCTCGTTGTCGGAAGCATTGTCAATATGAGTATCATTTTGATAAGCGGTTCTATAATTCCGCCACCAAATGGCGCAGATGTTACTACTACAGAAGGTTTACAGGCTAGCATGCACTTATTTGAGCCAAAGCATTTTCTATTTCCTTTTTTAGCCCACGCCATCGGAACTTTTGCTGGAGCGCTTACAACTGCATTATCTGCGGCTTCTCACAAAACAAAACTGGCTTTTATTATCGGAGCTTTCTTTTTATTTGGGGGCATCACAATGGTTTTTACACTTCCATCTCCAATTTGGTTTAGCGCTGTCGATTTGGTTTTAGCTTATCTTCCAATGGCATATCTGGCTTCTAAAATTGCTTCAAAAAAGAAAATCTAAAGAAAAAATGAAAACTCAAAACACTATAAAACCAGCTAAAAAATGCTACAGCCATATTGGAGGTAAACTTGGCGAACTGCTTTTTGAAACATTCGCAGACAAAAAATGGATTGCCAAAAATGAGGCTTCAGACAAACACTTTTACATCACTGAATTGGGAGAAAAAGAATTTGCTAAATTGGGCATAGACCTTTCCAAAATCAAATCGGAAGAAGTTTAATTTTATAATTATTCAATTCTTTTCTGCAAAATTTGTAGCGCTTAATTTCATATCTTAGTTTACTTTTAAATCCTGAATCATGACTAAGAAAGAAATCGCTAAAAACTTCCTGAAATTGGCAGCCAAAGGACATTCTCATGAAGGTTTTCGGTTATATGTCGGAAAAAATTTCAAGCATCATAATGCCTACTTCAAAGGCGATGCAGAGACATTAATGCTTGCTATGGAAGAGTCTGCCAGAACAAATCCAAATAAAATTTTCAAAATCCACCATATTTTAGAAGACGATAAATTCGTTGCTGTACATTCTCACCTAAAGCAGAATTCGGAAGATATTGGTTTTGCAGTAGTTCATATTTTAAAGTTTAAGGATGATAAAATCGTCGAACTCTGGGATCTCGGGCAACCTGTACCAAAAGATTCAATTAATCAAAATGGAATGTTTTAGTTTACAGTCACAGTGGCAGCGCCAATTTGGAACTGAAAACTGAGACTAAGACTGAAAACTAACTAAAAGAAAATAAATAACCAAAATGAACTTCATCACCAAAATCTCCTTATTATTTGTTTTAATCTTCGCTTCTTCTTTCAATTCATCAGCTCAAAAAAAAGAGGATTATAAAAAAAGCATAGATAGTATACTCCAAAAGGCTAATCCTAAATTTAATGGTGTGGTTTTAATTTCGCAAAACGGAAAAACGCTATACTCTAAAGTCGAAGGTTTTTCGAATTTTGAAACCAAAAAACCTTTAATATTGGATACACAATTCGAAATCATGTCAAACAGCAAATTAATTGCCGCAACCTTACTTTTATTGGAAGTTGAAAAAGGAAATGTCGATTTGAATGCTCCAATCAAAAAGTACTTGCCAGAACTCACGCAAACTTGGGCAGATTCTGTTACAGTTCATCAACTTTTAAATCATTCTCACGGAATTGTAGATTTACAAAAACCATTGGGTTTTAAACCTGGAACGCAATTTAAATATGGAAATCTAAGTTTCAATTTGGTTGCCAAAATTGTAGCATTCAGCTCTAAAAAAAGTTATAGAGAGGTTGCCGAATCGCTTTTTAAGAAATTAAAAATGAATCAGACTTCTTGCTATTCTGCAGATAAAACTCAAAATTTGGCAACTGGTTATTTTAATGCAAAAAATCAGTTGGAACCTATTACAACTAGACAAATTACTGACGAAAGTCTTGGAGCAGATGGCATTATTTCAACCGTTTCAGATCTTGCGATTTGGAACAATAATCTTCATAAAGGAAAAATTCTGAAACCAGAGTCTTATCAGCTATTAACTCAAAATACCATTCTATCCCAGCACAATTTCTTCGGCAAAGAAAAAGACGGTTACGGCTACGGGATTAGAGTTGTAGAAAAAGAGTCCGTTAAATATCTTGGCCACACAGGTTTAGGAGATGGTTTTTCTTCTGTAAATTTGTATTTCCCAGAAAGTGATGTGAGTTTGATTGTCATGGAAAATCAGATGCCTGAAGATTCTAATTTGTATTATGCTTCTGAATTTAAAATCAAAAACATGCTTTTGAAAACCAATTTATTAAAGAAAAAGTAAAGCTAAAATGGCAAAAAATAAAACCACAGAAACTCAAAATAGCGTTACTGATTTTATTAACGCTGTTGAAAATGATAGCAAAAGAAATGACGCTTTCGAACTCCTAAAAATAATGCAGGAAATAACAGGATCTGAACCTAAAATGTGGGGACCTAGTATTATTGGTTTCGGAAGTTATCATTACAAATATGAAAGCGGACATGAAGGAGATGCGCCACTTGCGGGTTTTTCTCCAAGAAAAACTGCACTGACCGTTTATTTTTATCTGCCAGAAAAAAAAAGAGAAGCACTTTTATCTCAACTTGGAAAACATACCTCTTCTAAAGCCTGTATTTACATTAAAAAATTGGCTGATACCAACATCGAAATCTTAAAAGAAATAGTTTTACTTTCTATAGCACATACCCAGAAATTATATCCCTCAAAATAAATGATTACATTTTTAATTCTATTAGTACTAATAGCCCTTGTTCTATACCGATTTTTGAACCACCCAAAATTCGGGAAAGCGCCTTCTGGCGAAAGGCTCATTCAAATTCAAAACTCTCCTCAGTATAAAAATGGGAAATTCGAAAATCAGAGTTTTACGCCAGATTTGATCGAAGGAGCAAGCATGGCGGGAGTTTTATTTGAATTTTTCTTTAAAAAGGTAGAAAGAAAAACTCCGACAGATTTGATTCCGTCTATAAAAACCAATTTATTAGAACTTTCTTTAGATCAGGATATTTTAGTTTGGTTTGGGCATTCTTCCTATTTTATTCAGCTTGAAGGAAAACGTTTTTTAATTGATCCTGTTTTTAGCGGTAACGCCTCTCCGATTCCTGGTACAACAAAATCGTTTAAAGGATCTGATATTTATACGGTCGACGATCTTCCAGAAATTGACTATTTATTGATTACGCACGACCATTATGACCATTTGGATTACGATACGATTTTAAAATTAAAACCTAAAACTAAAAAAATAATCACGGCTCTTGGCGTTGGTTCGCACTTGGAATTCTGGGGATTTTCGTCAGATAAAATTATCGAAAAAGATTGGTACAGCACCATCAAATTAGATGAAAATCTAACACTTCATACCGCGCCATCAAGGCATTTTTCAGGCAGAAGCTTTAAAAGATGCAATACGCTTTGGACTTCGTTTATTCTCGAAACTAAAGATTTTAAAATGTATTTGGGTGGAGACAGTGGCTACGATTCTCATTTTGCAGAAATCGGTGAAAAATATGGCCCTTTTGACATTGCTTTACTTGATAATGGCCAATATAATGAGAAATGGAAATACATTCACAATATGCCAGAAGATGTAATAAAAGCCATGAAAGACCTAAAAGCCAAAAGAGTTTTCCCAGTGCATTCTTCTAAATTTTCATTATCGCTTCATTCTTGGGATGAACCTTTGAAAAAAGTTACAGAATTGAATAGTTTGTCTGAAAATCCAATTACTTTAATTACACCAATGATTGGCGAAACAGTAGATTTAAAAGATGATAAACAGCAATTTAAACAATGGTGGAAAGAGGTTAATTAATTATTAATTGTTATGTCACCCTGAGCGAAGTCGAAGAGCTTTCCAATTAGTATAGGAAAACTTGAAACCTGAAACCTGAAACAAACTTAAAAAACCGTGAAAAACAAATTTTTTTTAGCACTTTTATTTCTCGTAACAACCAACATCTTTTCTCAAAACACTTATGTCTTTTTGGGCTCTTATAATCGTGATAAAACGGCAGAAGCAATTCAGGTTTATCTATTGGACACTTTGAGAGGAAAGCTGACCAAATTTACTTCGGTTAAAAATATTGTCAATCCGTCTTATTTGACAGTTTCTCCTAATGGAAAATATGTTTACGCCTGTACAGATACCAAAACTCCAAATGCAGGAAGCGTGAGCAGTTTTGAATTTAATACTACAGCGAAAACTTTGACTTTTTTAAACAGCCAAAGAAGCGGTGGCGAAAATCCGGTTTATGTCAGCGTTCATAAAAACGGAAAATGGCTTGCCAACGCCAATTATACAGAAGGCAGCGTTTCTGTTTATCCTCTTCTGGAAAACGGTAAAATCGATTCGATTGCACAGAATTTTCACTACATGGATGGAAGCGTGAATAAAGAAAGACAAACCAGGTCTCATGTACATTCAGCTGTATTTTCTCCAAAGTGCGATTATTTGTTTTTGCCCGATTTAGGTGCCGATAAAATTCGCTGTTATGCTTTTGATGAAAATCAGAAAAAACCTTTAGTTGAAACTCAAAATCCGTTTACGAAAACTGATATAGAAGCTGGACCAAGACATTTTACCTTTCATCCCAATCAAAAATGGGGATATTGCATTGAAGAAATGGCGGGACAAATAAGCGTTTACAATTATGAAAATGACATTTTAAACAAAATTCAGCGCATTGCCACACATCCAGAAAAAATAAAAGAAGGTTTTGAAAGTTCTGACATCCATATTTCTCCTGATGGTAAATTTCTTTATGCTACAAACCGAGGCAAGGAAAACAATATTGCTATTTTTTCTATTGATGAAAATGGTTTACTGAAAAGCATTGGTTATCAATCTACTTTAGGAAAACATCCTCGAATTTTTGCGATTGACGAAAGCGGAAAATTTTTAGTCGCTTCGAATGTTCTAACAGGTAATATAATTGTTTTTAAAAGAGATTTTAAAACTGGGTTATTAAAAAAAGTAGGAAAACAGATTAAAATGCAAAATGTTTCATGTGTGCAGATTAAACAGATTTAATTTTTTTTTCATGCAGATTTTGCAGATTAAAACAGATTTGATTCTGTCTTCCTGAGCGAAGTTGAAAGATTTCTGACGAATCAACAAAGATTAAAAACGAGAAACTGAATGGAATAAAAATTAACCAATCAAAAAACAAAAAAATGGAAATATCAAACTTCAATTTACAGCCCGATTTCCTTGAAAACGAAATCTCAAAATTAATTCCATTAGAAGAAAAACATTTTGATGCCTTATTTGAAGCGGCTTCCGATCCTTTGATTTGGGAGCAGAATCCTGCAAAAGACCGCTATACAAAAGAAGGTTTTAAAACTTTTTTTGATATTATAATTACAAAAAATCCGTTCTTAATTCTTGATAAACAAACTAATGAAATAATGGGAACAAGTAGTTTTTACGACTATAATCCCGAAAGATCGAGCGTTGGAATTGGTTACACTTTTATTACGAGAAAATATTGGGGCGGGCCATATAATAAATCAAACAAAAAATTAATGATGGATTACGCTTTCCAGCATGTTAATTCAGTACTTTTTCATGTTGGAGCTGAAAACTTCCGTTCTCAAAAAGCCGTTCTGAAACTTGGAGCAGAAAAAATCAATGAACTGACATTTATTGTTAATGGTGCAGAAGTGCCTTATTTTGAATATGAGTTGAAGAAAAAAGAATAAATGAAAGATGAAAGATGAAAGATGAAAGAAGTTGGAAAAAATCCTCTTGCTTCTTTCATCTTCCATCTTTCCTTTCTTAAAAAAATAAAAAAAATGAAAAGAATAACCGTTTTCTGCGCTTCTAGTTTTGGCACTGAAAAAATTTACGAAGAACAGGCAATCGCTTTAGGAAGAACTTTAGCCGAGCAAAATATAGAATTAGTTTATGGAGGTGCTAATGTGGGCTTGATGGGCGCAGTTGCTGACGGCGCTTTACATGCAGGCGGAAAAGTAATCGGGGTTCTTCCAAACTTTTTACGATCTAAAGAAATTGCTCATTTAGGTTTGACCGAATTAATTTTGGTAGAAAGCATGCACGAAAGAAAAACCAAAATGAATGATTTGTGTGATGGTGTAATTGCGCTTCCTGGAGGCTTTGGAACGCTAGAAGAACTTTTCGAAATGCTGACTTGGGCGCAATTAGGCTTGCATAAAAAACCAATTGCCATTTTGAACGTAAACGGTTTTTATGATGCTTTGATAACTTTACTACAAACCATGACAGAAAAAGGATTGCTAAAAGAAGTGAATCGAGAAATGCTTTTGGTTAGTGATAATATTGATGATTTGCTCAACCAAATGAAAAATTATGTTGCGCCAACTGTTGGGAAATGGATTGATAAAAGGAACGTTTGATAGAATTATTACCTATACACTTTTAAACTGTTTTTTATAATCACTTGGATTTAAACCCGTATGTTTTTTAAACAATCGATTCAGGTGACTGGCATCACTAAAACCAAACTCATATACAATCTCATTAATCTGCATGTTTGTATATTTTAATCTAGTTTCTATTAGTTTGATTTTATAAGTAATAGTATATTTCTGAATACTTTGACCCGTTTTGGTTTTAAAATATTCGCTGATATAGGTTGGCGAAATATTAAAGACAGCAGCCATGTTGGATGTTTTCAAATGTTCTGGCTGATAAATATTCTGATGGACATAATTTAATAAATCCAAACTTGGAGCAATGTTAGACTGATTTAGATTTAAAGGTGCAATGAGCGAAATATTTCTAGCAGCTATTGTGATAATAGTATTTAAAATCTGTTTAATAACTTCTTGCTGCTGTGGAAACTGATTTTCCTTTTCCATAATTAGCGCTTCAATCATTGTCCTAATCAAAGGTTTATCAGTTACGGTTTTCAGAATGCATCCCGGCAGGTGATTGTGGTTATGAAAAATAAATTCAAGTTTCTGAATTCCTTCACTATTTTGTGTCTTTAAATAACTATCATGAAATCGTATAAAGAAAAATTTCGTTTTCTCCATAACCTCAAAACTGTGCGTATCCTGAGGGAAAATTAAAAAAAGTTTGTCTGAGCTGTAAGGTAATCTGTGGTCGTTGATTATCTGAATTCCTTTTCCTTCTAAAACAAAAACCATCTCAAAGAAAGTATTCTTGCGTTCTTTTGCTTCATATTCTAAAACTTCTAAAAACTGAAGTTCAAAAGGTTGGTATAAATTTCTAATTTCCATCTTTCAAAAATACAAATTATTCCAATGATTGTACAAATTTTGACAATCTGTTATATGCAACTTTGTCGTATAAAAATCACATCATTATGGAAACAACCTCATTTTTATTCTTACGACTTGCTGTTGCAATCAGCATGTTTGGCCATGGCTTAGTCAGATTGCCAAAACTTACCGCTTTCAGTAATTGGATGGTTGGCAGTTTTGAAAATTCTATACTGCCAAAAATAATTGTAACACCATTCAGTTACCTGCTTCCCATAGCCGAATTTGCGATTGGTTTTTTACTATTGCTCGGTTTATTTACAAAACCATCTTTAATTGCCGGATCCTTAGTAATGCTGGCTCTGCTATTTGGAACATCAATGATTGAAAACTGGGAGGCTATTCCCTCACAATTAATTCACATTTCATTATTTGCTTTGTTATTACATTTTGTAGATTACAACAGCTGGGCAATTGATACTTTAATTAAAAAATAAACATCATGAGTTCAAGAAGAAATTTCATAAAACAAACCAGTATAATAGGAATCGCTGGCTTGATAAACCCTATCGAAGCTGTGTCTAGTGTTCAAAAAAATGCTCCGCTTTTTTCTACTCAAAAAACGAAATGGGCCGATGGTTCAAGATTAGTCGTTTCGATTTCCATGCAATTTGAAGCCGGAGGGCAGCCGCAAAATACAGAAAGTCCTTTTCCTCAAAATATACAAAAAGGCTTTATTGATCTTCCTGCTGCAACTTGGTACGATTACGGGTATAAAGAAGGTATTCCCCGCATGTTGGACAATTGGGATAAATTAGGGGTAAAAGTAACTTCACACATGGTTGGAACTGCCGTTTTAAAAAATCCTGAACTGGCAAAAGAAATTGTTCAAAGAGGCCATGAAGCCGCAGCACACGGAATGAACTGGAGCACACAATATACAATGCCATATGAAGAAGAAAAAAACTTTATAAAAGATGGTGTAGACGCAATCAAAAAAATTACTGGTTTTACTCCTATAGGTTACAATGCTAATTGGCTTCGTAGAGGACAAAACACACTCGATATTTTACAGGAACTTGGTTTTAAATACCATATTGATGACCTCAGTAGAGACGAGCCCTTCATTATTCAGGTAAAAAACAAGGATTTTGCCGTTGTTCCATATACGCTTCGATGCAATGATATTGTTTTAATAGAAGGGAAAAACTTTTCCGCTGACCAGTTCTTACAACAGGTTAAAATGGAGTTTGACCAATTATATGCTGAAAGCGAAACTCAGCGCCGTCAAATGTCTATTAGTTTTCATGACCGTATTGGCGGTACGCCTCAAATGGTAAATGCTACGTATGAACTTATTAGATATATGCAGCAGCACACTGGTGTCAGCTTTAAACGAAAAGACGAAATTGCAGAAATTGCTTTACACGATAAAACTACAATACGAGAATAATATTTTAAATTCAAAACCATAAAATTCATACAAGGAAAAAACTTGTATGGATTTTTTTTATTCCCTTTTTTCGGAATTTCTTTCTTAATTTAGAAGTCCCAAAAAACTCATTTTTAACTTACACATCTTACTCATCAACCATGAAAACAGAAAACAACAAATATGCAAAGGCCGAAATGCTCATTAGAAAACCTGTTTCAGATGTTTTTCAGGCTTTTATTGATCCGCAGATTACGAGTAAATTTTGGTTTACAAAAGGATCAGGAAAATTAGAGGAAAACCAAAAAACCGAATGGACTTGGGAAATGTATGGTTTCTCTCTTTCTGTTACGACAGTTGTCATTCAAGAAAATAAAAAAATTGTGATCGAATGGGGAAATCCTGACGAAATTACATTGGTCGAATGGGTTTTTAGTCCGTTAAACGAAAATGAAACGTTTGTTAGTATTACAAATTCTGGTTTTCACGGAGATTCAGACAAAATAATCGATCAGGTTCGCAACTCAACTGAGGGTTTCACTTTGGTTTTGGCTGGAGCAAAAGCTTATTTAGAACATAATTTAAGATTGAATCTAGTTTTAGATCGCTTTCCGAAAGGGCTTGCTTGATGAAATTTAACCGCAAAAGTCTTTTTTTACCGCAAAGCACGCAAAGATTTACGCAAAGAACGCTAAGTTTTTTTGAGAGTCATTTAAAATGAAAAAGTTCACAAAGCTTTGTCTAGACAAAGTTTTTTATAGACTATGCTTTGCGAACTTAAAATATAGATTTTGCTTAGTCTTCGCATTTAAAAACCTTAGCGCACTTTGCGGTAAAAATTTAACCGCAAAGAAAGTCAACTTGAAACGTGAAACCTGAAACAAAAAAACTATGGAAGTAAAGAAACCCGAAAATATAGACGAATACATTGGTGGATTTCCGAATGATGTTCAGGAAGTTTTAGAAAAAGTTCGTATGACGATTCAGAAAGCGGCGCCTGACGCTAAAGAGAAAATCAGTTATTCGATGCCAGCTTTTGAGCAGAAAGGGATTGTCGTTTATTTTGCAGCTTTTAAAAATCATATCGGGCTTTATGCACTGCCTTCTGGACATGAAGCTTTTGCTGCAGAACTTTCAAAATATAAATCAGGAAAAGGTTCTGTGCAGTTTCCTTTGAAAGATCCAATGCCTTACGATTTAATTACCAAAATCGTTAAGTTTAGGGTAAAAGAAAATCTTGAAAAAGCAAAAAAGAAATAACCCTAATGAATTTAACCGAACATTACAATCAGCTTTATAAAACATCTTCTGAAATCATTTCGGCAGGAAAATACTCGATTGATTCTGAACTTAAAAACGAATCCGATTCCCGTTTTGGAATCACGCTTCTTATTCGCCCGAATAATGAAATAAAAGCCAACATTCAGACTTTTATCAACGAATTAAAAAAAGCTGAACCAGAACAGTATTTTTATCCAGATTCAGATATCCATATTACGGTAATGTCGATTATTTCTTGTTCAGAAAACTTTAGTATGAATCAGATTTCTCCCAACGAATATATTGAAATCATCTGCAGAAGTCTTGTTGAAGTAGAGAAAATCAAAATTCATTACAAAGGCATAACCGCTTCTCCATCAGCCATTATGATTCAGGGGTTCCCAAGTGACGAAACGTTGAATAATCTTAGAAATAGACTGCGTGAAAATTTCAAAAATTCAGGATTACAGCAATCTATAGACAGCCGATATGAGATTTCTACCGCACATTCTACAGTAATGCGTTTTCAAGAAAAACTTCATGATCCTAAAAAACTGATTGAAATTGCAGATAAATTTCGTGATTATGATTTTGGAGAATTCGAAGTCAAAAATCTAGAATTGGTTTACAATGACTGGTATCAGCGTAAAAAAACAACTCGTGTTTTGGGTGATTTTGGATTGAGATAGTTTTTTTGCCACGAATTCACGAATTTATATTATTGAAATGAGTTGAATTGCAAATTCGATTATTCGAATCGCGGTACGATCAAATATTCATTTACTTGAATTTTCCAAAATGCCATAAAACTCCTGCTGGATCGTGCAGAAAACATTCGCTTCCCCAATCTAAATATTTTATCGGAGTTAATTTTGCTCTTTCGTATTTTTTGGGAAGATTTAAAGCTAAAAGCTCGTCATAATAACGCTCGACATCATCAACTTCTACAAAAATCATAGTGTTTTCAATCCAACTTTTATCGTAATAATCTTGAAGATAAAAAGCGATTTCTCCAGATTTAAAAACTGAAAAATTAGATTCTAAAACTGTTTCTTCAAATCCTAAATCGCGGTAAAAGCTTCTTGAGATTTCGAAATTTTTAGCTCCAATAAAAGGTCTGATTGATTTTATTTTGTGATTCATAGCATTTATTTTTAATCTTGAAACCATTCAATTCCCTTATCTAGTCGAACAAGAAAATCTGTAAATGATTTTCCAATTTCGACGTGATACTTAGAATTCAAATCAATAAAAGGAGAAAGAATGATTTTTACAGAATTATCATCATCAAATTCAATTCCTATAAATTCACCGCTTCCATTTGTGCCAATGGCGAGTGTTTGGGGCAGTTTTTCAAAAATATGATATTCTAAATTTGCATCGATAATTTCTTCTAGACTCCAAAGTTTTATAAACTCAACTCCAATAAACTGATCTATTCCCAAGTAATTCTCAACATAATAAACATAGTCTTCTGGAAGATCAAATTTTAAATGCTCCTGAATATCTTCAATTGCTACTAAAGAATTTTCATCCCGTTTTGGAAAAACATACTTCCTAAAAATCTCTGCTAATTCTTCTGTCATAAAACTATAAATGAGTTATCCTTTCTTCAAAATACTTCCAATACCTCGCCCGATCTGTTCTATGGCTTCGATTCCTTTTGCTAAAGGCGATGATGTAAAATCTTCATAAGCATCCATTGAACTTTCTTTTCTATCGTCTTGCGGATAAACTAAAATCACATTGTTATCGTTGAAATATTTTTCAAATTTCTGCGGCAGTTTATCAAAAATAGACTGATATGAAACAGAACCCTTTCTAGAAAGATTAAAAACTACTAAATCGGTTAGTTTTATTTCGTCTGAAATACTTTCAAAATCTTCCCAATCAGAAACATTTTTAAATCCTAATTTGGCATTTAATTTCAAATTATTAGCAATCTGCTGAATGGTTTCGTGAGTTTTATATTCAGCATAAAGCACAATCGGAATACTCAATTCCTGTGATAAACGGCATATTTTCTGAAGCAGTAAATGAAACCCGACACCTCTTTCAGAAAATGGAGGACAAATAAAAACCAATCTTTTTTCTTCGATAAAATTCTTCTGAAATCTACAGATAAACAGACTCTTATCAACATTATTGATGATTGAATCTACATTTTCTCCAAAAATTTTATCGATAAATCCTGTTTTTCTCGGCCATCCGACAATTACAATATCGGACATAATTTCTTTTGAAGTTCTGGCAATTCCACTCGCTGGATTGTGGTCAATTCTGGCAATGGTATTGATTTTAACTTCTGAAGCCGAGCCTTGAATAACAAATTTATCGGCCGCTTTTCTGTATTTCAAAATGTTCTTTTCGGCCTGATTATTATTGGGAACAATCGTTAATAAAGTAATGGGGTTAGATGATTTTTTATCTTTTATCAAAAGAGCAAAATCCAATAAACTTGCCGCGGCAGAAGTTTTCGCCAGCGGAATCAGAATATGCTCGTCTAAAATTTGATCCCTACCAGCATCTTCATGAGAAAACTCTTCTTCGCAGATTGCAATTTTCTTAGCGGCTTTTTCAGTTGCAAACGAAGCCACAATACAAGTAATCAGGATTAGAATAATGGTTCCGTTTAAGATATTTTCATCTAAAATTTTAGCTTTATAACCCACCAAAATCACGGCTAAAGTTGCTGCCGCGTGCGCACTGCTCAACCCAAAAATAAGCTGTCTTTCGGTTCTGGTGTATTTAAAAACAATTTGAGTAAAAAATGCTGCAATCCATTTTCCAAATATTGCCACAACACTCAAAGTTCCGGCTACGATTAAAGCTGTTGGTCCGCTTAAAATAACGCTGACATCAACTAACATTCCTACTGAAATCAGAAAAAACGGAATGAATAATGAATTTCCAATAAACTCAATTCTATTCATTAATGCTGAAGAATGCGGAATTAAAGGATTCAATGCCAATCCAGCCACGAACGCGCCAATGATAGGCTCTACCCCTGCTACTTCGGCCAAAAAAGCTGCAAAGAAAACAACAGAAAGCACAAAGATGTAATGTGCATGTTTTTCACTCTCTAATTTTTTGAAAAACCATTTAGCAATTCTTGGAATAAGCAAAAACATTATGGCTGAAAAAATTGCCAGCGAAATAGTCAATTTGATCCAGAAAGCCTGATTTAAGCTTCCTTGAGCACTTCCCATAATTACGGCCAAAATAATCAAAACAGCTGTATCGGTCAAAATTGTTCCTCCCACAGTAATGGCAACTGCTTGATTTTTGGCAATTCCCAATTTACTCACAATCGGATACGCAACCAAAGTATGTGTCGCAAACATGCTCGCAGTTAAAAAACTGGCATTAAAATCGTATTGAAGCAAATAAAAACAAACTGGAAAACCAATTGAAAGCGGCAGAATGAAGGTAAAAAAACCAAAGAGCAAACTCTTATTTCGATTGGCTTTAAACTCATTCATATCCAATTCTAATCCAGCAATGAACATAATGTAAAGAAGTCCAATTGTTGAAAAAAGATCAACTGCAGAGTTTTTCGCCAAGATATTTAAACCGTGCGGACCGATAATAACTCCAGAAATAATTAGTCCAATAATTCCCGGAATATTAATCTTTTTAAGCAAAATCGGCGAAAGCAGAATAATAAAAAGTATTAACGAAAAAATCAATACGGGGTTGCTTAAAGGTAATTCGAATTCTTGTAATAGATGTCTGAAAAATTCTATCATATGGTAACTTTATCTTCTTGTGGCATTATAATTTGTAAAAAGACATTTTCAGAATTCAAACAAAATCCATGAAGTATTAATATTGAAGAATCGAGTATTTTTTAGCACTCGTTCTTTTACAAAAATACCTAAAAATAGTGAACTTTTTACTTAAAGCGCATATTAAGGTTTTAAATTTATTTCGTTGCCGAATTATTAAATTTTAATATTATTTTTAACAAATACGCAAGATTAACAATCAAAAAATAATCATAATTGCATTATTCGATTATCTTTGTCTTAACAAAAATTGAACAATGGAAGAATGTATCTCTGTTTTTGATATGCTTAAAATTGGCGTTGGCCCTTCAAGCTCACATACTTTAGGTCCTTGGCGCGCTGCCGAACGTTTTCTTGAAGAGCTCAAAAACGAAGCAATTTTAGACGACATTACAAGAGTAAAAGTCGACTTATATGGCTCTCTTTCTTTAACTGGAAAAGGCCACGCAACAGATCTTGCTGTAATGCTCGGATTGAGCGGACAAGATCCTGAATATATTCCTGTTGAAGATATTGCGGGAATTATTAAAAAAATCGAAACTACAAACGAAATCAATTTGGGCAACCAAAAAGTGATTCCGTTCTTTTTTCTTCAAGACATTGTTTTCAACAAAGATTTTCTTCCGTTTCATGCCAATGGTTTGAAATTTACAGCTTACAAATCTGATGATTCTGAATATGAATCTACTTTTTATTCTATCGGAGGCGGATTTGTTGTAAAAGAAGAACGTACCAATGCTAAAGAAAAAAAAGCTATAAAATGTGCGTTTCCTTACCCGATTCAAAACGCAGCTGAATTGTTGAATTATACGATTACTGAAAATAAATCAATTTCTGAAATTGTATATCAAAATGAAATTTCGATGCGTCCAGAAGCCGAAGTGCATTCAGAATTAATGCGCATTTGGAATACCATGCTGGAATGCATGTACATTGGCTGCCACTCTGAAGGCATTCTTCCTGGCGGACTTCATGTGCGCAGGAGAGCTTTTGACATGCACCAAAACTTAATCGGATTGTCTAATTATACCGACCCGCAAAGCTGGTTGGAAGAAATTAGAAAAACTGAGGTAAAATTTCGTCAGATTCTAAAATGGGTTAGCTGTTTTGCACTTGCCGTGAATGAAGTAAATGCTTCTCTTGGACGTGTTGTTACAGCACCTACCAACGGAAGTTCTGGAGTAATTCCGGCCGTTTTAATGTATTATATGGTGATCGAAAACCATAGTGCTGGCGAAAAAGAAATCAAACAATTTTTGATGGTTGCGGGCGAAATCGGAAGTATCTTCAAAAAAGGATCTACTATTTCTGCTGCAATGGGCGGATGCCAGGCTGAAATTGGCGTTTCTTCTGCGATGGCAGCGGGAGCTTTATGCGAATTGATGGGCGGAACTCCTGCTCAGGTTCTTATGGCAGCCGAAATCGCAATGGAACATCATTTAGGTTTAACCTGCGATCCTATTGGCGGTTTGGTTCAGATTCCTTGCATCGAAAGAAATACAATGGGCGCCATTAAAGCAATAAATGCTGCTGAATTGGCCTTAGAAACGGATTCTAAAAATGCTAAAGTTCCTTTAGACAAAGTGATTAACACAATGTGGGAAACAGCAAAAGATATGAATTCAAAATACAAAGAAACTTCTGAAGGAGGTCTTGCAGTTGCCGTAAATATGGCTGATTGTTAACTTTTTAAGGTTTGCCACAAATTACACAAATTAGCACGAATTAAATTTCACTCAAATACTCAAAAAAAATTGGTGTAAATTCGTGTAATTCGTGGCAGAAAAAACCAACCATTTACATGAAAAAACTTTACCTTTTACTCTTTTTCTGTTCTATTTTACTTCATTCTCAAGAACGTTATTTTTTAAATTCTGATACAAGATTATTTATTTCTCCGAATGCATCTGCCGATTTTTTAGGGTATTTTAAATATGGAGCAGAAGTTCGCTTATTATCTGAAAATCAAAATGGCTGGTACAAAATACAAGCTGATAATTTGAACGAAGGTTATGTGCAAGAAAAGTTTATTGCAAACAGCCTTAACGCAAAAGATGTAAAAATTAAAGATACCAAAAATCCTATTTTGGAAGGCGGAGATGCTTACTACGGAGGCAATCACCTTTTTGTTCTTGCTGCTGGACTAAAAGCAAGAGCCTTGCCCGATAAAACTTCAAAAATCAGAGAAATTTTATTTACAGGAGATCCTGTTGCAGTAAACTATCTTCCTGTAAATCCTGACGAATGGGTAAATATCAGCGGAAGCTTTAATGAAGAATATTCTAAATATACACTGAGAAAATTTCTTGGTATGAGACCAAATTTTGATGCTTTATTGAAAGATTTCGACAAACTTGATGCAAACGCTCTTAAAGAACGAAAAACGGTTAGCGAAAGAATTGTAGAATTGGCTTGGAACAGCGAATATGCTAAACTTACACCAGCATATCAAAGATATTATGAAGTTGTGAAGCAAATCAACGACCCAAAATTATTAGCAGAAACAGAATTGAATATGGCTTTAGCCAAAGGACTGGCAAATCATAAATTATCAGAACAGCTTATTGCCTTTACTCAAAAATCCCATTATTCTTTAAAAGGTTTTAAAACAAAATCGGTTAACATTTCGCTGGCAGATTTAATTAAAACGATGGGAAATCCACCCAAAAAAACTCGTATTTCAGACGAATGCGGCATTTATTTGAGTGATTTATTTTACTACTATCCAGATTTGGAAATTTCTGTTGATGAAAAACAAAAGCAGGGAGAAATCATTAAAGTTTTCATCAACGAAAACAACAAATTTATTATAAATCAAAACGCTATTTTAGATCATACGCTGTCTGAAAAAGCTTTCATTGAAAAATATGGAACTTATATTGAAGCTTCTCTAAAATCGCCCCACATTTACAGTATCATCATGGAAGACAGCCAATTCCGATTAGAATTTAAAGACGGAAAACTATTTTCTGTCGAAATATTCTATTATTGCTGATTCCCCTTTTACAATTATTCAATACTTTTACATTATCAAAAAAACAATAAAATGTCTGTAGCAAAAAAAGATTATAAAAGAATCACAACAAAGTCATTAATTGAAATGAAAAGCAATGGAGAAAAAATCTCTATGCTGACTGCGTATGATTATACAATGGCGAAAATTGTTGATACCGCTGGTGTCGATGTAATTTTAGTTGGTGATTCGGCATCAAACGTAATGGCTGGTCATGAAACTACTCTGCCTATTACTTTAGATCAGATGATTTACCATGCTTCTTCTGTAGTTCGCGCTGTAGAAAGAGGTTTGGTTGTAGTTGACTTGCCTTTCGGAAGTTATCAGTCAGATTCAAAAGAAGCTTTACGTTCTTCTATCAGAATCATGAAAGAAAGTGGTGCGCATGCTGTGAAATTGGAAGGCGGAAAAGAAATTAAAGAGTCTATCAAAAAAATATTAAATGCCGGAATTCCAGTAATGGGACATTTGGGACTAACTCCTCAATCTATCTATAAATTCGGGACTTATACTGTTCGCGCTAAAGAAGAAGAAGAAGCTGAGAAATTAATTGAAGATGCTCAAATGCTTGAAAAAGTAGGATGTTTTGCTGTCGTTTTGGAAAAAATCCCAGCAGCTCTCGCTAAAAAAGTAGCAGACAGTATTTCTATTCCTGTTATCGGAATTGGTGCTGGAGGTGGCGTTGACGGTCAGGTCCTAGTAATCCATGATATGCTAGGAATGAACAACGAATTCAGTCCACGTTTCTTGCGCCGTTACTTAAATCTTTACGAAGAAATGACAAAAGCAATCAGCCAATATGCTGCTGATGTTAAGTCTAGTGATTTTCCTAATGAAAAGGAACAATATTAATTTTTTTAAGATACTAAGGTCCTAAGTTGCTATCCCGATAGCTATCGGGACTAAGATTTTTCAGGATCAAAGATCCAAAGTAACAAAGGTGCAAAGGTTTTATAAATTGCCTCCAGCTTTAGCTGGAGGTTTATTTTTAATCCTCCTTAAAGGCTTTAGCCAAACTTCTATATAATTCAAATTCTCGTAATGAAAATTATCTCTACCAAAGAAAACCTGCAGATACTTCACGAAGACAATCACATCATTGTGGTTAATAAGCGTGTGGGCGATATTGTTCAAGGCGATAAAACAGGCGATAAACCTTTGTCTGATGTTGTGAGAGAATATATTAAAGAAAAGTATAATAAACCTGGTGATGTTTTCTTGGGTGTGATTCATCGTTTGGATCGGCCTACAACTGGAATTGTGGTTTTTGCAAGAACTAGTAAAGCTTTATCGCGAATGAATGAGTTATTCAGCAATCGTGAAACTAAAAAAACCTATTGGGCAGTTGTAAAGAACAAACCACGTGAAGCATCAGCAAAATTGGTTCATTATTTAAAACGAAACGAAAAAAACAATACTTCAAAAGCACATTCAAAAGAGGTGCCTGATAGCAAATTAGCCAGTTTAGATTATACGATTATCAAAGAACTTCAAAATTATACGGCGCTCGAAATCAATTTGCATACAGGACGTCATCATCAGATTCGCGCTCAATTGAGTGCCATTGGTTCGCCCATAAAAGGAGATTTAAAATATGGCGCAGACCGAAGCAATCCAGATGGCGGAATTCATCTTCATGCCAGAAAACTAACTTTTGTACATCCTGTTTCTAAAGAAAACATAACTATTATCGCGCCGACACCAGACGACCCAATTTGGAATGCTGTATGATTTTTATGATTTAATTGTTAAATTTTTAAATTTTATCAATTAACTTGCATAGGGAAAATTCAAGTTAATCGGAAAATGGATTATAAAAATAACATCGGATATCGAAAGGAAACTCTAAAAAAGTTATTGTATAATATTCAAAAAAGCGAAGATTTAATCGTAAAAGCTTTATACGATGACTTTAAAAAACCTGAGTTCGAGGCTGTTTTGACCGAAACCAATTATGTCATTTCAGAACTCAAAGATGTTATAAAAAACATTAATAAATGGGCCAAACCTGAACGCGTTTTTCCTTCACTTTTAAATTTTCCTTCTAGCGATTATCTTTATAAAGAACCTTATGGAGATGTATTGATTATAGCGCCTTGGAATTATCCTTTTCAGCTTGCTTTATGTCCGTTGGTTGCTGCAGTTGCTGCAGGAAATAGAGTGATTTTAAAACCTTCTGAACTTACACCTCATACCTCGGCCATAATTGCAAAAATTATAGAAAAAACTTTTCATGTTAATCACGTCGAAGTTTATGAAGGCGGAATCGAAGTTTCTAATAAACTGCTTGCACAGCGTTGGGATTATATCTTCTTTACTGGAAGCGTTGCTGTAGGTAAAATTGTTGCAAAAGCGGCAGCAGAAAATTTAACTCCAGTTACTTTGGAATTAGGCGGGAAGAACCCATGTATTGTTGATGAAACTGCCAACTTAAAACTTGCCGCAAAACGAATTGTCTGGGGAAAATTCATTAATGCCGGTCAGACTTGCATTGCACCCGATTACATTCTGATTCAGAAAAATATGAAGGTTAATTTCATTTCTTACTTAATTGAAGAAATCATCAAAGCTTACGGCAAGAAAATTGACAAATCTCCTGATTTTGCGCGAATTATAAATACAAAAAACTGGTACCGACTCACCAATATGATTCAAGACGAACATATTTTATTTGGCGGAGAAAGTGATGCCAACAAACTTTATATTGCGCCAACACTTCTTGAAGAGCCAGATTTGGACAGTCCAGTTATGAAAGAAGAAATCTTTGGCCCGATTCTGCCTATTCTCGTTTATGAAAATGAAAATGACATCGAAAAGGTTGTCAGTCGCTATGAGAAACCTCTTTCATTTTATATTTTTAGCGAAAATAATTCATTTACAAAGAAATTAATTTCAAAATACTCCTTTGGAGGCGGGTGTATCAACGATACTGTTGTTCATTTTTCTAATAATAGACTGCCTTTTGGTGGTGTCGGCCATAGCGGAATTGGCGCCTATCACGGTAAACGAAGTTTCGATACATTCTCTCATCATAAAGCAATTGTCAAAAAAGGAAATTGGCTTGATTTGCCTATGCGTTATGCGCCTTACAAAGATAAATTGGCTTCGATAAAACGAATTTTAGACTGGCTATAAATCAGTTAAAAACATTTCGGAATGTTTTGTAGATTTTTATATGGTATTGATTAAAAATATTATATTTACGTCAAGATACTTTCAATATTATAAGTCTATAAAACAATTTTACATCAAAATGAAATCTACACTTAACCAAATCGAGGACATTAAAAAAAATGGCTATTCCCTTGATTTTGCTACAGTTTTTAATCATGCTTTTGAGAACTATAAAAAAATAGCACTGTACTCGGGGCTTATTATCTTAGTATTTTCGATTATTGCCGCTATGGCTTTTATGGGTATAATGATTGCTTATTTTGGAGCACAAGCCATATCAAGAGATTTCATCGAGAACCTAGAAAATCAACAATTCACTGCTATCGAACTTGTTATACAAACCGTTGCTGTCTCTGTAGTTGCAGGAATTACAGCTCCTTTTGGTGCAGGTTTTCTTAAAATGGCAGACTCTGCAGATAAAGACGTTGAATTCAATGTTTCAACTATCTTCACTTACTACAAAAGCCCTTATTTTGGGCAAATTTTTATTGCTGCTTTTATTCCAGCAATTTTAGGAACAGCTCTTGCCAATTTAGTTGAAAGTTCAGGAGTTTTATTTGTTGGAAACATAATTTCATTTATGGTTTCCTACTTCATGTATCTATCTATCCCATTAATTGTTTTCGGAAATCTTAAAGCAATTGACTCTATAAAATCAAGTATTATTATTGTTACTAAAAATCCGCTTAACATATTTGCCTTTTTTATCATAGGTTTTCTTGGTTCAATGGTTGGTCTTATCGGCTGTTGTGTCGGAATCATTTTTACAGTTGTTTTTAACAGCTCTATGATTTATGCAACTTATTTTGCCATTTTTGGAACACATTCTGAAGAAGAAGATTCAATTGATTCAATCGGAAAATACAATGTAGATTAAAATAGAAAATTCTTAATTATAAAGAACCTAACCACTTCTTTTTAAGAATTCTCAAAACGCTATTTACTTAACCAACATACCCAAATTCTATGGCCGCAAACTGTAGTTTTTTCAATTCGGTTATCTCAGGAATTTCTGCCAGCGGAAGTGCCTTTGAGTCAATTATGACCGGATGGTATGTGTTTAATTCTGATATCATTTATTACAACAATCATAAACTTGTTGTTTTAGGATTATCGCTTATTGCCTTTCTTTCGCTCTTAGTTTACCAGTTTTTTAAAATTAAAGCTAAAATTGGGTATTTCATTGAAAAAAAGAAAGAGCAGGAAACCGTAAGCAAAGAATACCAACTTTATATTCTATTTTTTGGTATTGCGGTAATTGTTATCGAAATCATTAATGAAATTTTCAAAATCAGGCCCAAAAGCCTTTTAGTGGTAAATGTCCTGATTGGTATTTTTGTTCTGATTATTTACGTGATAACAAACAAAATAAAATGGGTGAGAGATAAAATCCAGCAGATTTTTATTTCCTGTTTTTTTATTTATATCAGTTATGTCGCCTATAATATTGTCACTTTACGAAATGACGTAGTACCTATAATTGTTTTCCTGATCTCATTTTTCTTTTCGTACAACATTCTTAAACCCATAAAAATTTATTGGTCTTTTGTTGGTTTAACATTTACCTTTTTAATTGCTACTTTATTATTTCATCTTATCCCAATAAAGTCTTCTATTTTATTGCTTAATTTCTGCATCCTAATTTTCATTATAAATCAAGTTAAATATGCTGTCTTATTAAACAATCGTGACAATTTTAGGTTTGCAAATGAAATAGTTCACAAAGGCAATTCGCTTACCATAGCCTCAAATCAAAAAAGCGAAATTCTTTTTTGCAGTGAAACCATTACTCCCATTTTAGGATATCTGCCTGATGAAGTGATGGGATTAAAATTCTGGGAGCTAACCCAAGATTCAGAAGAAAAATTAGACCCCATTAAAAACCACGAAAACAAGCTGTACATCAGAAAATTAAAAACAAAAATTGGCGAATACAAATACATCCAATGGAAAGATAAAAAGTTCTCAGAAGATTTAATCATTAGTATTGGGCAAGATGTTACAGAGCAGATTATCGTTCAGGACCAATACAAAAATCTAATTCAGACCGCAACCGATATTATTTTTGAAATTGATGCAGAAGGATATTTTACTTTTATGAATGAATTTGGTTTTTCGATTCTTGGTTACACTGAAAATGAAATCATTAAAAAACATTATTCCAATTTTATTCATGAACATTATATTACTAGTGCTGTAGATTTTTATGAAAATTTAGTGCTGAATGAAAATAATTATCCCATTATCGAAATTCCAGTTCTGAAGAAAAATGGCGAAGAAGTATGGATTTCGCAAAAGATCATTGTACGTAAAAATGATTTAGGATTAACGACTGGCTTTTCTGGCATTGCAAGAGATATTACTGAAAAAAAGAATATCGAAAATGAGAAAAAAAAGCGTCTTAAAAAAATTGAAGCTTACAATAATTCGACCAAAAAATTATCGACTACGGACTTTAGCAAATACAATGAATTAAACACCATTATTGATTTAATACTAAAAGAAGCAGCCACAATTAGCGACGTCAATCGTGTAAGTTTTTGGAAATATGACAACGATCTCATTACCTGTAAAAATCTTTTTAGCCTTGACAATCAAAGCTTAAACGATAAAAGCATTTTAAAGAAAGAGTCCTATCCTATTTATTTTGAGACACTGAACAACAAAGCGATTATAAATGCTCCAGATGTATTCAACAAATTAGAAACATCTGAATTTCAAAAACTTTACTTTACAAAAAACAACATAAAATCGATGTTGGATGTTCCTATTTTCCTAACGGGACAATTGGCAGGTGTGGTCTGCTTTGAAAGCACCGAACAAAAACGCGAATGGGATAATGAAGATATTAATTATGCAAGAACTATCTCAGATGTAATTTCGCTTGCCATTTCTTCACAAATGCGATTGGAAGCAGAAAGAAAATTACAGCTTAAAAGCCAGCTTTTGTCTGCACTTTCTTTATGCACCGAAAAATTCCTGTTAAGCAAAACCACACATCAGATGTTTGAGGAAACCTACAATATTATTGGAAAAGCAGCCAAAGTAGATCATATGTATTACTACGAAAAAGATGCCATTTACAATACTGTAAGCCAAAAATACAAATGGTCTCGCGAAGGGGTTATACATCAGATTACGCCATTGCGCTCCATGACCGAAGAAAATCTGCGAGAGATTTATGATGCGGCATCACAGAGAAAAATCCTAAATACGCTAACTCGAAATCTTAATGACAGTTTTTTCAAAAAGCTTCTGATCGATAACGAAATTCAGTCAATTTTAATTTTACCGATTTACATAAATGATATTTTTACTGGTTTCATTGGTTTTGATGATTGTACGACGGAAAGAAAATGGTCTGAAGATGAAATTAATATCTTTCAGGTTTTGGCCAATAATATTTCGTCTGCATTAGAAAGAAACCGAAATGAAACTAAAATTATCGAAAGTGAAGAAAAATTCAAATTGATTGCCAACAACATTCCTGGAACGGTGTATTTATCGAAATTTGATGCTTTCTCAACCAAAATATTCTTAAACGACGAGGTTTCGAACCTTACTGGATATTCAAAATCTGAATTTATTGAAAATAATTTGTCTTTTCTATCGTTAATTCATCCTGAAGACAAAGAAGAAGTAATTAACAATCAAATCGATAATCTCCAAAACGGAATGCCTTTGCATAATGTTTACCGCATTAAGCGCAAGAGCGGCGAGTATATTTGGATAGAAGAATTTGGAGACGTAATTAAGCGAGATGATGAAATTGAATTTGTTGGCGGAATCTATTTTGATATTACAAGCAAAAAAGAAATCGAAGACGCTATAAAAGCCAAACAATTAGCCGAAGCAGCAAACAAATCAAAATCTGACTTTTTAGCCAATATGTCGCATGAAATTAGAACTCCTCTAAACGGAATTATTGGTTTTACACATTTATTAATGAAAACAGATTTAGAGGAAATTCAAGAAAAATATATGACGACAATTAACCAATCGGCTCATTCTCTTCTTGAAATTATTAATGACATTTTAGATTTCTCAAAAATTGAAGCTGGAAAATTAGAGCTCTTTATTGATTTATATGATCTCAAAAAAATCTTAGGGCAAGTCTTTGATTTAATTGTCTACGAATCCAATAAGAAGAATCTCGAACTTGAATTGAATATTGATCCTGAAGTTCCAAAATATATCTGGACAGATATTGTCCGTCTGAAACAGATTTTGATTAATCTGCTTTCTAATGCGGTTAAATTTACAATTGAAGGTTCCATCAAATTAAATGTTTCCGTTTTAGAAAAAAAACACAACAACAACTGCGTGATTCGCTTTGCTGTAATCGATACAGGCATTGGCATTTTGGAAAAAAATCAACAGAAGATTTTCAAAGCCTTTTCTCAGGAAGACAGCTCTACGACTAGAAAATTTGGAGGAACTGGACTTGGTTTAACCATATCCAATCAATTGTTAGCTTTAATGGAAAGCCGTTTACAGCTAGAAAGTAAAATTGATGAAGGAAGCACTTTTTTCTTTGATCTGAATTTAAAAACGAGCAACCAAAGCATTAATGACAAATACAATGCAGAACTTAAAAGTTTAAATATCAATCTTGATTCTGATGAAATTGAAACAAACGGCAGCAATATTACTTTTCTAATTGTTGAAGACAACAAAGTAAATATGCTTCTTCTTAAGACCATTATAAAAAATCTTTACAACAACGCTTTTATTTTCGAATGTGAAAACGGTTATGAAGCCATTCAGCAATTTGAACAAATTAATCCAACCATAATTTTTATGGATATTCAGATGCCGATTATGAATGGATATGAAACTGCCAAGGCAATCAGAAATACTAAAAAAGGGCGAGATGTTCCGATAATTGCTGTTACCGCAGGTGCAGAAAAAGAAGAACGTAACAAATGTATTTCTGCTGGAATGGACGATTACATTTCTAAACCAATTATGAAAGGAAGTGTTGAAGAAGCCTTAATTAAATGGCTAGGTAATTTTTAGTTTTCAGTCTGTGTCGCAGTTTTCAGTTTCTAAGCGTTTTGCTGAGGCTGAAAACTAAACAAAACACTTCAATAGTAAAATTTATCATAAAAAATCTATAAATTCGTACAACGTTTCAAACAAAAAATAAAAAAACAATTCAATATGAAGTGGCAAGGCAGAAGACAAAGTGATAATGTCGAAGACAGAAGATCAATTTCCGGCGGAGGCAAAGCAATAATTGGCGGTGGAGTTATCGGAATCATCGTTTTACTGCTTAATCTTTTTGGAGGTGAAACAGGTCAGCAAATAGCGCCTATTTTAGAACAAATGCAAGGCGGTCAAGGTCAGCAGACAGAAGCTGCAGCTCCTTTAAGCAAGGAGGATGAGGAAATGGGAAACTTTGTAAGAGTTGTTTTGGCAGATAATGAAGATATCTGGAGTAAAATTTTCGCCGAAAATGGCATGACATACGAAAAACCTAAGCTGGTGCTTTTTAAAGGTGGCGTACAAACTGCCTGTGGAGGCGCATCATCAGCTTCTGGTCCTTTTTATTGTCCAGGAGATAGAAAAGTCTATATGGATTTAGGTTTCTTTGAGGAGCTAAAAAGTAAATTCGGCGCAAAAGGCGGCGATTTTGCCATTGCATATGTTATTGCACATGAAATTGGCCACCACATACAAACTTTGCTGGGAACATCTGCAAAAATGCGTCAAGAACAGCAGGGAAAAAGCGAAGCGGAAGCTAATAAATTATCTGTAGCGTTAGAATTGCAAGCTGACTTCTATGCTGGCGTTTGGGCGCATTATAATCAGGAAAATTTAGATGCTGGCGACATCGAGGAAGCTCTAAGTGCCGCGAATGCTGTCGGAGACGATGCCATTCAAAGCAAAATGCAAGGACACGTTGTTCCCGATTCTTTTACACACGGCACTTCAGAACAAAGAATGTATTGGTTTAAAAAAGGTTATAAAACAGGTGACATTACACAAGGCACTACATTTGAAGAAATTCGATAATACATAAACCAAATATAATAACCACAAGAAAAGCCCAACTTGCAAGTTGGGCTTTTTTAATTTTCAATATTCTAAAACCCAAACTCCAAACTCTTTGAGATTATATACAAAATAAAAAATTCCAAATTTCAAACTGTAGTGAGTTGGAATTTGAAATTTGGAATTTCAAAAATTGAAATTTTACTTTTTTAGTTTTCGTCAGAAAACAAAAAAAGCCTTGAATTTCTTCAAGGCTTTAAATCTGGGTGGCTGACCGGGTTCGAACCGGCGACCCGCGGCACCACAAACCGCTACTCTAACCAGCTGAGCTACAACCACCATTTTTCTGCTTAGCGAGTGCAAATATAGAACAAAGGTTGAGTTCTACAAAGAAAAAAATGAAAAATTTTTATAAAAATTAAATCAAATTTTCTAAGCTATTGACAGCCAAACATCTTTCAACTGTAAAACCTTCTGCAAAATCTTTCCCAACTAGTCTTCCTAGGTCTTTCGCACGATAATTTAGGCTTTCAAAAAAGTTTTTACTGGTAATTGGCGTTGCAGGTTCATTCGAATTAGGATCATAAAATTGAGTTTTGTAAGCCATAATCGCTTCCACTTTCTTTTCTTCAAAACCTGTAATATCCACAACGAAGTCTGGGGTAATGTTTTTCCATTGAATATAATGATACACTACTTTTGGTCTCCAAGCTTCTTGTGCCTCGCCATCAATCGAAGTTTCGATTTTCATCAAACCAGACAAAAAGCAAGCATCAGAAACGAGTTTGCTTCCTCTTCCGTGATCAATGTGGCGATCGTCAATTGCATTGCATAAAACAATCTCAGGTTTATATTTACGAATTATTTTAATGACCTCTAATTGATGCTTTTCGTCATTTACAAAAAAACCATCACGCATGCGTAAATTTTCACGTACAACGACTCCTAAAATTTTCGCTGCATCTTTTGCTTCCTGATCTCTAGTTTCCGCAGTTCCACGAGTTCCCAACTCACCACGAGTTAAATCTACAATACCTACTTTTTTACCAAGTGATACTTCTTTTAAAATGGTTCCGGCACAACCCAATTCTACATCGTCTGGATGCGCGCCAAAGGCTAATATGTCTAGTTTCATTATCTATATTTAAGTCACAGTTGACAGTCGCAGTATTCAGTCTCAGCAAAACTGAAAACTGTGACTGCGACTGTAAACATATTTTTAAGTTATTTTCAATACTCTTTTCATGGTCATTGATTTGTTGACGCTTTCTTCCCATTCTTTTTCCGGAACGCTTTCTTTTGTGATGCCGCAACCCATATACAGAATTGCCTTTTCTTCCTGAATCTGCATGCATCGTAAATTTACAAATAAATCAGAACTTGCATTATTTCCTGCAAATGTGCTGTTTAATTCGCCTAAGAAACCCGTATAGAAAGTTCTATCGTAATTTTCGTTTTCCAAAATAAATGCTTTAGATTTCTTTTTAGGAAGTCCGCAAACAGCTGGCGTAGGATGCAAAGTATCGATAACTTCTTCTAAAGTTGAATTATCTTTTAAAACACCCGAAATATCCGTTTTAATATGCCAAATCGATCCTGCTTTCAAACTATAAGGTTCAGAAACTACAACCGAAGCCGTAAATTCTCGAAGGCGTTTTACAATAAAATCAGTCACAAATTGCTGTTCGTCTTTTTCTTTCTGCTGCCAAACAATTTCCGTTTGCAGATTATCTTTCTGTGTTCCCGCCAAAGCCATGGTTTCAAAAACATTTCCGTTTGCTTTTAGCAGTTTTTCTGGTGTGGCTCCCATCCAAAGCCCTATTTTTGGGTGAAAAAAACAATAACAAAAAGTGGCTGGATATAACTGAACCAAGTGCTGAAAAGTTTCAATACAATCAAATTCAGCCAAAGGCACTTCTTCACTTCTTGATAAAACTACTTTTTTGAATTCTTCATTTTTGATGGCCTGAATTCCCTGAGCTACTAAATATTCATATTGAAATTTAGCTTCAGAATCAAAACTCAAATCATCAATTTCTATTGGAGCAAATGAGGTTTCTTCTTTATTAGCAGTAATAACTTCCGATTCATTTTCTGGAATTAGGATCAATTGTTTTTCATCAAAAGAAGCAAAAACAAATCCTTTTTCGCTGTAATCAGAAACCGTATTTAAGTTATTATTTTGCTGTAAAATCCCAATGTAGTTTTCTGAATTGGGTTTTGAATAAAGCACAAAGGGTAAATTTTGTTCTTTATGATTTTTAATTTTTAAGAAAAATGCATTCATAATTTATTCACTTTTCTTTCTTTCCAAAACCATATTCGTCAATTTGCAAAGCGAAACCAAGTTTCCTTCTTCATCTGTAATTTTGATTTCCCAAAGATGAAGACTTCTGCCTTTGTGGATAATTCTAGCTGTTCCGAAAACATAACCTTCACGAATACTTTTTAAATGATTTGCCGAGATTTCAATGCCTCTTACCTCCTGCTCTTTCGGATTGATAAAAAAGAAAGAAGCCGCACTTCCAACACTTTCTGCCAAAGCTACAGAAGCGCCTCCGTGCAATAATCCCATTGGTTGATGAACGCTTGGATTTACAGGCATTTTTGCAGTTAAAAAATCTTCTCCGGCGTCGATATATTCAATTTTCAGCGTTTCCATTAATGTGTTTTTAGAAAACTCATTACAGCGCGCTAAAATCTGCTCTTTTGTATAATTCATTAAAATAAACTTTAAAAACGTAAAATTAAAGAAAGATAAGACACAAATCGAAAAATCGGATTCTAAAATTAAAAATCAATTATGAACTTGTCAGTTTTTTGTTATTTTTACAAAAACAATCCAAATCAATCTTTGGCTTTTTGCCATTCCCGATAGCTATCGGGATACACAGATTGAAAAGATTTTTTTATCTACAATTTATTCGTCACGAATTCACGAATTATTTCAAATAAAAATTCGTGAATTCGTGGCTAAAAAAGAAATTAAATGCGTCAATACTTTACACTCTTCATTTTCGGAATAATTATAACTTTCAGTTCTTGCCGAACTGACTTTGATACCGTTGCCAGCACAGGAGATTTAAAGTTCTCAAAAGACACGGTTTATTTGGATACTGTTTTTAAAAATATTGGCTCAAGCACGTATCAATTAAAAGTTTACAACCAAAGTAAAAATGACATTTCAATTCCGATTGTGCAATTTAAAAAAGGTTTGAATTCTAAATACAGAATGACTGTTGATGGAATGACGGGCAACAATGGGAAAATTTTTCAAAATGTTACGCTTTTAGCAAAAGACAGTTTGTACATTTTTATAGAGACAACGGCAGATATCGCAGACGCAAATCCTGTTGATTTTTTATATACAGACGAAATTCAATTTGACAGCGGAGCCAATCTGCAAGAAGTGGCGCTGGTTACTTTAATTCAAGACGCTGTTTTTTTATATCCAAATCAAAATCCTGACGGAACCAAAGAAAAGATCAAAATTGACGGAAAAGATGTTGACGGATTTTATTTAAATGAAAATGATCCTACAAACGGAAATGAGCTTCTTTTTACAAATGACAAACCGTACGTTATTTATGGTTATGCTGGAGTTCCAGAAGATAAAACCGTGATTTTTGAAGCCGGCACAAGAGTTCATTTTCACGCTAATTCTGGTTTGTATGTTAGCAAAAATGCTTCTCTAGAAATAAACGGAACAGCTTCAACAAGCGATAAATTAGAAAACGAAGTTATTTTTGAAGGCGATCGTTTAGAATCGCTTTATTCTGACATTCCAGGACAATGGAAATCGGTTATTTTTGAAAAAGGGAGCGCCGATCATTCGATTAATCATTTGACTTTAAAAAATGCTGTTATTGGTTTAGATTTTAGAAGTCCTTCAAACACAATAGAAATTAAAAACTCGCAGATTTACAATTGTGCTGAATACGGAATTTCGGCTCAAAATGCTCAAATTGTCGGAGAAAATATAGTGATTAATTATGCTGGACTATCAAGCTTGGCTTGCGTTTATGGCGGAAACTATCAATTCACGCATTGCACTTTCAACAATAGTTGGCCTACAGCTTCACAATTTTCTGTGAGCTTAAGCAATTCTTTGGCTGGAGCAACGCCAGAAACCAATCCGTTGACACAGGCTACTTTCAACAATTGCATTATTTACGGCTCAAATACCAACGAATTTAATTTGAGTAAAGATGCTAATGCGCCATTTGTTTATCAGTTAAACAATTGTCTTTTAAAATTCAGCAGTTCGACAACAAACCCAGATTATCAGTTCAAAACTGATACAGAACATTATAACAATATTATTCTGAATGAAAATCCGAAGTTTTACAATGTTTCTCAGAATAAGTTTAATATTGATAAAACATCTTCCGCTTTCGCGAAAGGGAATCAGGCCTATATCATTCCAACAGATATTTTAGGAATTACAAGAACTTCTCCACCAGATTTGGGAGCTTATCAGAGTCAGGATTTCCCTAAATAATGGTTTTGCCACGAAGGCGCTAAGACACAAAGTTTTTAATCTCGCAAAGTCGCAAAGTCGCAAAGATTTTGTTTTGCTTAAAATTAAACTTTGCGACTTTGCGACTTTGCGAGAAAACTTGACAAAGAAATTCTAAAAAAAACTTTGCGTCTTAGTGCCTTCGTGGCAAAAAAAACTCGTAAGAAAATATATCGAAAATTAAACATCACTTAACGTATTGCTTTCATAAAAATAGTAGATTTGTTATAACACATTTTTAAAAACTTAATAATCAGGTTTTTAAAATCATCTTCTAAACCAAATCTTAAAACTATTAATTATGAAGAAAAACTACTTTTTACTGTTATTGATGTTTACTGCAATTGGTTTTGCTCAAATTCCGTCAGGATATTACAGCACTGCAACGGGAACGGGCTACACTTTAAAAACTCAATTGTATAATATTATAAAAAGCCATACAGATAACGGTTATGCTGGATTGTACACCACTTACCAAACTTCTGACGTTGATAATTTCTATGAAAACGACGGAACCATATTAGACATGTATTCTGAAAATCCATCAGGAACAGATCCATACACTTACACAACGGGAACCACTCAAAGATGCGGGAATTATTCTGTAGAAGGAGATTGCTACAATAGAGAACATATTATTCCGCAATCTGTTTTTAGCGAGCAGTCACCAATGGTTTCCGATGCGCATTTCATAACTCCAACTGATGGAAAAGTAAACGGAATACGTTCCAATTATCCGCACGGAAATGTAAGTTCCGCAACCTATACTTCTCAAAACGGAAGCAAATTAGGATCAAGTGCAGTTTCGTGTTATTCGGGGACTGTTTTCGAGCCAATCAATGACTTTAAAGGCGATATTGCCAGAATGTATTTCTATTTTGCAACGCGATACGAAAACACGATTGCGGGTTATTCTTATGCTATGTTTAATGGCACTAGCAATCAAGTTTTTACAACCGCTTTCTTAAATCTGCTTTTAACTTGGCATGCACAAGATCCTGTGAGTGCAAGAGAAATCGCTAGAAATAATGCCGTTTATGCTCGTCAAAACAATCGAAATCCCTTTATTGATCATCCTGAATATGTGAATCAAATTTGGGGTGGAACACCTTCTGGAGATACTCAAGCGCCAACTGCACCAACGAGCTTGGCTTCAACATCAAAAACAGCCACTTCAATTACGCTTTCGTGGACAGCTTCTACAGATAATGTAGCAGTTACGGGTTATGAGGTTTATGCCAATAGTGTTTTAAAAACAACGGTTTCTAGTACCACCACAACAATTACAGGTTTGACTGCTTCAACGGCTTATTCTATTTATGTAAAAGCAAAAGATGCAGCTGGAAATACTTCGGCTTCAAGCAATACGATTTCAGTTACAACCAATAGCAACGGAGCCGGAACTGCAACCGATCTACTTTTCTCTGAATACATTGAAGGTTCTGGAAATAACAAAGCTTTAGAAATTGCAAACAATACTGGAGCTTCTGTTAATTTATCGGCTTATACAATCAAAAAACAAACAAATGGCGCAGGTTCTTGGAGTACAGGTTTGGCTTTAAGCGGCACTTTAGCCACTGGAAGTAAATTTGTAATTGTAAACAGCTCTATGTCATTAAGTTGTTTTCCTACAAGTGCTGCCAATATTTCTACGACTGCAACCGAACTGACTTTTAATGGAAATGATGCTGTAGGTTTATTCAAAAATGGCGTTTTAATTGATATTATCGGAACTTTCAACGGTGGAACAGCCAATTTTGCGATAGATGTTACTTTAAGAAGAAAATCGACTGTGACTTCTCCAAGCACAACATTCAGTTTAAGTGCACAATGGGACTCGTATTCACAAGACACTTGCAACAACTTAGCCAGCAAAATGGTTCAGACTGCTGAAATCGAAGAAGAAGTTACTACAGATGAAATTGTAATTTACCCAAACCCTTCTAATGGGAATTTCGATATTAATCTAGGCAATGTAGATAATCCTTATTCAGTTGAAATTTTTTCATTCACTGGCCAGAAAGTATTCGAAAAACAAAACACAACTTTTCCAGAAGTTTCTGTGCATAATCTTCCAACAGGAATCTATATTATTAAAATTATAAAAGGAGAAAAAACCGCTTTTAAAAAGATCATTATTAATTAAAAATTAGATTTTCATCAACCAAAAAAGCGGCAAATTGCCGCTTTTTTCATAATCTGTGAAAGATTTTTCTTTAGAAATGTATTTTTCATCACTTTCTGCATTTCGTAAATTTTGCAAATCTGCGCATTTGCAAACTTCAAAATTGTGCCGATTTATTTTTGATTTTTTCCTTTCTAAAAGTTTAATATTACACAACATATCAAAAAAGAAATTTTACTAAAACATTAAATTTCTCGAAAGACCGAAACCTCTTGATATTGCGTCTTTTTGGTAGAAAAAATGCAAGAAAAAAGCAATTTCATTTTTTTTGAAAAGAGATCGTTTCCAAATTTGCGCTTACTATTTATTTACATTAAATTTGCAGCTCAATACAACAAACTACACAAATGATCCATTTCTTTGAAAACCAAAGCAAAACTGTTTTTGCCGTACAAACGCAAAACGAAATTTCAGCTCAAGACATTTCAAAATTAAACTGGCTTTTTGCCGACGCAAACAAGATCGAAAAATCTGCATTGACAGGTTTTTTTGTTGGTCCACGCGCCACTATGATCACACCTTGGAGTACAAATGCTGTAGAAATTACTCAAAACATGGGAATTTCTGGCATTATCAGAATCGAGGAATTTCATCCTGCAACGGAAGATTTTACTGATTTTGATCCAATGCTTTCTCAAAAATTCAACGAATTAGATCAAGAAATCTTCACTATCAATATTCAGCCAGAACCAATTTTAGAAATTGATGATATCGCTGCTTACAACAAAGTTGAAGGTTTAGCTTTAAGCGAAGAAGAAGTTGATTACTTAAACAATCTTTCGACTAAACTAGGAAGAAAATTAACAGACTCAGAGATTTTTGCTTTCTCACAAGCCAACTCAGAGCACTGCCGTCACAAAATCTTCAACGGAACATTTGTGATCAACGGAGAAGAAAAAGAAACTTCTCTTTTCAAATTAATCAAAAAAACATCTCAGGAAAATCCTAACGATATTGTTTCTGCTTACAAAGACAACGTTGCTTTTGTAAAAGGGCCAAAAGTGCAACAATTTGCACCAAAATCGGCAGACAAACCTGATTTTTACGAAATAAAAGAATTTGATTCTGTAATCTCATTAAAAGCAGAAACACACAATTTCCCAACAACAGTTGAGCCTTTCAACGGTGCTGCAACAGGTTCTGGAGGAGAAATTCGTGACCGTTTAGCTGGAGGTCAAGGATCTTTGCCATTAGCTGGAACTGCTGTTTACATGACTTCTTACTCTCGTCTAAAAGAAGACAGAAAATGGGAAAATGCAGTTGAAGAAAGAAAATGGTTGTACCAAACGCCAATGGATATCTTAATCAAAGCTTCAAACGGAGCTTCTGATTTTGGAAATAAATTTGGTCAGCCGCTTATTACAGGTTCTGTTTTAACTTTTGAACACGAAGAAGAAAACAGAAAAATTGGTTACGATAAAGTAATCATGCAAGCAGGTGGAATTGGTTACGGGAAATTAGATCAATCTATCAAAAACAAACCAAAAGAAGGCGATAAAATCGTTATTCTTGGAGGTGAAAACTATAGAATCGGAATGGGTGGTGCTGCGGTTTCTTCTGCAGATACTGGAGCTTTTGGTTCAGGAATTGAGTTGAATGCCATTCAGCGTTCAAACCCAGAAATGCAAAAACGTGCTGCAAACGCGATTCGTGGTTTAGTAGAAAGCGACAACAATCCAATTGTTTCTATTCACGATCACGGTGCGGGTGGACACTTAAACTGTCTTTCTGAATTGGTTGAAGAAACTGGAGGTTTAATCGATTTAGATAAATTACCAGTTGGAGATCCAACACTTTCTGCAAAAGAAATTATCGGTAACGAATCTCAAGAAAGAATGGGATTGGTTATTGGTCAAAAAGATATCGATACATTGCAAAGAATTGCTGATAGAGAGCGTTCTCCAATGTATCAGGTTGGAGATGTAACGGGAGATCACCGTTTTACTTTCCAATCAAAAACTAACGGTTCAAAACCGATGGATTATGCTTTAGAAGATTTTTTCGGAAGTTCTCCAAAAACGGTTATGACTGATACTACAGTTGACAGAAAATATGCTGACGTTGCTTACAATGCAGCAGATTTCGAAACCTATTTAAAAGACGTTTTACGTTTAGAAGCTGTTGCTTCAAAAGACTGGTTAACAAATAAAGTTGACCGTTGTGTTGGAGGAAAAGTGGCGAAACAGCAGAATGCAGGTCCGTTACAATTGCCATTGAATAATGTTGGAGTTATGGCTCTGGATTATTTAGGAAAAGAAGGAATTGCAACTTCTATCGGGCACGCTCCTATTGCGGCTTTAATTGATCCAGTTGCTGGATCTAGAAATGCTATCGCAGAATCGTTGTCAAACATTATATGGGCTCCGATCAAAGATCAGCTAAAAGGAGTTTCTTTATCGGCAAACTGGATGTGGGCTTGTAAAAACGAAGGCGAAGATGCTCGTTTATACGAAGCTGTACAAGGATGTTCAGATTTTGCAATTGAATTGGGAATCAATATTCCGACAGGAAAAGATTCGCTTTCAATGAAACAAAAATATCCAAATGATGAAGTAATTGCTCCAGGAACGGTTATTATTTCAGCTGCTGGAAACTGTACCAATATCAGAAAAGTGGTTGAGCCAGTTTTACAGAAAAACGGAGATTCAATCTATTACATCAATTTGTCTCAGGACGATTTCAAATTGGGAGGTTCTTCTTTTGCACAAATAAGAAATGCAATCGGAAACGAAACTTGTACCATTAAAGATGCTTCTTTCTTCAAAAATGCATTTAATACAGTTCAGGAATTAATCGGCGAAAGCCAAATTTTAGCAGGTCACGATATCGGAAGCGGTGGTTTAATCACAACTTTATTAGAATTGTGTTTTGCTGATGTGAATTTGGGAGCTAAAATTGATTTCAGCGCTTTCGCAGAAAAAGACTTATTGAAAATCCTTTTCGCAGAAAACATCGGAATCGTTTTCCAAGCTAAATCTGATGCAACTGTTGAAGCTAAATTGAAAGCTAACAATATCGAATTCTTCAAAATCGGTTCTGTAACTTCTACAGCTACTTTAGAAGTTGGAAATTGGAAATTGGACATCCCGACTTATAGAGACGTTTGGTTTGAAACTTCTTATTTATTAGATCAAAAACAATCTAAAAACGGAAGAGCTCAAGCACGTTTTGAAAACTATAAAAATCAGGTTTTAAATTATACTTTCCCTACACATTTCACAGGAAAGAAACCAGAAATCGACAATTCTAAACCAAGACCAAAAGCAGCTATTATCCGTGAAAAAGGAAGTAATTCTGAGCGTGAAATGGCAAATGCTATGTACTTGGCAGGTTTTGACGTAAAAGACGTTCACATGACGGATTTAATTTCTGGGCGTGAAACGCTTGAAGATATTCAATTTATTGGAGCAGTTGGAGGATTCTCTAATTCTGACGTTTTAGGTTCTGCTAAAGGTTGGGCTGGAGCTTTCTTATACAACGAAAAAGCAAAAACTGCTTTAGATAATTTCTTCAAAAGAGAAGATACTCTTTCTGTCGGAATCTGTAACGGATGCCAGTTGTTTATGGAATTAGAAGTGATTAATCCAGAGCACGAAGTTCACGGAAAAATGCTTCATAACGAGAGCCAGAAACACGAAAGTATCTTTACTTCTGTAACAGTTCAAGAAAACAATTCGGTTATGTTGTCAACTCTTGCTGGAAGTACTTTAGGAGTTTGGGTTTCTCACGGAGAAGGTAAATTCAAATTGCCTTTAGCAGAAGAAAACTATAACATTGTTTCTAAATATGCTTACGAAGGTTATCCTGCAAACCCAAATGGTTCTGATTACAACACAGCTATGATGTGTGATAAAACAGGAAGACACTTAGTAATGATGCCTCACATTGAGCGTTCTACTTTCCAGTGGAACTGGGCGCATTATCCAAAAGACAGAAATGACGAGGTTACGCCTTGGCACGAAGCTTTTGTTAATGCCAGAAAATGGATTGAGAAAAACTAAAAATATATTTTTACCAGAAGCGCCCGAACTTTATCGGGCGTTTTTTTTTGTCACAGATTAAAAAGATTATCACAGACTACAGATTTTAAAGAAAAATTACTCGAAAATCAGTTTTCTACGGAGTAAAAACTTACCTAAAACAAATAGTTTCATTATTGTATTTTTAAGCCTCCATTCTATAAAAAAAATGGATTATATTCGCCCAGAAAAAAATCAGCCACTCGATTTTTTCAGCCCAAAAACACTTAAACCTACATAGAATGAAATTTTTAAAATTACTTTTTGCTTTCAGCTTATTCTTTGCTGTTACCACTTCACATTCACAAGTTCACGTAGATCAAATTACCCACAATTCTAAGGAACGTTATATTACTACGACTATCGGATATCCAGTTCCGGGAACTTATGCTCCTCTAAATCAAAAACAGCCTATTACAGTTTTAAATCCAGACGGCACAGGTTTTATTCAAGCCGAAGATTTAAGCAAACAAAAAATCAATTGGGGAATAGAATGCACAGAAGAAGGCGTTCCTGTTTTCAAAGAAGGATTTAATAGCGCCTCTTATACTTTCTGGTATAGACCAAATGATAGCGAAGAATGGTATTATTCTCAATTTTCTATTCATTTTGCCAAGAAAAAAATGTTTTTAATGGGAGAAAGAGTAAAAGAATATGAAGATTACAACGTTCAGTAAATAAAAAAAAGATACCTTCCCATTAAATATTTCTTCATTTTTGACAAAATTTCCTATCAAAAAGAAAACGTTTTCGTTGATTTTTAATAGTCTCTATAAATTTTCCCATAAAATTTCATTAAATAAAAAATCATACCTAAATTTTATTTAATTTGCAATCAAATTCAATATATTAAACATGGTTTCAATCACACGCCTTTTTGATTTTCCCTATTATCAACAAGAAACTTACAATCTTCCAGTTGCTCTTGCAACCAAAAAAAATGGAGTCTGGGAAAAAACATCTAGCGAGGAATATATTGCAAAAGCAAATGCTATTTCGAGAGCATTATTGCGTATGGGCGTTCAGAAAGATGATAAAATTGCTTTAATTAGTTCAAATAACCGTACCGAGTGGAATATAATGGATATTGGTATTTTGCAGACTGGTGCGCAGAATGTTCCTATTTATCCAACAATTGCAGAAGAAGATTACGAATATATTTTAAACCACAGCGGCAGTATTTATTGCTTTGTTTCTGATGAAGAAGTTTTACAGAAAGTAAATGCAATTAAAGCCAATGTACCTTCTTTAAAAGAGGTTTATTCTTTTAATGAAATTGCGGGATGCAAACATTGGTCAGATTTATTGGTTTTAGGTGAAGACAATAGCAATCAAAGCGAAGTTGAAGCCAGAAAAGACAGCATTAAAACTGACGATTTAGCCACAATTATTTATACTTCTGGAACAACAGGAAGACCAAAAGGAGTTATGCTTTCGCACAAAAATATTGTGTCGAATGTTTTAGACAGCTCGCCAAGAATTCCGTTTGATCCAGGAAAAAGTACTGCATTGAGCTTCTTGCCTATTTGCCATATTTTTGAAAGAATGATTTTGTATATCTATCAATATTACGGTGTATCGGTTTATTTTGGAGAATCTATTGACAAAATCAGTGATAACTTAAAAGAAGTACGTCCAACTGTAATTACAGCTGTACCAAGACTTTTAGAAAAAGTTTACGATAAAATTTATGCTAAAGGAGCCGAATTAACAGGAATCAAGAAAAAACTATTCTTCTGGGCTATCGATCTAGGTTTAAAATATGAACCATACGGAGCAAACGGTGCTTGGTATGAATTTCAGTTAAAAATTGCCCGTAAATTGATTTTCAGCAAGTGGAAAGAAGGTTTAGGCGGAAACTTAGACTTGATGGTTTCTGGAAGTGCTGCTCTACAGCCACGTTTGACAAGAGTTTTTGCTGCGGCAGAAATTCCGGTTATGGAAGGTTACGGTTTAACTGAAACGTCTCCTGTAATTGCCGTAAACGATCAAAGAAACAGAGGATTTAAAATTGGAACTGTCGGAAAACCAATTCGTAATCTTGAAGTTAAAATTGCAGAAGACGGAGAAATTCTATTAAAAGGTCCGAACGTAATGTTGGGCTATTATAAAGATCCTGAGAAAACTGCAGAAGCTGTTATAGACGGTTATTTCCATACAGGAGATATTGGAGAAATTGACAGCGAAGGTTTCTTAAAAATTACAGATCGTAAAAAAGAAATGTTTAAAACTTCAGGAGGTAAATATATTGCGCCGCAAATGATTGAAAATGCCATGAAACAATCTCGTTTTATTGAGCAGATTATGGTTATTGGCGAAGGTGAAAAAATGCCAGGAGCTTTTATTCAGCCAAACTTTGAGTTTGTAAAAGAATGGGCAAAAATCCACAAAATTACTTTAGGAAATACAGATGCAGAAATTAGTGCAAATCCAGAAGTAATTAAACGCATTGATGAAGAAGTGGAAAGCATCAATAAAAAATTCGGACACTGGGAGCAAGTAAAACGTTTTGAACTTACTCCAGATGTATGGTCTATTGATGGCGGACAACTTACTCCAACTTTAAAACTAAAACGTAAAATTATTAAAGAAATCTATAAAGATCTTTACGCTAAAATCTACGGAAACAATTAATAAATCAGAATAATATAACCAAACGAAAAGGCTGTCTCAATTGAGACAGCCTTTTTTAGTGTTAGAAAACAGGTGTTTTTACTTTAAATACCCAGCCATAAATCCTGTATTTTAGCTTATTGTCTTTTATAACAAAAAAGCTATGCCTTGGAATACCCTTGAACAATTATGGAAACGCACTGTTGATCCTCAAAATGCTGATCTCGGTCAAACCAACTGGAACAACGAAATCAAAACCTTGTATCAGCTAGGTATTGGTATGGAAGATGCTTTGCAATTTTTATATTTCGAAAAGCCAGATTATGAATCTTTTAAAATCTGGATCAACAACCGAAAACGTGATATAGTAATTGAACCCGAAGATTTAACCGACAATGTTTTATCCGAAGAAGATCTAGAATTCTGGAACCAAAATGGCTATGTAATCGTTAAAAATGCTATCTCAAAAGAAGACTGCGAAGACACTCAAAAAGCTATTTGGGAATACCTAAAAATGGATCCTAATAAAAAGGAAAGCTGGTACGAAAGCCATGAAGATCTAAAAGGCCTTATGCTTAATTTTTCTGATCATGAAACTTTAAATCGGAACCGTTTTTCGCCAAGGGTAAAAAAAGCGTATGAGCAGCTTTATAAAACCACTAAAATTTACAAAACGATTGACAAGGTAAGTTTTAATCCGCCTGAAACAGAGAATTTTAATTTTCTGGGAAGTCCGCTTCATTGGGACATGAGTTTGAAAAAGCCGTTGAGTTTTGGCCTTCAGGGCTTGCTTTATTTAACCGATTGCGGACCAAATGATGGCGCTTTTCATTGTGTTCCGGGTTTTCATAACCAAATTAATCAGTGGCTTGACGAACTTAAACCTCAAGAGAATCCGAGAGAAAAAGCCTTGCAGACACTGCAGTCGAAACCAATTATCGGGCAAGCAGGAGATTTTATCATTTGGCATCAAGCGCTTCCGCATTGTGCGACACCAAATAATGGTGAAAAACCGCGAATGGTTCAATATCTCACTTATCTTCCAGATGATTATAATGCAGCTGGAGAGTGGATTTAAACCATTCTAGTTTTTCAAACACCAATGCAAGATTTTAGCGATGTTTTTAGCATCATCAATTCCACGATGGTGCGTTCCTTCCAATGGAATATTCAGCAACTGTAGAGCGCCATTCATTCCTGTCGACCTCTTCAAGCCAAACTTCTCGGCAAAATGCTCTTTTACATTGATGTGCTCCTCTCCCATCGGATATGGAATGCCAAACGATTTACACTGTTTTGTCAGCATATTCAAATCGTACTGCCCATAACTTGCCCAAGTGTACAAATCTGGATTGTATTCGTCGATTAGCAAATCAACAGCTTCTTCAAAAGAAACTCCATTTTTATCCAGTAAATCTTGAGTAATAGTTGTCAGTTCAGTACAAAACGGACTAACATGAGAACGTTGTGGCTTTATCAGAATCCCCTTGTTCTTAGAGATTTCTCCCGTCTCAGTATCTAAGACTGCTAATCCGATTTCAATAATTTCATTCTGCTGTCCCCTCGGGACTACGCCTTGCCAACATGTGGCTTCTAAATCGATAATAATAATTTTATCTGTTGTTTTCATTTTTTTAATTTTTAATAATTGTTTTATTTAACCGCAAAGAGCGCAAAGGTTTACGCAAAGGAACGCTAAGATTAGTTTCTCGCTCCCGATAGCTATCGGGATTGCAGATTTGAGCAGATTTTTTTTAATCTTTTTAATCCTTTAATCTGTGGCTAAAAAACTTTGTGTCTTAGTCCCGATAGCTATCGGGATAGTGGCAACTCCCTAGAAAAACATGCTTTTGAAATCTAGAAAGAAGTTTCTTTTCTTAGACTTCTTTTCATGCTTTTCCTTTTTAGCAGATTTCTTTTTTTCAAGAACTGCTTTAGCTTTCTCAATCCGTTTAACTGGTTTTATTTCTTCAGTTTTAGACATTTCGTAGAACTTTTTGAAAGGACGTGGTTCAAAATCAACCAAAATAGCTGCCATGTTTATAGCGTCAATGTTTGACGGATCTGTCTCTCCTTTGAAGAACGTTTCGATAGGTCTGAACTTATCCTTTTTCTCCTTAAACTTATTCTTTTTACTATGATCGAAATCTAAGCCCAATAGGTTGCTGAAAACGTTCAAGTCATCCTTTGTTGGGTTGTTTTCGAAAATCAACCAGCACAAATCACGAAGTTTTCCACGAGAAGGCTTGTACAAATAATCAAAGTATTTACCTTCTTTTTCTATCTCGTATTTTTTTCTAATTGCTTTTTTGTATTTTTCTAGTGTATTGTTTTGCATGGCATTTTTTTTTTGCAATTCATGGGAATCTCAGGAAATCGAAGGTTTTCTGGGAAATCCAATATCACAAAAGTTAAAAAGCACCCTTGCTTTACCAGAGAGAAATATCTCTAAATGATATATATAATTTCCCTAAAATTCACCTTCTCCTTCCATAGGTTAATCAGTTCCAAATCTTTCTTTTTAATTGAGGCAAACGACAGTTCACTTGTCTCGAGTTTATCTGTTTGACCACTATGGTCCGACTTAAATCCTATTTCTTGATTCATCCTTAAATTTTTTATTATTAAACTTAAACTGTTAGTACTTACTACTAACGGTTCCTATTTTTACTTCATTTTTATTCTTTCATGAACAAATATTACAATTGTTCTGCGCAGTTATTTTGCGTACATTTTTCTAAGTTTCTGAGCTGCTAAGATTCTAAGAGACTAAGTTTGCTAAAACTTGTCTGGGAAGCAGGATTCGAACCTGCGACCTCCCGCGTCCAAGGCGGGTAAACAACCACCGTTATCTTCCCAGTTTTTCTCTTTTTCTCTATGCCCCTCTGAGCCTTTGAACCTTTGTACCTAAACAAAAAAAAGCACCCAATTAAAGGTGCTTCATAACAAATACGATATAATTATCCTATTGCCTATATTGATGCACCGACATGTAAAAGCATTCACGGTCCGAAGCCGCGGCTACTAATCCTGGGTTGTGTATGTATAATTTAAAACTCATTTTATTTATTTTTTAATTGTTGTTGTTGTTGTTTTCTGAAACGCTTTGTTTCAATTTTGTTCGGCAAAGATATGATGGAAAAATTCATATTTCCAAATATTTTTTAAGAATAATTTTCTGATTATCAGTAAGTTATACCCAAAATAAAAACAAAGAAATTCCTGTCCGCAAACTGGTGCAGATCTCACTTTTGTATCAAATGACTGTTACTCATCAGATTACTTTCCAAGACTATATCTCTCTATTTTTATTAATCATTAAACATTTTGGTTAAATATTTTTTTTAGTTTTTTTAGTTCTGGTTTGTTTTCTTTATCATTTTATTGTTCTCTTTTGTCACACTGAGCAAAATCGAAGTGCTTTTTAAGCGAAATCGAAAAGCTTTAAAACAAAAAAAGCGTCCTAAAATGAGGACGCTTTTCTATTCTATGATGAGTTTGACTCTAAATACTAGATCATAATTTCATAAAAATACATACGCATCCTGAGCAATTAGCTGGAAAATCTCCTGCTAAACGTTCAAAAAATTGGCTTGATGAATATTTCATATGTATTTTTTTCTATTATTAATTACAGATACAAATGTACTATATTTTAGATTAATTTAACAAAACATACTTAAAATATATTTTTTATAACAAAAATCCCAACAATTAGTATTGTCGGGATTTAACTTTTTATTGAAAGATTTTATCTATTATTAGCACAAGCTTTATAAATCTGTTTCTCTGAAAATGGCGATAACGTTTCTGCCAGATTACGGCTGGTTCTTAAACAGCTCAGTATTTTTTGCCTTAAATTGATATCGTCGCCAAACTCTGTATGCATTAAAAGCTCGAAGATTTCCTGCAAATACAGGGGCTGTTCTTTGTAATCTCCCTCAAACAATTCGTCTGAAAGGAAATTAATTACAGATGGCACTACATCACAATGTGTTGGTTTTTGATTTTCTTTTTGCATAATAGAAAATTTTAGATACGCGAATACCTCGCTTTAGGTGTGCAAAACATTCAAAGGAATGATTTAGGACAGTTTCCTGTTCCTTCACCATGACGAGGTATTCGTTTATGTTAACTTAAAAAAGTTTTAAGGATTTCTCCTTTGATTGTTTTGCATCGCAAAGATATTCTTTTATTTTAAAAAGAAAGAAATAACTTACTTTTTTATTTTTTGGATTTTAATTTTGAGTTTTAGGTTTAAAACAAAGATAGAAATTATTATTGGCGCATGATTATCCTTGTTGTAGAGAATCAACTTTATATTTTCTACACAATAACCTTATTCTATTATTTAAAAGTCTTTTAGAGGCTATCGGAAAAATCTCTTAAACATATTTTTAAATAAGTTAATCAAAATAAGAATCAAAACTATGGCACATTTCTCAGACCAAGTACATATTACAATTGGAGGTTTTACCCAAAACATAATTTATTATGATCTAAAGTTGTCGCAAAAAATGGCAGATCATCATTATTTTTCATTTGTCTGGCAATATACAGGAAAAGCAGTTATAAACCCAGTAGATCAGGCAAAAGCGATAAGAAGTTACAATGGAAATGAAGTTATTTTCACCTTTAAAAGCTTAACAGGCATTAAGCTTATGAGTAAAGGCATCATAACAAAAATAACTTCTATCGATTTAAACGGAAGCGCTGTCAATCTTCATGTAAGCGGTATAAGCCACACTATCGTTTTAGACGACAGACCAAAATCAAGGACATATCTCGAAAGAGGAATGGATGATATTGCCTTAGATATCCTCTCCGAAGGACCAGCTGAGTTTTACCAAAGAGAAGCGATCAGATCAACCTATTTGAAAGAATTCAATTATATGGCTCAGTATAATGAATCTAATTTTAATTTTCTAAAAAGATTAGCTTCTAGATACGGACAATGGTTTTATTTTGATGGTATGCGCATGCAATTCGGACAGCTTAAAAACTCCACAATTAAACTTATAAACGGAGCATCATTGCATAGTTTTAAGATTGAAGTTAATATGAGTGCACACAGCATTTCGCTAAGAGGTTATGATTACAATAATGCCGAAAATATTCAGAAAGCATCTGAGAAAACTTCTAATGGCAGTAAAGATACTTTTGCCGTAAATGTGGGCTATAACCAAAGAACCGTTACACAAACTGAATTGAGTCTGGGTGCTTATACCAATAATGCGCAGACCAGACAGGAACTAGAAGAAATGGTAGAACTGCAAACTGCAGGAAACGATGCAAACAGTGTTTATTATAGTGGAGTATCTTATTTTCCTTTAGGATTAGGACAGATATTTACAATTGTTAACCAAACCGTAGAACATCAGCTTGTTGTTATCGAAGCTATACACTGCTCAGAAGTACACGGAAATTACACCTGCGAGTTCAAAGCCATTCCTTTCGATGTTACTGCACCTCATTATACCGATGTTCATGTTTTTGCAAAAGCAGAAACACAGCCTGCAAAAATAAGAGACAACAATGATCCAGAAGGTTTGGGACGTGTAATAGTTGATTTCTTTTGGGGAGCAGGTAACAAAAAAAGCCAGTGGATAAGAGTTGTACAAAATTATGCAGGTTCAGGAAGAGGTTCGTATTGGAGACCCGAGATAGATGATGAAGTATTGGTAAGTTTTGAGGGAAGCAATGCTCAACGCCCTTATGTCATAGGCTCACATTATAACGGACAAGCGAAACCAGAATTCTTTGACCCAAATAACATGATAAAAGCGATAAAAATGCGTTTTGGACAAATGCTGAAATTTGTTGAAAAAGTAGGAATTATACTTTCTGACCCAAGCGGGAATGAACTGCATATGAATGAGGAGACTAAAAGCACTACTCTAACCGTACCAGAAACTGCAACAATAAGAGCTAAAAATATCATTTTTGAAGCTACGGAAAATATCACCTTTACAGCTGGAACAAATATTTCTGAAAAAGCAGGAATTGATAAGTCAACCACAATTGGAATGATGCACAATGTTAGTGTTGGAGGCAATAGTACGCTAAATGTAACAGGAGATTTTATGGAGTATATTGAAGGGGATTTTAAGTCTACAACAGAAAAAGACAGACATGATAATAGCAAACAAGGACTAAATCATTACACCGAAGGTGATTTGAATAAAAATGCCCAAAAACAAATACAAAATAATAGTGGAGAACAAACCAGACAGAATTAATTATGAGCAGAATAAGATTTGTTAAAGGAACAACCACAATATACACAAAAGGAAATCACTATATGTATTCGCAAGGAAATATTACTTTTAATGCGGGTGGCTTTATTAATGAAACAGCAGAAAATCATTCTTACGGAAATCCTATTGATGCTCCAAATTTTTTACTTGAAGATCGAATAGTTTATGTAAATGGACATTTTTATAATAAAGACGGAACTTTTGAAGGAAAAATTAATGAACCTGATTTCGAAGGAAGTGTTGAAGATGTTTATGTTTGTGATGGAAAATCTACTCAGAAAAATAAAGATGGTTATGATTTTGTTACTTATAATAACACCAAATTATTGAAAGAGAATGATATGAGTATAACACATGAAAGGTTCGTGATTTTAAGCTCAACAGTTTATGGTGAAAGTAGTTTCCCTTATCTTAAAAAGGATGATGAAAATTTAAAATTTGAAATGTTTTCTCTTGCAAGTGTTCATCATAATTACCCCAAAGAAGCTGCTTTTGGAAAAAATAGTAAAGCTGCAAAAGATTTTAGAAAAAAGGAAACACAGGAAAGAAATAATACAAAAATGCAAATTGCGATTGCTGCCATAATAAACGCTTTGACAGACGGTCAAGACTATAGTAACGGAGCACGTTATTGGGATGGTAAAGAGCAAGCCCTTTACTCCGAAGATGACGATAGAGTTCATGATGATGATAAAAATTATGTTATTCATATGAATACAAGAGGTTGGACGATCTTAGATGAGCATTATAAAAGCTGGAAAGATGCTATCGGAACTTCATTTAAAGCTCCACAAAAAAAATATTCACCATCTGGGATTAATAAAAATAAAATAACATACGAATCAACAGCGGTTTGGGGGAGAACAATATTTTGGAAAGACGTTAAATATATTCAAGAAATTAAAAAATAACTAGATGAAGAAACTTACTTTAATTATTTTTCTTTTTATGTTCATAGGTTGTAGCTCACAGTATAAGAATAATGTTATAGTCACGATTAATACTAAACACAAATACTATTTCAAAAAAGAAAAGCTTGTAGCTATAACTTTATCTAAAAAGGATTCTATTTCTTTTAAATACAAAGATACTTTATTACTAAAAGTGGAGAAATATGAGGAAAGCAAGTTGAAAAGTGAAGCTAATTTTATTTATGATTCAAATAACAGAATTAAAGATAGCTATATTTTTTTAGAGGATTACTATGATTACTATGAAAAATTTTACACTAAAATTCCATATAAAAATAAATATAAATTACTTGATCGTGATTTCGTTTATATTGATTCTATTTTAGATGAAGTAAAAGACTGGAAAAAATATAGTAATAATAAAAAAACAACAAAAATATTTGAATTCAAGTTAGATAAGAATGTGAGAATGTTAAATGCTAAATTTTCTCCTTTTATATATGGTACTGTATTAAAAAACTTAAAATTACATGTTAAAGACAATTTTTTAGTTGAAATAGATGCCGTTCTTATTGAAAAACCAGATGGGGAAACTATGTATTATAAAAAATATTTTGAGTACGATAAAGCAGGTAGGTTAAGTTCATCAAAAACTATAAATTTTATTTCTGGAGAAATTGAAGATAGACAAAAGATTGAGTACAAAAGTTGGTAGTTATAGAATCTCCTATATCATGGAATTGTAAAGCTGTTTTCTTTTTTTATCTAAAACAAGATGAAATAGATTTTCGACCTCTGAAACTATAGCACTTGAATCAACAGCTGTTTATTTAGGCACTATTTTTTGGAAAGAATTAAAATCCAGAAAAAAGAAAGTAAATGAAAAAAAATAAACTAATCACTGTTTTTGTCTCACTATTGACTATTTCATGTAAAGTTTCTAATAAAAATTATGTCATAATTCATTCTAATAATAAAGAAACGGAAATCTATCATTATTTTCATGCAAATAATGAAGAATATGCAAGAGTTTATGGTAATAGTAAAGAAAGTGACTCAATTACATTTACATTTGATAACAATGATTTGTTAGTCAACCAATTCATATATAGTCTAGAGCAAAAAAAACGTATTGACGGAGGAAATATACGATATGTAAACTACACTACTTCAATTACAGATATTAAATATTCCCAAAATTCAGATGGATGCATGAATATAAAACCTATTATAAATTTAGATTTTTTAAAAAAAGACAAAGAAATTGAACAAATTATTAAAGAAAACTGTAAAGTTAAGAAGAATAACGAAGAAGAAGACTTCTTTAGTGATTGCGATTTCATCCTTCCTCAATTAAATAAAATTGATTATTTACCTGATAATTCTAAGGTTATTTCTGTTGGAATTATGAAAAATAAAAAAAAACAATTCCAAGAGATTAATTTAAGAGCCAACTATTTTAATAAAAAAATTAATTACAAAAGATACTATTATTATAAAAATAAAAATATTGAAAAAATAAAAACACTAGTTAGAGATAGTATTTCAACAGATACGATTATAGATTGCTATTCTAAAATTAATTTAGATTAAACCGTTTAATTATGTTAGTCTGAAAAAGAATAAAAAACACTATCGAAATGTACAAAATCTATAAAAATAAGATCAGTCGACAGCTCAATATGGTCTGACTATATTTTGGAAAGAAGTTAATATTTCAAAACCCAAAGAAAACATCAAATGATAAAGAATATACTATTTTTAATAATATTTCAAATTAGTATTTGTTCGGCACAGGATAAAAATTGCTTTTGTAATCAAAATAAATTAATGAATAAAAGCAATATAAATTGTGATACAATCAAACTACAGAAGAATTATATTCTTTATTGGCAATTTAATTGCGATCGAATATGGCTAACCCTAGAGAAACCTCATAAATCTAAAATTGCAATTAATGAAGTAGATGTAAATCTATATCCCTATACATATCGATTAGGCTACCAATTAATTAAAGATTACTCAAATAAGTTATTATTTCGAAGTGGTTGTTCAGCAAACGGACCATGTAAATTTATAGTAATTAATAAAAAGGATGGGAGAAAAATAAAAGAATACTTTGACTATAATTAAGATTATCCTTCTAGAATACCTAAAAATTAAGAATTATGAAATTTTCGTTGTGCATCTTTATAATCATTTTATTCTTAATTTCTTGTTCTAAGATTGTAGATAAAAATATAAGCAATAGTCCAAAAGATACCATTAATGCACCAAAAAATAATTTGTTAGAAGAAAAATGTTTGGATCAAGTTAAGGGTTACAAAAATAAATATGGAATTATATTCTCAAATTATTACAGAGACCAACCTATTCCTTTTGATTTTGACAACAATAAAACAATAGATACAATTGTGGTTTTAAAACCTTATTATGAAAGTAGTAATGACGATTGTTTTCCTAATAATTCAGCGTTTGATTTTCCAATACTTTTAATCAGTAAAACAACACATGGAAAAAGTAAAGTTTTTAAAAGTTATAAAAATGCCTTGAATTGTGATACACCTTCTTATTATGAAGAAATAATCACTACTAAATATGGTTTTGTTATCTCCAAAGATATTACGGGAAACAATAGTTTTTATACCAAAACCTATATTTCATTCAAGGATAATGAATTTTATGTGGATAGTATAAATGTTGAGTCTTGGGGATGGAAACAATACAAAAAAACATTAAAATATACTGGCACAAGCTTTCCTCTTTCTAATTTCAAAAGAACAGATATTGACTCTTTAAGAACATTATTAGATAACAATAATCAATAAACAAACACATTTCAATTTTAAAAATAGCTCAACAGGTAAATTATGAGAATAGTAACGTTTTTTTTCTGCCTTTTTTTTAACATGATAATTGCACAGAATAATACATTTAACTTTATTCAAAAGAAAATAGAATCCTGTAGAATACCAATTAATGATTCTTCAAGTGTTTATCATATTCACGAAAATCTATTTAACAACGAAATCAATTTTATCCTAAAAACTGAAAATACAATTACCTCAGAATGCGATACAAAACCACTAATAGAAAAGCTAATTGAAAAATTGAAATTTTCGCAAAATCCAATAGTAGAGATAAATAATTCTGATGTTAAAAATATTGCTATTGGAGATTTTGCAAATCTTATTCCGACTAAGATTGTAGCATCAAAGAGATTAAATTATACAAGTATAATAATCGAAATAAATAGTTTTTCTTATTCGACTGTAGGAAATGGATATATCTATTTATGCTTTAAAGTTGATCAGAAAGGAAAAGTAATTAAGAAAAAAATATTTGATTCAAAACTATCTTTAAAAACTAATCGATACAAGACTATTTTCTGAAACCCGCTAGGAAAACAAACCTAAATCCAAAAAAAACTTTTAGAATTCCTAGTCGTTTCCTCCACTACTTTATCTAAAGCAATTCCTTTAAACTGTGCAATTGTTCCGGCAACATACGGCAGGAAAGCAGGTTCGCAACGGCGTTCGTGGTATTTTTTCAAAAGGCTGTTCGGGACATTTTTAGGAAGCATAAACGGCGCATCGGTTTCAATCATCATTCGGTCGAGCGGTACGTACTGAATGACTTCTTTTAAATGGCTGAAACGTTTGGCATCTGAAATCGCTCCCGTAAAACCCAGATAAAATCCGTTATCGAGATAGGTTTTGGCCTCTTGCAACGTTCCCGTAAAACAATGTACAACGGCTTTTGGCAGTTTCGGCAGATAGTCTTTTGTGATATTCATAAACGAACTAAAAGCGCTTCTTTCGTGCAAAAACAACGGTTTCTGTACTTCAATAGCCAATTCTAATTGGGCTTTATAACATTCTTCCTGTTTGTTTCGGGGCGAAAAGTCACGATCAAAATCGAGTCCGCATTCGCCGACCGAAACCACATGTTTCAGTTCTAATAATTTCCTGAGTTTCGAAATACTCTGCGCATCGAAACTCTTCGCATCATGCGGATGTATTCCCGCCGTAGCGTACAGCACGCCCGGATATTGCCTCGCAATCTTCGCAGATTCTTCGCTATTTCGCACGCTTGTTCCTGTGAGTATCATTTGCGATACATCGGCGTCGAGCGCATCTTGTACGACATTGTCTATGTCGTTTTGGAATTGTTTGTTGGTTAGGTTGATTCCTATGTCTATATAATTCATGTTTTTTTTAAAGTTGCTAAGGTTCTGAGATACTAAGATGCTAAGGTTTTTTCTCTCTGAACCGATTATTTTTTCTTTTAAGATTTTGCAGAGAGAGGAAGCAAGAGGCAAGACTTTCTCATCTTTCCTCTTGGCTCTTTCTTATTTGTCTACTTTTTTAATTTTTAAATTTTGTGTAGAAAAGAAACAAAAGACAAAACAGTCATATCTTTCTTCTTTCTTCTTGCTTCTCCTTAGTCTTGCCTCTTGCTTCTTGCTTCTTCTTAGTCTTCACGGCTTCCATCATCCGCCATTCTAACCAATTTCGGTGTAAACTTCGCCACAACATCTACCAAATCTTTCTGCGCTTCCATAACCTGATTGATATCTTTATACGCCATTGGTGCTTCGTCAAGACCTGCTCCGATAAGCGTAACGCCATGATCTCTCAGGATCGATTTCATTTCGGTTTGTGTGATGTTTTTTATGGCTTGGGTTCTGCTCATTTGTCTTCCTGCTCCATGCGAAGCGGAATTAATGGCGTTCTCCTCGCCTTTTCCTCTCACCAAAAATCCCGGTGCGGTCATACTTCCGGGAATGATTCCCATAACGCCTTTTCCGGCTGGAGTTGCTCCTTTTCTATGTACGATCACTTCTTCGCCGTTCCAAGTTTCTTTCCAAGCGAAATTATGATGGTTTTCGACTTTGGCCAAAATTGTCGCACCCAAAGCGCGTTCCATTTTGTTATGGATAATCTCGTGACAAGCCGAAGCGTAATCTCCTGCCAAATTCATCGCAAGCCAATATTCTTGACCTAATTGCGAATTCATATCTAAATACGCCAAGTTTTTGGCTACTTCCGGAAGTTTACATTCGTCTTTGGCAATTTTAGTATAATGTCCAGCAATGGTTGCTCCCATTCCGCGTGAACCAGAATGCGTTAACAAAGCGACGTATTTTCCTTTTGGAATATTCAAAACCGTATCGTCTTGCGCAAATTCCATAATTCCGAACTCCACAAAGTGATTTCCTCCACCCGAAGATCCTAATTGCGACCAAGCTTTATCTTTCAGGTTCTTCACAAACGGATTCATATTGAAAGTTTCGTTCTCCAAAACCGCATGATCAGATTTGTACTGACCGTGAAATCCGTGACCTGCTCCGAAAATAGAATTCGCGATTAATTCTTTTTTGAATTTAGCTTCGTTTTCAAAGTAAAAATCTTCTGGAATATCATAAACCGACAACGCCATTCGACACCCAATATCAACTCCAACTCCATACGGAATAATGGCATTTTTTGTGGCTAAAACACCGCCAATCGGTAATCCGTAACCTTGGTGCGCGTCTGGCATTAAAGCTCCAGCAACCGTCACAGGAAGTTTCATAGCGACCTCCATTTGCTTTCTGGCACCGTCTTCGATATGATCCAATCCGTAAGCCGAATACGCATTCGGATTCTGATTTAAAGCAATGAAATCTTCTGGTTTTTCATTCGATTTTTCGATCAAAGCCACAGCCAGTTTACTGAAGATTTTATCGTCAATATAGTTTTCTGGAGTTTCTAAGACGTTTTTGTAATGAGCGATCATTTCGTCTCTTGTGAATCCGTTTCTTTTGCTGTTTATTTTTAAGGCAATCCCTATTATTTTTCCTTCTGGGAATCCTAATTCTAATATATCTGTACCGTTTATTTGTGTTTTCATTTTTTTTTCTTTTTTAAGGGACAAAGTGCCAGAGGTTCATAGGTGCAAAGGTTTAATTTTAGTACGCAGTTATTTTGCGTAGATTTTGTTTCACGCAGATTTTGCAGATTTAAGCAGATCTAAAAGTTTTTTTTTTGATAAATAATCTGCGCTAATCTGCTAAAATCTTTTTAAATCTGCGTTAAATATTAAAACCTTTGTCACTTTGTTACTATGAATCTTTGCAACTTAATCCACCAACAATTGTGTAACAACCGCTGGATTCATAGCCCATTGCGCTGTATACACCTCATCAGCGATTTCATTTTCGGTGATTGTTAAACCTTGAGCTTCTGCTTTTAATTGTAACAAATTACCAATATTCAATTTGCTGTTTAGTTTTGCCAATAGCGCCTGAACTCCTTTGAAGTCCAATCCGCCTACAACCTGACCTCCGAAAGTCATCTCTAACCAAACGATTTCTCTTTTGGCTACATCCAACACTCCAAAAACCAAACCTTTGGCAACATTCTGCGTCACACCAACCTGATGATCTACACACGACGGATCGTACGCCACACCAGTTTTCTCCGAAATTTTCATCGGGTGTTTGCTGTTCATCCAACCTACAACCAGATTTGGCGTAATACTTCCGTTGCTGTAAGCGTTGCAAGTAAAAGTTACAAATTTAGCGTTGGCTTTCGCCAATTCGTCGATGTTGATGTTGATATATTCCGCAGTTCCAATTTTATTCGGAATGCTTCGGATATCACCACTATGCTGACAACCTGTAGTCGTCAATCGGCTGAAAGAACAAATATCTGAACGGTCTTCGTAGGCAATATGACAGCTCAAATCCATATCCAAATGTTGCGCTGGCAAATCTTTACCCCATTGCATAAACAATCGCAATTCGTTTCCTTCAACTGGGAAACGTGTTCCCATTAAAGCAACTGGCAAATCCTGAACTGTTTCGCTTCGATCTCCTATAGAAACCGGAATGTTAAACAATTGCGGATCGATATAGATTGTTTTGTTGGTGTTCGCAATTTTCGCAAATCGTTTTTTCATGGCTAAAAGACATAATTCTTCGATTTGATTTTTCATTGCTTCCAACTGAAAATCTTCGTATAATCCCAACAACTGATTTGCACTAATTCGTTTGTTTGTTCCACCCAAAGGTTTCACACTTCTCTGCATGTTTTTATCAAAATAATTTTGAGCATACATATTCAAAGTAAACACCAATCGAGCTGGAACTTTATCGATGATTTCTTCAAAATGAGCAACAGTTTCCTCTGCTCCAAACCAAAGCATATTCGAAAATAACGAACGAGCAAATAATCCTGGACGCTGTTTTAATAACGCAAATGTTTTATCGGCATCAAATTTCAGTCTTGACGAATCTACTTTGCTTTGCCAAACATCATAGACTTGGTTGTAGAATACATCCATTAAAAAGTTCAATTTCTCAAACCCTTTTCTTTTGCTGTATTCTGCCAAACGTAACGCTCGGATAAAACGAACCCACATTCCTCTTTTTGGATGCATCGTTTCGCACATAGCTTCAACATCCATATCCATATTATTCAACCAGTTTGCCACCATTAAACATTCTTTTCGGGAATATTTTAGTTTCAAATCTTTTTGAGATGCAATTCTCGCCTGAACGCTTGTATCTAAAACATTGTGGAAATGCTGCGCATTTTTTGATGTTCTTTTGATAATCGTTTTTGGCTCAATAATCTGAAGCATTCCTGTATTTTTATACCATAAGTATCGTAAGATATCTGTAGGCGTTTTCAAAAACTGAGACGCTTCGGCTTCTTTACCATTTTCAATCAAAAGATCAATAACTATCATTAAAGTTTCCTTCATTGCCACTTCGGTTTTTGGTAAAGGCAAATATTGCATCGCCATTTTTAAACTATCTACCTGAGTAGCGTCTAAAGCGGTTTTTGATTGCAATAACGATATATAGAAATCATTTAAATCTTTTTCTGACCATAATTCCAGCACTTTCAATTTGCTACCTTGTCCGATATTTTCCAGTTTACCGAATTCAAACGGAGTTCCGCAGAACGGACAACCGTTGTATCTTTCTAATGGAAAAGTATTGTCTGGGATAATATGACCGCATTGTAATTTAGTTCCGTTTTTAGTCTGGAAAATATTTCCGAAAAAAGTGATGATATGATCTACAACAGATTCGTTTGTTGGAACATTCCATTCTTTTACCAAAGGCGTCCAGTTTTTATCTGTCCCTAGAACTTCTCTCAAAACTTCTAAAACCTCGATTTTATAATTCGGGCTTACATTGTTTAAAGCATGAAGCAATGATTCAGAAAATGTAAATCCAAGTTTAGAAACATTGGCTAACAAAACTGAAGTTGTTCCTGATAAATTTTTAACATCATTCGTAATCATTTCTGACGGAACGAAAATGGCATTTTGGCGTAAACTGATTTTTAATAATTCTTTTGTTTTCATTTTTTTTAATTTTTAAAATTTAGATAATTGTGCTTCTAGTTCTACCCAAAAGATTTGAAGTAAGAAACACTTGACCTGAAATTTGACGATAATTGATTAACTAAGCTAAAATGGAGCGGGCTACCGCGAAAGAAGTAAGTTAATCTTGACCCTCGTTTTTTATTAATGATAATTTTAAAACTTAATAACCAGCAACCTCCTTTCGGAAGTTAGGAGTCGAACCTAAAGAAGTAAGTTTTAATTGACCATTAATTGTGGAGCAGGTGGGATTCGAACCCACGACACGGACATTAAAAGTGTAAGAAGTAAATTTTGATTGACCTTTTGATTGATAATTTCAAAACTACCTGCTCTACCACTGAGCTACTGCCCCAATTATGATTGAAAAATAAAAAGGTAATGGTGTAAGTGTGTACGTGGAAAGTGTTTCGAAGTAACTCAAACTTGACCTGTTTTATTCTTTTTTTTATTTCTATGAACGTTTGTTTTATTTCTTGAACAAAGATTTTAAAACTAGTACGCAGTTATTTTGCGCAGTAAAATTTTTGTTTCATTTTTAAGAAATACTGTTTGTTTTATTTCTTGAGCAAAGATTTCAAAACCACTACGCAATTATTTTGCGCAGTAAAAAAAGAATTTTAAATTTGAGTAAAAAACAAGATGAATTTAAAAGAAATTTATTCTGATTTACTCTCGAATATTGGCTTTTCAGCAAATGAAATTCAGCAAAACTGGCTGGATTTAGAAAAGGCATATTCCAAAAAATCAAGACATTATCACAATCTTACGCATTTAAAAGAAATGGTTGATAGTTTTGAAATTTACAAAGACAAACTTCAAAAACCAGATGAAATATTATTTTCGATTTTTTATCATGATTTTATTTATTCGGCATCCAAAAAAGATAACGAACTCAAAAGTGCTGAATATGCTTTGTCAATTCTATCTGAAAATAGCATCCTAAATAAACAATTAGTTTTTGATGCAATCTGCGCCACACAGCAACATCAGCAAAATGCAATTGAAGATATTAATTGGCTAATCGATTTTGATTTGAAAATCCTCGCTAAAGATTGGGACGATTATCAAATCTATTTCGAACAGATTAGAAAAGAATACCGCATTTATCCTGATTTTCTCTACAAACCCGGGCGCGCGAAAGCGTTGAAGCATTTTCTGGAAAACGAGTTTATTTTTCAAACCAATGAGTTTAGGAATTTATATGAAGAAAAAGCGAGAATTAATATTGAAAAAGAGATTTCATTATTAATGTAGAGACGCAATTCATTGCGTCTACACAACGAATATATCTACAATGTAGATGCACAGCCAATGATTTTGCACAACGAATATCCACAACGAATATCCACAATGTTTAGACGCAATGAATTGCGTCTCTACGTTTAAACAACGCAACCAATGTCACAAAACAAAAACGCCTTAATTCGGTACAAGACAATCGATAAATGCCTTCAAAATAAATACAGGCAATGGACACTCGAAGATTTAATCGAAGAATGTTCTGAGGCATTATTTGAATATGAAGGACGCCAAAATCCAATAAGTAAACGAACAATACAAATGGATATTCAGCTGATGCGAAGTGAAAAATTGGGTTATAATGCACCAATCGTGGTTTATGATAAAAAGTATTATAAATATGAAGACGAAGATTTTTCGATAACCAATATTCCGCTGACAGAAACCGATATGAATGTTTTGACAGAAACCGTTTCCATGTTGAAGCAATTTAAAGATTTCTCCTTATTTAATGATGTCTCGGATATTTTGCAGCGATTAGAAGATAAAATCTATGCTGAGAAATCGCATACCAAACCCGTTATTTATCTGGATAAAAATGAAAAACTAAAAGGACTGCATTATTTGGATGAAATATATCAGGCAATTATCAAAAAGATGGTTCTGATTATTACTTATAAATCTTTTAAATCTGCTGAAGAGACGAAATTCCATTTTCATCCTTTTATCTTGAAAGAATTTAATAATCGCTGGTTTTTAATCGGAAAGAAAAAAGCATCACAGCCTATTACCAATTTGGCTTTGGACAGAATCATTTCTATTGACTACGATTTTAATCATCCATACTTAGAAGAAGATTTTGATGCCGACATTTATTATAAAGATGTAATTGGCGTTACCGTAAATTCAGGTTTAAATGCAAGACGTATTGAATTATGGGTCGATGCTTCGAATGCGCCTTATGTACTTACCAAACCTTTGCATACTTCTCAGCGATTAATCAAAGAAAATGAAGACGGCAGTATTATTATACATATATATGTAGTACCAAATTATGAAATGGAACGTCTTCTGTTAGGTTTTGGAAGCTGTTTGGAGATTTTAAGACCAGAAGGTCTTAGAAATCGTATGAAAAAGATACTTCAAGACGCTATTTCACGCTATGATCCAAAAGAAACGACTGAAATAAATGCATAATTTTTTACAGAATACAGAATTAAATGCGTTTTAAAAACTAAAAAAAGATTTTTACAGCATTAAAAATGTTAAAATCTAAAAAAAGAATAGTATATTACACTTAAAATAAACAACCAAAACCCTCTAAATCAGGGATATTTTATAACTAACCAAAAAATTATTGAAAAATTATATGCATGCATAGTATTTTTTAATTATATTTGAAATCGATATAGTTACCTATGAAAGACAAAACGATAGATTATATTTTGAGAGCAACATGGCAAGCTGTTTCAAGAATGTATAATGAAGAAGCTGCTAAATACGATGCAACAATGGCAACAGGATTTGCTCTTTTAAGTATGGACAAGGAAGAAGGAACTCCGTCAACGGCTCTCGGCCCAAGAATGGGAATGGAAGCCACAAGCTTAACAAGAACCTTAAAATCTATGGAAGAAAAAGGTTTGATTGTTCGCAAGAAAAATCCAAGTGACGGTAGAGGTGTTCTAATCTATCTTACCGAATTTGGAAAAGAAAAAAGAGATTTATCTAAAAATACAGTTCTAAAGTTTAATGAAACCGTTAGAAAACATGTCTCAGAAGAAAAACTGAATCATTTTATTGAAGTTTCTGAAATCATCAACGAACTGATTCACGATAAAAACATATTTAATCAAACAGAAAACACAGAAGAAAAGTAATCAATTTTGATAGCCCTGATTCTGTAAAAAACAAATAATAACAAATATGAAACGCACAATTAAAAAAGTTGCTGTAATTGGATCCGGAATTATGGGTTCAGGTATAGCTTGTCATTTTGCTAACATTGGTGTCGAAGTTTTACTTCTGGACATTGTACCGCGTGAACTGACCGAAGCTGAAGCTAAAAAAGGATTAACACTTGAAAGTAAAGCCGTTCGCAACCGTGTGGTAAACGAACATTTGGCGAATTCATTAAAATCAAAACCATCTCCTATTTACAGTCAAAAATTCGCAAGCCGAATCACTACTGGAAATACGACAGATGATATGGCAAAAATTGCCAATGTAGACTGGATTATTGAAGTTGTTGTTGAGCGTTTGGATATCAAAAAATTGGTTTTTGAACAAATCGACAAATTCCGTAAACCGGGAACTTTGGTTACTTCAAACACTTCTGGTATTCCAATTCACTTTATGAGTGAAGGAAGAAGCGAAGATTTCCAACAGCACTTCTGCGGCACTCACTTTTTTAACCCTGCGCGTTACTTAAAATTATTTGAAATTATTCCTGGTCCAAAAACTTCAAAAGAAGTATTGGATTTCTTAAACGAATACGGATCTAAATTCTTAGGAAAAACTTCGGTTGTTGCTAAAGATACTCCGGCGTTTATTGGAAACAGAATTGGTATTTACGGAATCCAAAGTTTATTCCATTTAGTTAAAGAAATGGGATTAACAATCGAAGAAGTTGATAAATTGACAGGACCAGTAATTGGTCGTCCAAAATCAGCTACTTTCCGTACAGTTGACGTTGTTGGATTGGATACTTTGGTACATGTTGCCAACGGTATTTACGAAAACTGTCCAAACGACGAACAGCACGAATTGTTCAAACTTCCTGATTTCATTAACAAAATGATGGAAAATAACTGGTTAGGAAGCAAAACCGGACAAGGTTTCTACAAAAAAGTAGACAAAGATATTCTTTCTTTAGACTTAGATACATTAGAATATAGAGCTGCAAAAAAAGCAAATTTTGCAACTTTAGAATTAACTAAAACTATCGACAAACCGATCAATCGTTTTAAAGTTTTAGTAAAAGGAACGGACAAAGCAGGTGAATTCTACCGCAAAAGTTTTGCTGGAATGTTCGCTTACGTTTCTAACAGAGTTCCTGAAATCACAGATGAATTCTACAAAATTGACGACGCCATGAAAGCTGGTTTTGGATGGGAAAATGGTCCATTCGAAATCTGGGATGCTATTGGTGTTGAAAAAGGAATTGAAATCATGAAAGCAGAAGGTTTAGAACCTGCTGCATGGGTAAATGAAATGTTGGCCTCTGGAAGCAAAAGTTTTTATACTGTAAAAGAAGGCGCTACTTATTTCTACAACATTCCAACAAAATCACAAGAAAAAGTTCCTGGACAAGATTCATTCATTATTCTGAACAACATTCGCGAAAGCAAAAAAGTTTGGAGCAACAGTGGAGCAATTATTCAGGATTTAGGAGACGGAATCTTAAACTTAGAATTCCAATCTAAAATGAATACAATTGGTGGCGACGTACTTTCTGCTATCAACAAAGCAATTGAATTAGCAGAAAAAGAACACCAAGGTTTAGTTATTGGAAACCAAGCAGCGAATTTCTCTGTTGGTGCTAATATCGGAATGATTTTCATGATGGCGGTTGAGCAGGAATATGATGAATTGAATATGGCAATTAAATTGTTCCAAGACACTATGATGCGTGTTCGCTATTCTTCTATTCCAGTTGTGGTTGCGCCTCACGGAATGACTTTTGGCGGTGGATGCGAAATGAGCTTACATGCTGATAAGGTTGTTGCTGCTGCAGAAACTTACATGGGATTAGTTGAATTTGGTGTCGGAGTTATTCCTGGTGGTGGTGGTTCTAAAGAAATGACTTTAAGAGCTTCAGATTTATTCCGCAAAAATGATGTGGAATTGAACGTTCTACAGGAGTATTTCTTGACTATCGCAATGGCTAAAGTTTCGACTTCTGGTTACGAAGCTTTTGACACTGGACTTCTTCAACATGGAAAAGATGTTATCGTAGTAAACAAAGATCGTCAGATTGCTGAAGCTAAGAAACATGCATTGTTAATGGCAGAAGCGGGTTATACACAGCCAATTAGAAGAAATGATATTAAAGTTCTAGGAAAACAAGCTTTGGGAATGTTCTTAGTTGGAACAGATCAAATGCAAGCTGGAAAATACATTTCTGAGCACGATAAGAAAATCGCTAACAAACTGGCTTACGTAATGGCTGGAGGTGATTTATCTGAAGCAACTTTAGTATCTGAACAATATTTATTAGATATCGAACGTGAAGCTTTCTTGAGTTTATGTACAGAGCGTAAGACTTTAGAAAGAATTCAATACATGTTGACTAAAGGAAAACCGCTTCGTAACTAGAAAAATAGATACAGAAGAAAGAAGCAAGAGAAAAGACAAAACTCTGTTTTGAAATCTTGCTTCTTGCATCTTTCTTCTACCAATCTTAAAAAACAAAAAACAAATGAAAACAGCATATATAGTAAAAGCATATAGAACAGCAGTTGGAAAAGCTCCAAAAGGTGTTTTTAGATTTAAAAGACCTGATGAATTAGCAGCTGAAACCATTCAGTTTATGATGGACGAATTGCCAGATTTTGATAAAAAACGTATTGATGACGTTATGGTAGGAAATGCCATGCCGGAAGCAGAACAAGGTCTTAACGTTGGACGTTTGATCTCTTTGATGGGATTAAAAGTTGAAGACGTTCCTGGGGTTACCGTAAACCGTTACTGCGCATCTGGATTAGAAACTATCGGAATGGCGACGGCTAAAATCCAATCAGGAATGGCAGATTGTATCATTGCAGGTGGTGCAGAAAGTATGAGTTACATTCCGATGGGAGGTTACAAACCAACTCCGGATTATAAAGTTGCTGCTGCAGGTCACGAAGATTACTACTGGGGAATGGGTTTAACTGCTGAAGCGGTTGCTAACCAATATAAAATCTCTAGAGAAGATCAGGATGAGTTTGCTTACAACTCTCACATGAAAGCGTTGAAAGCACAAGCAGAAGGAAAATTCGACAAACAAATCGTTCCGATTACTGTTGAACAGACTTTCATCAATGAAAATGGTAAAAAAGAAACTAAATCATACGTTGTAAACAAAGACGAAGGGCCAAGAGCCGGAACTTCTAAAGAAGCTTTGGCGGGTTTAAAACCAGTTTTTGCTGCTGACGGAAGTGTAACTGCCGGTAACTCTTCTCAAATGAGCGATGGTGCTGCTTTCGTTTTAATCATGAGCGAAGAAATGGTAAAAGAGTTAAACCTTGAGCCGATCGCACGTTTGGTAAACTTTGCTTCTTCTGGTGTTGAGCCAAGAATTATGGGTATTGGCCCTGTAAAAGCAATTCCGAAAGCATTAAAACAAGCTGGTTTAACATTGAACGATATCGAGTTAATTGAATTAAACGAAGCTTTTGCTTCACAAGCTTTAGCCGTTACTCGCGAATTAAACATTAACCCAGAAATCGTAAACGTAAACGGTGGAGCAATTTCTTTAGGTCACCCTCTTGGATGTACTGGAGCTAAACTTTCTGTACAGTTATTCGACGAAATGAAACGCAGAGGTAATAAGTACGGAATCGTTTCTATGTGTGTGGGAACTGGACAAGGAAGTGCTGGAATCTACGAGGTTTTATAAGAAAGTATTATTAAGTAAAGTATACGTTCAGTTTGTCATTTCGACGAAGGAGAAATCTTCGCAAGTAGCTCTGCAAAGATTATCAACCATGTGGAAAATCGTAGTGAAGATTTCTCCTTCGTCGAAATGACAAGATTGTGTACAAAAACCATAAATAAAAAACATACAAAAAACATTAGCAATGGCAGATACAATCGAAAAAAACGTGACTCGTGGTGGTCAGTTTTTAGTTAAAGAAACAAAATGCGAGGATATCTTCACACCAGAAGATTTCTCTGAGGAGCAGTTAATGATGCGTGACTCTGTAAAAGAGTTCGTTGACAAAGAATTATGGGCGCATAAAGATCGTTTTGAGAAAAAAGATTATGCGTATACAGAAGCTTCTATGCGTAAGGCTGGAGAACTTGGACTTCTTGGAGTTGCAGTTCCAGAAGAATACGGCGGATTAGGAATGGGATTTGTTTCTACAATGTTAGTTTGCGACTACATTTCTGGAGCAACGGGTTCTTTCTCAACTGCTTTTGGTGCTCACACTGGAATTGGAACTATGCCAATTACACTTTATGGTACTGAAGAACAAAAGAAAAAATACGTTCCGAAATTAGCTTCTGGAGAATGGTTTGGAGCTTATTGCTTAACGGAACCAGGTGCAGGATCTGACGCTAACTCAGGGAAAACAAAAGCGGTTTTATCTGAAGACGGAACTCATTATCTAATTACAGGACAAAAAATGTGGATTTCAAATGCAGGTTTCTGCAGCTTATTCATCGTTTTTGCTCGTATTGGAGATGATAAAAACATTACAGGTTTCATTGTAGAAAACGATCCTTCAAATGGAATTTCTATGAATGAAGAAGAGCATAAATTAGGAATCCGCGCTTCTTCTACTCGTCAGGTTTTCTTCAACGAAACAAAAGTTCCTGTTGAAAACATGTTATCTGAAAGAGGAAACGGTTTCAAAATCGCGATGAATGCTTTAAACGTTGGTCGTATTAAATTGGCTGCAGCTTGTTTAGATGCACAAAGAAGAGTTACTTCTGGAGCTGTAAAATATGCTAACGAAAGAATTCAGTTTAATACTTCTATTTCATCTTTTGGAGCTATCCGTTCTAAATTAGCTGAAATGGCAACTAATGCTTACGCAGGAGAAAGTGCTTCGTACCGTGCCGCAAAAGATATCGAAGACAGAATCGCTGCTCGTGAAGCAGAAGGAACTTCTCACCAAGAAGCAGAATTGAAAGGTGTTGAAGAATACGCTATCGAGTGTTCTATTTTGAAAGTTGCGGTTTCTGAGGACGTTCAAAACTGTTCTGACGAAGGTATTCAGGTTTTTGGTGGAATGGGATTCTCTGAAGATACTCCAATGGAAAGTGCTTGGAGAGATGCTCGTATCGCTCGTATTTACGAAGGTACAAACGAAATCAACAGAATGCTTTCTGTAGGTATGCTGATCAAAAAAGCTATGAAAGGACACGTTGATTTACTAGGACCAGCAATGAAAGTTCAGGAAGAATTAATGGGAATTCCATCTTTTGATGCTCCAGACTACTCTGAATTATTTTCAGAAGAAAAAGCAATAGTAGCGAACTTGAAAAAAGTTTTCTTAATGGTTGCTGGAAGCGCTGTTCAAAAATACGGACCAGAATTAGATTCTCACCAACAGTTATTAATGGCTGCTGCTGATATCTTGATCGAAATCTACATGGCTGAAAGTACAATTTTGAGAACTGAGAAATTAGCTAAAAAAGAAGGTGAAGATAAAGTTCAAGAGCAAATTGCTATGGCAAAATTATACTTGTACAAAGCGGTTGATATCGTAAACTTAAGAGGAAAAGAAGGAATTGCTTCTTTCTCTGAAGGTGACGAACAACGTATGATGTTAATGGGACTTAAACGTTTCACTAAATATACTAACCTGCCAAACGTGGTAGCGTTAAGAGAAAAAATTGCAGAAAAATTAGTTGCAGAAAATTCATACTGCTTCTAATTTCAAAATAGTTTTTAGCTTTTAATTTGTTATAAACCCGTGCAAGTCCGAAACTGCACGGGTTTATTTTTTTTTAATATGCTTATCGAAAGATATTTCTTATACGTCGCAATATTTTTGCAGCGATTTGCAAAATATTTGTTAAAATTAGCTTATAGACTCATACGGAATAGCTAAACATAAAATGCATTACAGTATATTTAACATTCTAAAAACTATAAAAACAAAATAAATGAAACAAATTAACCTAATTGCATCATTTTTATTGTGCTTTTGCTTCACAGCTGTCTTCGCACAAAAAAATAAAAAAATGGACATTATTGCTTATTACACTGGCGATTCTCAACTTATTGATAAATATGAAGTTGGAAAATTAAACCAGATTATTTTTAGTTTCTGCCATTTAAAAGATGGAAAACTAAGTGTTGATTCTGCCAAAGATTCTATCACTATCAAACATTTAGTTTCTCTTAAAGCAAAAAATCCACAGTTGAAAATTATTGTATCTCTTGGAGGATGGGGGGGCTGCGAACCTTGTTCTCAAGCATTCTCAACTGCTGAAGGACGCTTAAAATTTGCAAAGTCTGTAAAGGAAGTAAGCGATTATTTTAAAATTGACGGTTTAGATTTGGATTGGGAATATCCATCGATTGAAGGACTTCCAGGACATTTATATCAACCTGCTGACAAACCTAATTTTACAGAACTAATCAAAATATTACGTTCTACTTTAGGTAAAAAATATGAATTAAGCTTTGCTGCAGGAGGCTTCCAAAAATGTTTAGATGAATCTATTGACTGGAAAGCAGTTGCTCCTTTTGTAAACCGCATTAATATCATGAGTTACGATTTAGTAAACGGATATTCAAAAGTTACTGGTCACCACACGCCTTTATACAGCACAAATCCGAAAGAAGAATCTACAGAGAGAGCCGTTGAATTTTTATTGAAACTAGGTGTTCCTGCTGAAAAATTGGTAATTGGAGGTGCATTTTATACCAGACAATGGAAAAATGTAGAAAACATCAATAACGGATTATACCAAGCAGGAGAGCACTTTCAAGGTGTTGACTTTAAAAACTACGCTACAACATACACAGAAGCAAACGGCTGGAAATATTTTTATGATGAAAAAGCTCAAGCGCCATATTGGTACAATGCATCAACTAAAACTTTTGCTACATCAGATGATTTAAAATCTATCAGAGCTAAAGCGGAATATGTAAAAGCAAAAAAACTAGGTGGCATCATGTTCTGGGAACTTACTCTAGACAGTTTCCGCGACGGAATGGTAAATGAGATTTACAAAGTTAAAACTGAAAAATAAAAAAAGGGAATCAAATTGATTCCCTTTTTTTATAAACGAATATTTACATCGTTTTAGTCTTATTTTTGTCCATTTCACCAATAAACGGAATTGCTTCTAAAATTTCGCTTCTTATTATAGTTTGAAGATAAACCTCAAGCTGAATAAACTTTGCCGCGTTTATTGAACCAATTGCTTTTTTTGCCTGATTATAAGTCTTAGAATAAAGCTTCTCGTAATCAACGTGGTTTTTTAAAGTAGCTTTTGCCAACTCATCAGCTTTTGCATCTGTTAAAGTTTCATAATTAGCTGCATAATCATTTAATAGTTGAAATTTTGTCTGTCCTAAGGCTTTTCGCGACGTTTCATAGTCATCATAAACTTTAGTGAAAGCAGCGGCTTGTGCATCAGATAAGTTCATGTACTGTTTTACCAGATCTGCTTTAGATTTTCCATAAACACTTTGTACTACTTCTAAATCTTCTTTATAAGAAGACTGTGCATAAGATGAAAACGAGGCTGCCGCCATGATAAGAATAAGTCCTAATTTTTTCATAGTTTTAATTTTAAATTTGTTTTTAAAAATATATGCATACTCAAATATACTGATTTTAAACACTTTAAATAAAATAACATTTTAAAAGAAAGAATATTGGTAAACTGCTGAAAGCGCATAATAATTTAGTCCGTTGTTGGTATATGCCCCAATATGATATTGAAATCTAATGGATTGCCCTTTTGCAATTGGAGTAGAAAAAGTTCCTCCTACGCGCCAGTTATCAATCTGGCTATCATCCGAAACGCCATCAGTAATAGTTCGGCCCCCAAAAAACCAAGTCGTATTAAAACCAACCCACATTTGATTTTTAAAATAATAGCTTGCATGCGCCTGAAGGCTGTAGGTTGGTTTTTGCTCTAATTTTTTTCCTAGATAATCATTATTATCCGTATAAAACCAAACCCCGCCATAAGCCTCAGCATACACATGAGCAAACCGTTTCGATACTCCTATTTCTGGCTTGAAAGCCCATCGGTTTGTTCCAATGTTTACTTGTTTATCTCCATAATATCTTCCTGTTGGGATTGAAGTAACCAAACTGACTCCAAGAATTGTTTTTTGCTCAAAACTTCTGAATTCAGATCTATCAAGTGCAGGAGAACCTAGCAAATTAATTCCAAAACGCACTTTCATATCTGCAAAACCAGTTCTTGAGCCAGTAACCAGCTGATCACTAACTACAGCAGATCCATCCATAAAAGTAAAAGGCAGTCCAACCTGTATACGAGCCAATTTATTTGCCAATCCAAACGTTCTAATATAATTCACAGCCATATTATGGCTTTGAAGTGTAAAATCTTTTATAGGTAGAGAAGGATCTGTAAGCACATTTCCATTTATAAAAACATAACCTGCAGCAATTACATTTAAATCTTTAGGAACATTAGCATACGCTCGAGGTTCCAAATCCTGAGCAGATAGGGACAACACACCAAAAAAGAAAACCAAAAGCGAAAACTGCCACTTTACTAACCAAAAAAAGATTCTTACCATATATTCAGACGAATTTGTGACAAGTTTACCCCATGAATTATATCATTGTTTCTCCGCTGTTTTGGGAGCATATATTATTCCATCATAGCTAATTGGGCCTCTATTATTACTACTGACAGAAAGTGTTGTGCTTCCGTTATAAAAGATAGAAAACAGTAAATCATAAACATCGCTTTTCCCTCTTACTGTCGCTTTTAGAATAGTATTATTCTTTTTACTTTCAACTCTAATATTTTCGGGTTTGCCTTCAAATTTTATTCCGCCATCACTATTGTATCCCACATTATAACCACGTCCGAAAAAAGGCAGATCACAAGTTGTACTGTCAGCTTTAAACTTTAAAAAATAAGTATTATAGTCCAGCTGGATTAATCTCCCGCCTTGAGGCGTTGCTTTCTGAGCTTCAAAAACAAAATTTTGACTATCTATAAGCGCTTTAATTTCATTTTGTTTTTTAAGTTCTCTTTCTTGCTTGAGTTCTTTTTTTGTTTTTTCTTGTGCAGAAACCGAAAAGTTTAGAATACTAACTAAAAAAAGCAAAACAGATAATTTCGTTTTCATAACATTATTTTTTATTGAAACGCATCATGGCAATATCTCCAGAAATAAAATTCAATGTTTTGCCATCATCTGTTATATCAAATGATGTAATTTTCTGCAGTGTACTCATGTAAGCCTGCTCCCCTTTACCGCCATCTAAGCACATCATCTTGGTTACGGCCATGGGTTGAGTAAAATCAATTTTGTTGCCAGTCACATTCAGTTTTCCAGTGTATGAATTACAGCTGTTGTTTCCGGATACCTGATTCTCTTTCGTATTAAAATTTATACTTGGCTTTTTATTTGGATATAAGACATCAAAGGTTTGTGTGTCCGAGATATAATTCAATTCCCAATTTCCATCAAGCTTAGAAACTGCATCGGTTTTTACGCATTTACAAGAAATTAAAAACGAACTAAAAAAAACGAGGGTAAAAATCTTTTTCATCATAACATTAAGGATTAAATGTGAGCGAATTAGATAATTGGCTTTCAGAAATTATTCGTTAAAAAGCTATACGAATTTAAACAATATTTTCGGTTTTTAACTCAATCAATATCAAATTATAACGTATAGTTTGACTTTTTTTTAACTTTTAGAGTTAATCAGTTCCGTTATTTTATGTTAAATTTACTTAATCTTTAATTAAAATGCCCGTAAATATGAAAAAACTAATTGTTTCTTTCGCTATAATTACAGCCTTAATCATTGGCTGTAAAACAAATAATAAATCAAATGATGCTAAAACTCTGACTGTTGCACTAGAGCCAAAAAGCAACAGTAAAGTAGCCGGAACTGCTACTTTTGTTGAGAAAAATGGCAAAGTAACTTTTACAGCAAAAATCACAGGTTTAGAGCCTGGAGTTCACGCCATACACATTCACGAAAAAGCAGACTGTAGCTCTGCAGACGGAAGTTCTGCCGGGGGACACTGGAATCCAACTTTCAAAAAACACGGAAAATGGGGAGTTGGAGAATATCATAAAGGTGATATCGGAAACTTTACCGCCGACGCAAAAGGTAATGGATCTATCACTTTAACTACCGACGAATGGTGTGTTGGATGTGGAGATTCTAACAAAGATGTTCTTGGAAAAGGTTTAATCGTACATGCAGGAACAGACGATTTTACCACTCAGCCAACAGGAAATGCCGGAGGAAGAGTTGCTTGCGCAGGAATCATTAAATAAGAAAAATTTGAATAACCGCTATTTTTAACAAAATCTAGCGGTTATTTCATTTTAAAATGAATTCTAAAACAAGAAAAAGACATAGCTTTGCATCAGCAAAATAAAGTCAATGATTAACCCATCAGCACCAGGCTGGATCGATAAGTTTTTTAGTGAACAGAAGTTTTCAGAAGCTATTCCTTTTGAGACTGTGGATTTGTTTTACTATAAAGTAAGAGAAACGGGTTTCATTTACGGCCATATTATTGCTATAGATTCGCAAGTTCCAATTCCGATAAAAGGCTGGTTTAAAACCGAAATTTCCAAAGTCGCTTTACTTAATACGCTCTACCATGTTTTTTGCTTAGAGAAAAGAAATTCGGAACCTAAAAATTTTATTTCTGAAGTTTTAAAGTTTTACAAGCAAATGAACCCGGAAGGATTTAATTTGTTTAAAATTTTATTGCCCAAAGATACTCCTTCTCTATCGCTTGAAAATATTATTGATCAGAGAGTTCAAACCAATGACAGTATCATCAGTAAAAACTTTTCGCATTTGGTGACCAATGCACTTTTGTTTATTGATGTTTTAGCTTTCAGACAATATTTGGAGCACGGAGAAATTCCTGAAAAATATTTAAAACGAATTGAAGAAACAGTTCTTGGAATTGTTGGTTTGGCTTTGAAAACCAAAACCGTAAAATCGCAGCATGACGATCTTTTGATTAAACTTTTTGAAGCTTCTATACGCTATTCAAAATTTTCAAAAGTAACGGTTGAGACCTTAGAGACTTTGAATCTTGATTACTTTAAAAACAGACTTGAACAATATTATCTGATTGACATGGCCGGAATGGCTTTGTGGAGTGATGGCGTAGTGGAAAACGAAGAATCGTATTTTCTATATGCTTTAGGATCAACAATGGGAGTTCCTGATGATTTTGTGACCAAAAGTATGGACACAACCAATACTTTTATCACCACACATAAAAAGAAGATTCCGTACTTTAATTATTCAAATCCTGTTAAACATTTTTATGACCAAATGACGCATAGCGTAGTCAAATTAATCATACGAAATAAAAACAGGCTGATTAAAGAAATTGTTCAAAGTAAGGAATTAATGGTGCTACTTGCCTACTCTACCACTAGAGATTTGGATGCGAAAGAAAAGAAAAAAGTAAAAAAACAGCTTTTAGACATTTGTAAAACCATTCCATCGCTTACCATATTTTTACTTCCCGGAGGAAGTTTATTGTTGCCGATATTGATTAAGTTTATTCCAACAATGCTTCCATCAGCATTTAATGAGAATTTAGACGAAAACGAATAAAAAAAAATCGCCCTTTTTAAGGGCGATTTCTATTTTTTAACGATTAAAGATCTAATTGGTAAACTTCGTCTAGTTCATCATTCGAAGCAATGTTTACATTTAAGTCTGTTACAAAACCTGAATTTAATCCGTAAACCCATCCATGAAGCATTAAATCTTGTCCATTTTTCCAAGCATTCTGTACAATAGATGTTTTTGCTAAGTTGTAAACCTGCTCTTTTGTATTGATTTCAACAAAAGCATTGAAACGCTCTTCTTCATTTTCAATTGAGTTTAAATATTTATCGTGAAGACGATATTCATCTTTAATATGACGTAACCAGTTATCGATAATTCCAACAGATTGATGTCCCATTGCAGCTTTCACACCACCGCATCCGTAGTGTCCGCACACAATAATATGCTTAATTTTTAAAACATTTACGGCATAATCTAGAACACTAAGCATATTCATATCAGAATGCACTACCATATTGGCAATGTTACGGTGAACAAAAACTTCTCCTGGTTTTGCACCAACAATTTCGTTTGCAGGAACACGGCTGTCAGAACAACCAATCCACAATAATGGTGGCTGTTGTCCTTTTGCCAAATCAGCAAAATAGTTCGGGTCTTTTGCCAATGAAGTTTCAACCCACTTTTTATTGTTTTCTAATAACTGCTCATAAAATTTTCTCATTTCTTTATTTTTTTGTGTGGTAATTTTTAAGTTATAATAGCCTCAAAAAATGAACTTGATGTAAAGTTACCTAAATTTTGACATTTCTTAGGTCTTAAAAACACCTAAATTTAATTATTCTTCTCTAACAACTTCTCTTTTAACTAGTTCTCTTTTTGCCACATCATAATAATGTTCAATCGTAACATGATTATTATTTTCTGGCGTATTTTCTAGTTCGTATGCTTCTTTAAATCCTTTAAGCTTCACTTTGATGTTTTCATCAACCGCTCTGGTTTCTTTAAATTCGCGAATCAAATCTAAAACGTCATGTGCAATATACTCTGTATCATGAGCATTGATGATTACTTTTGAATTTTCTGGAATTTCATTTAAAGTCTGCTTGATAGCCGCTTTGTTTAAAAACGAAACTTCCTGAGCTAAATCGATATGAATGATATCGCCATCTTCATATTCTTCTTTTTTAAATACATAAGCTCTTTTTAAGTTTCCTCTTAAAACAAAGATGATACTGATGATAATTCCCAACGCAACACCTTTTAGCAAATCTGTCGCAACAACAAAGACCAAAGTTGCGATGAAAGGTACAAACTGGTATTTCCCCTTTTCCCAGAAATGCATAAAGGTTGCTGGTTTTGCTAATTTATATCCGATCAAAATCAAAACCGTAGCCAATGTTGCCAATGGAATTTTGTTCAGAATTGCTGGAATAGACAATACACTTATTAATAAAAGAATACCGTGAATAATGGTTGACATTTTAGATTTTGCTCCTGCGTTGTTATTCGCTGACGAACGTACTACAACAGATGTCATAGGAAGTCCTCCTAAAAGCGAACTAACTACGTTTCCAATTCCCTGAGCTCTAAGCTCAACATTGGTGTCAGTATAACGTTTTTGCACATCCATTCTATCAGAAGCCTCAATACACAAAAGAGTTTCAATAGAAGCGACAATGGCAATTGTAATAGCAACCACCCAAACTTGCGGATTTGTAACAGCAGTGAAGTCTGGCATTATTATAATTGATTTAAAGTCTTCAAAAGATTTTGGAACTGGCAAAGAAACCAAATGTTCTTTCGCAATTGCCAAAGTGCTTCCTGTAGATACAAATATTTCGTTTAAAACTACTCCAGCAATAACAGCGACTAAAGCTCCTGGAACCAGTTTTATTCTTTTTAAGAAAGGAACTTTATCCCAAGCTAATAAAATTACTAATGAAACTGCCGAAACCACAACAGCTCCTAAATGAATATGATTTAAAACATCAAACAAAAATGAAAACGAATTACTTCCATCATTTTGAATAAAAGCTTGATCTCCTTCGAAATCGGCATCATAACCAAAAGCGTGCGGTATTTGTTTTAAGATAATAATAATTCCGATACCCGCTAACATACCTTCGATTACGTTTGTTGGAAAATAATTCGATATACTTCCCGCTTTTAAAAATCCTAATGCTAATTGAATTAGTCCAGCAATAAAAACAGACATTAAAAATACATCGAACGCACCTAAATCGGTAATAGCGGTTAAAATGATAGCGGTTAACCCAGCAGCTGGACCTGATACACTAATATGTGATTGGCTTAAATATCCTACAACGATACCACCCACAACACCAGCGATAATTCCAGAAAATAACGGTGCTCCAGAAGCCATTGCAATACCTAAACACAATGGAAGAGCCACCAAGAAAACCACTAAACCTGAAGCAAAATCAGATTTAAGGTTAGCAAAAAGATTGATTTTTTTTGTCATAATATAATACTAAAAAAATTATTCATTAAAGATTTGCCACATCTCAATAGAAATGCGGATAAAGATCAAAATAATCGGAAGTATTATGCTACGTTTGGCGGTGGAGCAAATATGCTCGGAGATATGTTGTCTAGTTTGACAATATTTTCAGAAATAATTGTTTTTTTCTCGATATAAACCGGAATCAAAACTTCATGCTCAAGAATTGTAGGGTGAACTACATTTTTAAGTTCTTTATGCACTTCTTCTTCAGCAATGCTAAAAGATATAGCCGTATTATTCCCTTTCTTTAACGCCTGAACAATTGTTGGGGTCGATAAGAAGGCAATAAAAATGAATAATAATATGCGGGCTATAAATTTCATCAAAGCAAAAATAGCGTTAAACAAATAAAATCAAAGAGATTTTTATAGAAATTTAACACAAACAAAAAAGCAGAATGCAATTTTCATCCCATTCTGCTTCTATTTTATTAAAAACCAATACATTATAACGATTCTTCTAACCAAGCATTCATCATCCAAATTGTTTTTTCCTGCTCAGCAATAAAGTCGCTCATCATAGAATTAGTTCCTTCATCATTAATTTCGTCAGATTTGTTCAATATTTCTCTTTCGATTTTTAATAAATCAGATAAGGAGTGAACAATCAATTGAACTGCTTTTTCATCGTTAGAAATATTCTTTCCAACCGTCAATTTATTATTTTGAATATAATCTTCAAAAGTATGCAGAGGCGTTCCTCCTATTGTTAGCACTCTTTCTGCGATCATATCTATTTTAAGTTGTGCATCTGTATATAATTCTTCAAACTTAACATGTAAATCAAAGAAGCGCTTTCCGCGAATATTCCAGTGAATCCCTCTTAAGTTTTGATAATATACTTGAAAATTTGATAATAATACATTCAATTCTTGTACTAACAATTCTGATTCTTTTACTGGTAATCCTAAAATATTTGTCTTCATAATCTTATTTTTTACACTAATTTACTACAAATTTAGAGTAACTTTACTAAAATATATATAAATAAAAATTATATTTTCTTATTTTCGCATCACAAATTACTATCAACATGACTATAACTCAATTGCAATATGTGTTAGCGGTTGCTGAGCATAAAAACTTCACTCTTGCTGCTGAAAAATGCTTCGTAACACAGCCAACTTTAAGTATGCAGATACAAAAGATTGAAGAGGAGCTTAATATCTTAATCTTCGATAGAAGCAAAAAACCGATTCAGCTTACTGATATAGGACAAAAAATTGTCAGCCAGGCGAAAAACATCGTAAACGAAGCCGATCGCATAAAAGATATCGTAGAACAGCAGAAAGGTTTTATTGGCGGAGAATTTCGTTTAGGAATTATTCCAACGATTATGCCTACACTTCTGCCTATGTTTCTGAATAATTTCATTAAGAAATATCCAAAAGTAAAACTCTTAATTGAGGAGCTGAATACAGAGGAAATCATTACAAAACTAAAAAACGGGCATCTAGATGCTGCAATTGCCGCAACGCCGCTTGAAGACGAAAAAATCAAGGAAATTGTATTGTACTTTGAACCATTCGTAGCCTACATTCCTGAGCATCATGCTAGTTTTCAGAAAGAAGAAATTGAAGTAGCCGACTTAAACCTCAATGAAATTCTGCTTTTACAAGACGGTCACTGTTTTAGAGACGGCATTTTGAATTTATGTAAAAGCGTCTCTGACGTCGATCAAAATAATTTTCAGATTCAAAGCGGAAGTTTTGAAACTTTAATTAAATTGGCAGACGAAGGCCTTGGTACAACGTTACTTCCGTACTTGCACACCTTAGACTTAAAAGAATCCGATAAACTGAAGCTTCGTAACTTTAAGGAACCAAAACCAGCTCGAGAGGTAAGTTTGATTTACCCAAAGAGCGAATTAAAGATGCAAATCATTGATGCACTCAGATCTACAATCGCAGGCGTTGTAAAAGGCGCAATTGTTTTTCAGAATGTTCAAATCATCAGTCCATTACAAAAGAAAGCGCAATAAAAAAGGAGCCAATTTGGCTCCTTTCTTTTTATACTTTAATTAGTTGTAGACTTTGTTTTAATTCTGGTTTTCCGACAACGAAATTCAGTAACCACTCTTGCAATTGTTCCATTTCGTAAGGCAACAGTGTTTTGATAGCTTTTTCTAACTCTTTGCAGAAAAGTACCGGATCGAAACTAACTCTTTCAAGTATTGATTTCGTGTAATCAAACATCATTTTTGACATAATAAAATAAGATTTTCGGGGGTTATCTATTTTTTTAAACTCGCACCAAATTTAAACAAATAACCAACATAAACATTACTTTTAACTTATTTTTTAAAAAACTTTAGCAACGAATACGTTTTCTTAAAACAAATAAATCAATATAGAATTATTCTAAATTATTCATTTGAACCGTTTTAAAAGCTCGAAACATTTCCCTTTTTCCTGGAGGTCCTGTTAATTTTTCTACCGTAAATCCAACTTCCATCATGCTTCTCTTCACAACTCCTCGAGCAGCATAGGTAACCAAAACGCCGTTTGGTTTTAAGCTATTGTACATTTTCTGAAAAATTTCAGTACTCCAAAGCTCCGGTTGTACTCTATATCCGAAGGCATCAAAGTAAATCAAATCAAAAATTTCAAAATCGTTTATTTCGTGAAAAAATTGTTTTCTTTTTGTTAACGAGAACAGGTCGCAAATTTCTATTTTTTCATTCCATTCACTTTTATGCATTTTTTCAAAAATGTTCTCAAATTCCAATGCCTCGAGTTCATCAGCATAATTCATCTCCAAGATTTCATCTGCATCAACAGGATAAGCCTCTACGCCAACATAGTCTATTTTCTGATTTTTTCTAATAGCTTCCAAATACGTGATAAAAGCATTTAAACCAGTCCCAAAACCTATTTCTAATATCCTTATCGGATTTTCAAATAATGAAAGACCATTTTTAATAAAAACATGTTTTGCTTCCTGAATTGCACCGTGTTTTGAATGATAACACTCGTCCCATTCAGGCAAACGAATTGTAGTTGAGCCATCTAGCGTTTTAATTATTTCTCTTTTCACCTTTTAAGAATTTAATAATAGCTTATTGTTGATTTTCAAGCCATTTCAATAATCAAATTTAGTCAAAACAAATGCGTAAAGCCTTAAAAAACGACACTTTTTTCATAAAATCTTTATAAAAATCAATTAAATATTTGAGTTTATTATAGGATAAACAAATCTCAATCAAAACCTATAAATAATGAATTTTCACTAAGCATTTTACAGATTTTTACGTAATTTTGCATTCGATAAATTCCATTTTACACGATATCATCACTTTAGATTTCTGAGAGTGAAGAATATCTCACAAAAAACATACATAACTATGAGTACAACTCAAACGAGCAAAATTGAAATCATTAAAGCTACTTCTACAAAAATAAACGAAGTAGATTTTGACAACTTAAGTTTTGGTGCTGTATTTACAGACCATTTATTCGAATGCGATTTTAAAAACGGGCAATGGCAAAATCCTGTCATTAAGCCTTATGCTCCAATTTTAATGGATCCGTCATCAAAAGTCTTCCATTATGGACAAGCGATTTTTGAAGGAATGAAAGCTTATAAGGATGATAATAATGATGTTTGGTTGTTTAGACCAGATGAAAACTTCAAACGTTTTAATAAATCTGCTGTAAGGATGGCAATGCCAGAAGTTCCAGAAGCTATTTTTATGGATGGTTTAAATGAATTATTGAAATTAGACAAAGATTGGATTCAAAGAGGAAACGGAGCTAGTATGTACATTCGTCCTTTTATGATTGCTACAGGTCCTGGAGTAATTGCAAATCCTTCTGATGAATATAAATTTATGATTTTACTTTCTCCTGCAAAAGCATATTACGGAGGTGAAGTAAAAGTTATCATTGCTGAACATTTCAGTAGAGCTGCAAACGGCGGTATTGGTGCTGCAAAAGCTGCAGGAAACTACGCTGCTCAATTTTACCCAACTAACTTAGCAAACAAAGACGGTTTCCAACAAGTTATCTGGACAGATGATGCAACGCATACAAAATTAGAAGAAGCTGGAACAATGAACGTGTTCTTCAGAATTAACGATACTTTATTAACAGCTCCAACAAGCGAAAGAATTTTAGATGGTGTGACCAGAAAAAGTTTGATTGCAATGGCTGAAAAAGAAGGATTAAAAGTAGAAGTTCGTCCTGTAATTGTTTCTGAATTGGTAGAAGCTGCTAAAAACGGATCTTTGAAAGAAATCTTCGGAGCAGGAACTGCTGCTGTAATCAGCGTTATCAAAGGATTCTCGTATAAAGATGAGTATTTTGAAATGGCTCCAATCGAAAATTCTTATGCTTCTTTCTTAAAAGAAAAATTAACAAATCTTCAGAACAAACTTTCTGAAGATACTTTTGGATGGACAGTAAAAGTTCAATAATCCAAAACCATATAAAAAAGAAACCCGATAAATTTAGTTTTATCGGGTTTTTCATTTTTCCTTTATTATTAAATTTTAGCTTCTCGTTGCCGTTACTTGCGAAGATTTGCTTCGCCTGTTCGCTATCGCTCGGGTCTCCTTCGTCGAAATGACAAAAATAACGTAAAGCTTTGCGAACTTGCCTTTTTCTAAGAACTGCAAAAAAAAAACTTAGCGTTCTTTGCGTTAACTTCTTTACAATAATTTCGAAAAATCAGGTTTAAAATAATTTGGGCCTTTCATTACTTTTCCGTCTTCGCGGTAAATTGGCTTCCCATCTTCTCCTAATTTACTCATATTACTGCGTTGGATTTCATCAAAAACAGCTTCAATTTTATCCTGAAGTCCATGCTCGATAATTGTGCCGCACAAGATGTACATCATATCTCCAAGTGCATCTGCAATTTCAACCAAATCATTATTTTGAACCGCCTCGTAATATTCCTCATTTTCCTCCTTCATTAAATTATAACGAAGTAATTTTTTCTCTGCTCCTACATCGGCAATTGGAGTTAAACTGTGGCCAATTTTAAAAGCAGTGTGAAATTCGGTTACGGCGTCAAGTTGTTTTTTCATATAGTAGTTTTCTTTTTTTGCTAATTTAAATCACTTTCTAATAATCTGAAAAATTATTGAATGAAATGAAAAGGCAATTTAGCAGCAAATCGTTTACAAATCTCTAAATTTGCTAAAAATTTTTATAATTATGTTTAGTCAAGGACAATTACTATTTGGAGTATGTTTTTTTATCGCTTTTGTAATCATTATGATATTTGCTTATCGAAAAGATTTGAAATTACACAAAGTTTTCTACAAGGGAAATTACAAAGTACTCCTTGCCTTTCTGCTTTTCATTGTCCTTTTGTTCGTAATTAAAATCTTTCTAAAAAGATAAATTATTCTGGTCGAGATAAAATAAAACCTAATAATTAGGGGTTATTAGTAAGACTCATAATAAAATTTATAACTTTACCGAAACCAAACAATCTACCATGAAAATTCTAAAGTATTTATTTCTTTTTGCACTTTTAAGCTTTGTTGCTCTTACTGTTTTTGTTGCTACACAGAAAGGAGATTTTTCTGTAGAAAGAAGTAAAGTCATAAATTCGCCTCGTGCAACGGTTTATAACTACCTGAATGACTTTAGAAATTACGAAGATTTTGAATCATGGTCTGTTGAAGATCCTACGATTAAAATGACTTATGCTAATAAAACCAGTGGCAATGGCGCTACATTTTATTGGGATGGTGCAGACGGAAAAGGAAATTCTATTATTCTTAAAACGAAAGATGGAGAAAGCATCGATCAAAAAATGCAGTTTGATGGCACCGAAGCCGATGTAAACTGGACCTTAAAAGATACTTTAAACGGCAAAACAAAAGTTACTTGGAAAGGAAAAGGAACTATGAGTTTTCTATTTAAAATATACACCGCTCTTCATGGCGGTTCTGACCGAGTTATTGGAACTATCTATGAAAAAAGTTTAGCCAATATTGACAAAAACTTAGATTACGAAACTAAAACTTATGCTGTTAAAGTAGATGGAGTGGTTAAGAAAACTGAAACTCCTTATATCAAGCAGACTTTCACTAGCGAAATTGCCAAAGTAAGCAAGAATGCTAGAATTGTAATTCCGAAGCTTATTCAGTTTAGCGAAACAAATGGTTTGTCTGCGGCAGGAAAACCTTTTATCATTTATCATACTTACGACACTAAAAATGGTTTAGCAAAGATTTCTATCTGTTTGCCTATTAATAAAGAGATTTCAACAAGTTCGGGAAGCGATATTTTAGCAGGAAAATTAAATGGTTTCGATGCTGTAAAAACAACGCTTAATGGAGATTATTCCCATAGGAATGAAGCCATTGCAAAAACAACGGCTTACATAAACAATCAAAAGATTATTCCAGATTTAAGCTGGTCTCATCTTGAAATTTTGACATTAAGCAAATTGGATGTAAAAGCTTCATCTAAATTGGTGACCGAAATTTATTTTCCAATAAAACCAAAAGTAGTTCCTGTTGCTACAGAACCTGTCTATGCTCCAGAAACTACTGGCGAAATGACAAGCGAGCCACGAGCAGAACAACCTACAGAAAAGCCTCGTACAGAACCTGTAAAACGCAAACCAGCTGCACCAACTCCAGCTCCTGCGCAAACACCTGCACAAGAGGAAGATTCAGAATTTTAAATAATTTCAAAAGCGCATTAAACCTTTTGTTTTAAATTCTGTCTAACTTCTATTAAAAAAAGTTTACAAAACAAAAAGTTTGATAGACGAGAAAGAATTTATAAAACAACTATTAACCCCTGAAACGCAAAATGTAGCGTTTCAAAAACTCTTGTCTGATTATCAGAAACCTTTGTATTCTCATATTCGAAACATTGTTTTGAATCATGATGATACTGACGATGTTTTACAGAACACTTTTGTAAAAGTCTTTCAAAATCTTAAAAACTTTAAAAGAGAAAGTAAACTTTTTTCCTGGATGTATCGTATTGCCACGAATGAAGCTTTGACTTTTTTATCGCAAAAAGCAAAATTAAGTGGAATTTCTTCTGAAGATCTGCAAAACAAAACCATTGATGGTTTAAAAGCCGATCTCTATTTTGATGGAGATGAAATTCAAATCAAACTTCAAAAAGCAATTGTAACGCTTCCAGAGAAACAGCAATTAGTTTTCAAAATGAAATATTTTGAAGAGTTAAAATATGAAGAAATTGCAGATATTTTAGGGACATCTGTTGGAGCACTTAAAGCATCTTATCATCACGCAGTAAAAAAAATCGAATTATATGTTACAACAAATTAAACCTTTTGTAACTAAAACTGTCTTATAAGTATTATGAAAACATTTAAATTAGAAAACGAACCCAAAATAAAATCTGGCTTTAAAGCTCCAGAAAACTATTTTGATAATTTTTCGGAAAAGGTTTTGCAGCAATTAAACGAAAAAGAAGTTAAGGTAATTCCTTTTTACAAACGTAAAAAAACACTTTGGATGGCTGCCGCTGCAGTAGTGGGCTTTGCAATATTAATTCCTGCCATAAATAATTATAGAGCAAATTCAACCGATCTTGACGAGGCTACTTTAGAAAATTATTTATCCTATCATTCTAATATAAGCCAATACGATCTTATTCAAAAACTGGATGACAGCGATATCGAAAATTTAGGTAACGATGTTACTCTAGAAGATGAAACTTTAGAAGATATTTTAGCTACAAGCCCAAACATAGAACACTTAATTTCAGAACAAAATTAAATCAAACTTAACTCAACAACTTAGCTCAACAATGAAAATAAAAAACATTTTACCGCTATTGCTATTTCTGACAAGTTTTTCATTTTTTGCACAAAATGGAAAAATTGATGAAAAGCGAGAAAAGATTAAAGCTTTTAAAGTGTCATTTTTAACGACAGAATTAGAACTAACTTCAACCGAAGCTGAAAAATTCTGGCCAATTTATAATGCTTATGATGATAAACAATATGAATTGAAGTACCTAAAAATGAAGACTTATATAAAACAGTTAAAAGATGAAAATCTTAAAAATCTTTCAGACAAAGAAGCTGTAACGTTATTATCTCAAATAGAAAGTACAGATAAAGAAATCTATCAGCTTCGTGAAAAATACATGAACAATCTGAAAAAAGTACTTCCTGCAAAGAAAATACTCTTACTTAAAAAATCTGAAGACGACTTTAATCGAAAATTATTGCAACAATACCGAGACAAAGCCAATAAGGATTAAATCTTAACGATACAACAGCGATAAGAACCCTATATAATAATACTTACTTTATTATTTAGGGTTTATTTTTTTATTTAAAATTCAATCGGACTACCTTATTGTGTCCCGCTGCGATCGCAGTATTTCTGTTCACAAATCGAATGGTAAAAAATTTGTTATCTGTAGAAAGCTGCATCCAGTTTTCTCCTCCATTTTGAGAATATTGTATTCCTTCAGAACCAACACAAACAATTTCTCTTCCATTACCTCCAGGAACATATTGTATACATGACGCATAACCAAATCCCATATTCTGACCAATTAATTGCCAAGTCTTGCCGCCGTCTTTTGTAAAAGCTTTATTATTGGCTTTATTATTAGGAAGATCATAATCTCCTCCTGCAATAAAACCTTGTTTAGAATCATAAAAATCGGCAGTAAAAATTCCTGTCATCTGTTTTCCTTGCACAATTGGGGTTTCTACAACTTTCCATGTTTTTGCCTTATCTGGAGAATAAAAAACACGCGCTTTTCTTCCGCCTGAAACCAACCAAGTATCATTACCTTTTATAACGATATTTGTATTGCTGGCTGCAAAGGCTGCTTCTCCCGTGCTATTTGTCGGCAGTTTATCAGAAAGCAGTTTGGTCCAAGTCTCTCCGCCATCACGAGTAACAATAATTGAAAAAGTATCTTCTGTTGGGTCACCAATTGCAATTCCTTCCTTGTCGTTCCAAAACTGCATGCTATCGTAAAATACTTTTGGATTAACTTCTTTGTAAACCAATTTAACTTTGCGGTCTTTTTTAGAAACTGAATACAAAAGCGCTGGATTTGCCACACTCAATAAAAAAATATCTTTTGAAGTTTGCGCTATACTTCTAAATTCTAACTTTAATGTATCGCGATAAATATGTTCTTCAAATTTTTCTTTTTTATCCAAATCATAATACCCAAAACGAGAATTATCGGCACCATACCAAACTTTATTTTTATCAATAAGAATTGCTCTAATACTAATTCTGTCTTTAAATAATGTATCTACCGTCATTGAAGTAAAGCCATTATTGTAAGCAACGTCAGTTTTATAATTAAATGATCTAAAAGACATCAATAAAATAAAAATAACACAAAATAAAGCGAGTTTTTTCATAGGAAACTTAAAATTTGGTTAACGCTAAAATACAATTAATTCCCACATGGAAAATTAATTTCCCTATTTTTTTGCTAAGCTCATTTATTGTTTCATTTACAGAACTTTATATAAAAAAGTCACAAAACTACTATTCTAAAAATTTAAAACATTAAAAATCAGCATTATAAAATTCATCCTGCATTAAATAAATTTTGTGGCACAGTAATTGGATATCTCATAACACAAAATAATTTAATACAAATTAGCCATGAAAGCGAATTTACTTTTAATAGCAATATCAGCCCTAGTTTTTGGTTCTTGCGCTGCGCAAAGTCAAACTACTGTTTATGCAAAAAACTCAGATATAAGCGATAACTTAGATTTAAGAGCTGTTGCTTCGATGTTTGGAGAATCAGCCAATCTTCAAGATTTTGAAAGACGTTTAAATGATCCGAAATATCAAATATCAAATCTTGACCTTAACGGAGATGACGAAGTAGACTATCTTCGTGTAATCGAAAGTGTTGAAAACAGAACTCACGTTGTAATAATACAAGCAGTTTTGGACCGTGATGTTTACCAAGACGTTGCTACAATAGATGTAGAAAGAGACAATTACAATAAAGTGAGCGTTCAAATTGTTGGAAACGCTTACTTATACGGAGCAAATTACATTTATGAGCCTGTTTATAGTGTGGCACCTGTTATTTACACTTCATTTTGGGTAACAAATTACAGACCGTATTATTCAACTTGGTATTGGGGTTATTATCCAACTTATTATACTGCTTGGAGACCTTACCCTGTTTACAGATATAGAAATAACATCAATGTTTGCATCAACGTACACAATACATATAACTATGTAAATGTGAGAAGAAGCTACAGAGCCCCTGCTATTTATGAAACAAGACGCAGTTACGGTTACGAAAGAATGCGTCCTAACTACAGTTTTGCTGAAAGACACGCAAACACATCTAATAGATATGAATTAGAACAAAGACGTGTAGCAAACAGAGAAACTAGCCGAAATACGTATAACACCAATAGAAATTATACAGGAAGAACAACATCTGATAATGGTATTTCTAACAGAACATATGCTGAAAACAGAAATGCAACAAACAGATCATCTGTAGACAGAAGCAACAATACCAATAGAGGTTATAACACTACAGGCAGAAGTACTGAAAGTGTAAGCACAGAAAGAAGCACAAATCGTGGTGGTTATTCAAATAATGGTTATAATTCTCAAAGAAATGAAAATGCAGCTCGAGTTCAGAATACTCCAAGAGTAGATTACGGAAACGGAAATACTTCTAGCACATCAAGAGGATATTCTAACCGAGAGGCATCTGCTCCAAGAGCTGAAAGAAGTTCAAGAAGTTATTCTGAAAACCAGTCTAGCAATTCAAACAGAGACTATTCTGCTAGACCACAGCAAAGCCAACGTTCAGAATCACCACGTATGAGCCAAGAACCTTCTAGAGGAAACCAAGAATCTAGAGGGGGACAGAGCCAAAGAGATAACGGTTCGAGTTCTAGAGGAAATGGCAGAAGAGGTTAATTTTCGAAATAAATAATATTCAAAAAAGAAAGCACAATTTTACGATTGTGCTTTTTTTTATCTTTTTAATTTTAATTGCCTCTAATTTGTTTTAAAACAGTAAATTTGCAACCGTCTTTTTATAAAATTATACATGAGCGCATCGCATAAAAACTTACATAGTAAGTTGTCTATAGGGGGTTTATTGATTACTTTAGGGATTATTTATGGAGATATTGGTACTTCTCCACTGTACGTAATGAAGGCTATTTTGGGTGACCATACAATAAATGCTGATATTGTTTTAGGAGGCATTTCTTGTGTGTTTTGGACGCTTACATTACAAACTACAATTAAATATGTACTTATTACTTTAAGTGCAGACAACCACGGTGAAGGAGGGATTTTTGCCTTATATGCATTGGTAAAGAAAACTAAAATTCAATGGCTTATAGTACCCGCGATTATTGGTGGTAGCGCCCTGCTCGCCGACGGAATTATAACCCCGCCTATTTCGATTTCTTCTGCTGTAGAAGGAATTAGGGCATTTTACCCAACGATGCAGACACAAACTATCGTGTACATCGTAATTACCATTTTATTCGTTTTATTTACTATTCAGCAATTTGGAACTAAATTGGTTGGAAAATTCTTTGCTCCAATGATGTTAATCTGGTTCGCTATGTTGGGTACACTAGGAGCAATTCAGGTATTGAATTATCCTGAAGTAATTAAAGCGATTAATCCTTATTATGCTTATCATTTATTATCGATACATCCTGATGGTTTCTTCGTTCTTGGATTTGTTTTCTTATGTACAACTGGAGCTGAGGCTTTATATTCTGACATGGGACACTGTGGAAGAAAAAACATTAGAATTAGCTGGATTTTTGTGAAAACCACTTTAGTTTTAAACTATTTTGGACAAGCCGCTTATTTAATTCACCACGAAGGAAGCACATTACAGCAATTAGGAGGTGAAAACGGAAATCCGTTTTACTTGATTATGCCACATTGGTTTTTACCTTTCGGAATCGTAGTTGCAACTCTTGCCGCTGTAATTGCATCTCAAGCGCTTATCTCTGGTTCGTTTACATTAATTAACGAGGCTATGCGTCTGAACTTCTGGCCAAAAGTAAAAATCAAATATCCAACAGAAGTAAAAGGTCAATTGTACATTCCGTCAATCAACTGGCTATTGTTTTTTGGCTGTGTTGGAATCGTTTTACATTTCGAGAAATCAGGAAACATGGAGCATGCGTATGGTCTTGCCATTATTTTGTGTATGATCATGACAACCATATTATTGAATTACTACTTAATCATGAAACGTGTAAAACTGTACTTTATGGTACCGTTAATTACAATTTATTTATTGATTGAGTTCAGCTTCCTTTTTGCTAATATTACCAAATTTGCCGAAGGTGGTTACGTAACATTAATTATTGCGAGTTTACTTATTTCTGTGATGACAATCTGGTATCTAGCTAAGAAAATCAACAAAAACTACACTAAGGTGGTCAAAGTTGATGATTACAAGCAAGTTCTGGTAGAGTTAAGCCAAGATTTATCCATTCCGAAATATGCCACACATTTGGTTTATATGACCAATGCAAATCGCGTTGATGAATTGGAAGAAAAAGTAATTTATTCGATCCTTCAAAAACGTCCAAAAAGAGCTGATATTTATTGGTTTGTTCACGTTAATATTTTAACTGAACCTTACAAAACGCAATATAAAGTAACAGAAATTGCGAAAGACGATATTTATAGAATTGATTTTAACTTAGGATTTAGAGAGCCAACCAAAATCAATTTGATGTTTAGAGAAGTTATCAAAGACATGGTAAAACGAGGTGAAGTAGATATTACCAGCCGTTACGAATCTTTAAACAAGAATAATATTATTGGAGACTTTAAATTTGTATTGTCTGAGAAATTCTTATCAAACGACAACGATTTAAGATGGCATGAAAATATTATCATGAACTCTTATTTCTTCATAAAAAAACTGAGTTTGTCTGAGGAAAGAGCTTTTGGTCTAGACAGCAGTTCTGTTAAAATAGAAAAATTCCCGATGGTGCTTCACGCTCCAGAAAATATTGGATTAACGCGTATTACAAAATAATAGGCTTTTAAATAATTCAAAAAAACACTCTAATTTGGAGTGTTTTTTTCTTTTAATACGAGTTAGATTAAGATTCAGTATTAAAAATTTAACTTTCAATCAATTAATAGTAACTTTGCAACTCAAATTATAGAAATGAGATTACACAGAAATTTAGTTTATACTACCATTGACTCTTTGAATGCCATTTTCAACGAAGGAGAATATGCTGATAAAGTGGTAGCCAGAGCATTAAAAAAAGACAAACGTTGGGGAAGTTCTGACAGGAAGTTTGTTGCTGAAACGATATACGAAATTGTTCGCTGGAAAAGATTATATGCAGAAATTGCCGAAGTAAAAGAACCTTACGACAGAGATAATCTATGGAGAATGTTTGCGGTTTGGGCTGTTTTACGCGGTTATCCAATTCCAGATTGGAGACAACTGGAAGGAACTCCTGAAAGAAAAATCAAAGGTCGCTTTGATGAATTATCTAAAACTAGAGCCATAAAAGAATCTATTCCAGATTGGATGGATGAATTGGGCGTAAAAGAACTTGGAGAAAAAGTTTGGGTAAAAGAAATTGCAGCGCAAAATCAGCCGGCAAAAGTTATCTTGAGAACTAATACTTTAAAAGGTACAAAAGAAAGTCTTAGAAATACTTTAATGGATTTAAATATTGAAACTGAATATTTAAAAGATCAGCCAGATGCTCTTGTTTTAAAAGAAAGAGCAAACGTATTTTTGACAGACGCTTTTAAACAAGGACTTTTTGAAGTTCAAGATGCCAACTCCCAGTTAGTTGCAGACTTTTTAGATGTAAAACCAGGAATGCGCGTAGTAGACACTTGCGCAGGTGCGGGCGGAAAAACATTACACATGGCTTCTTTAATGCAGAATAAAGGACAATTGATTGCAATGGACTTGTACGAAAGTAAATTGAAGCAATTGAAATTAAGAGCAAAAAGAAATGGTGCTTTTAATATTGAATATCGCATCATCGACAGCACAAAAGTGATTAAAAAATTACACGAAAAAGCTGATCGTGTTTTAATTGATGCGCCTTGTAGCGGATTAGGCGTTTTGAAAAGAAACCCAGATTCTAAATGGAAATTACAACCTGAATTTATCGACAACATTCGTAAAGTTCAGAGCGAGGTTTTAGAAAGCTATTCTAAAATTGTAAAACCAGGCGGAAAATTAGTTTATGCAACTTGTTCAGTTCTTCCATCAGAAAACCAAGAACAGGTAGAGAAATTCTTAAAAACAGAAATCGGAAAACAATTTACTTTTATTGAAGATCGTAAAATGTTAGCTTCAGAATCTGGTTTTGATGGTTTTTACATGGCACTTATGGAACGTAAAAAATAAATTCCAAAATCCGATTTATTTCGGAATACTCAATATTAAAATTCCAAATTCCAATCTTAAAACTTGGAATTTGGAATTTTTTATTTTTTCTAATGCCATATAGCTTTGTCATTTCGACGTAAGGAGAAATCTTCGCAAGTAGCTCCGCTCCAATAAGCAAATCTTTGTAGAATTTCTATCGAAGATTTCTCCTTACGTCGAAATGACAAAATTGCGAAAACTTCGAATTTAAAAGATTAGTATTTAATCTTGTAAAGTAGGTTTTCGCAACAACTTTCCATTTTCATTTTCTTTGAATTTTGAAACGAAGACTATTTCTTTTGGCTTCTCGTATTTCCCTAAAACATCAAAGAAATCAGGTTCAAATTCTTGTTTTTCTCCTTCTATAACCAAAACTAGTTTTTCTCCTAAAGTAGTATCTGGAAGTCCTGTCACAAAAAATCTATTAGCAATTTTTCCTGTCAGTTTAGCTTCAATCTGTTCTGGAATCAGCTTTACCCCTCCACTATTGATTACATTATCAATTCGACCTAAAAACTTAAACTGCTGTTCATTCACCAACTCTACCAAATCATTTGTGACAATTGGCTCATCAGAAATTGTAGCTACATGAATCACCAAGCATTGACGATCGTCCTGAGAGATTTTGACATTTGGAAGAATCGAAAAAACAGAATCCCCCAAACGTTTCGCCCCAATATGCGTAATTGTTTCGGTCATTCCATAAGTTTCGTAGATTTCTGTTTTTAAAGGCAAAAGCTTTTCCTCAAGAGCCGAATCTAATTTAGCTCCGCCAATAATTAATTTGCGTACTTTAGAAAGTCCGTCTATAGAGTTTTGAACCTGAAGCGGCACCATTGCCACAAAATCGTAGGTCGTCGTATTGAATTGTAATGGATGCAGACTTGGCGAAACCACATCTAATTCCAATCCTAAAATTAAACTTCTCACCAGCATCATCTTCCCTGCTATAAATTGCGTTGGCAAACATAATAAAGCTTTATCTCCTGGCTCCAAACCAAAAAAATCACCTGTAGCCAAAGCCGATTGAATCATGGCTTGTTTTTTTAATCTAACCAGTTTTGGAAGTCCTGTTGTTCCAGAGGTCGTCATTTCGATATAATCTTTTTTATCAAACCAGTCTAAAAAGAACTCTCCAATAGATTGTTCATATGCATCTCCTTCTTTAATATAACTATAAGCGACACGGCACAAGTCTTTTGCATTTAGATGGTATCCATTTAATTTGAAATAATTGTGAACGTTATTTTGAGTTAAGTTTTGCATAATCTTAAGCATTTAATTCGACATTACTAATTTTTCCTGTTAGCTTTTCTTTCCAATTTGTCCAGCCATATTTTTTACTAAAAATAATGAGCAGAATAGGATAAATAATAACCACTGGCAGAATTACATCAATTCCTGCTGAAGGTTCTGAAAGATCTTTAAATATAGAATTGGTTTGAAAAACAGTCCAATCTGAAGTAACCAATAATGCTCCAACAAGATTGTTTGCAGCATGAAATCCGAGTGCCAATTCCATCCCTTCATCCATCAGCGTTATTACACCCAAAAACAATCCCGTTCCTATATAATAAATCATGATAACACCTCCCATTTTTTCAACTTCAGGATTGGTCCAATGCATCGAGCCAAATATGACAGAAGTCATTAAGAGCGGAAACCATCTATTCTGAGCTAAATTGGCAAATCCCTGCATTAAATAACCTCTAAAAACATATTCTTCAGTTGAAGTCTGAATCGGAATTAAAATGCATCCTAAAACTGCTAATGTCAAAAAAGGAACTAATTTAAACTGCAATACGAATTGCTCAGGAGATCTTAAATATACGAACAAAAAACTGAGCAAGGAGAAAAATGACCATAAAAAGAAAGAAAACAAGATTCTTTTCCAATCCACTTTAGATCTTGAAGTTGTCACCGACAATAGAGTTTGGCGATGAATATATTTAACCACAAAATAAATTCCTGCAAAAGCAAAAATGAAAGAAATCATTATCAGAAAAAGAGTTGTATTGGACTCAAACATTTTCATTATTTCTTCATTTGTAGTTGGGAAAGCAATATGTTCTGTGAATGTTTTATAAAATACAGCTGCTGTAATTGGAATTTGCCCTATAAAAGATGCCGAAATAATAAAAACTGATCCTACCAGATATTTCCAAAATTTATTTTCGGGCTTAATTCCTTGTTCTAAAAACATAAATTTAAAATTTTAAAAAATGAGAATTCAAATTCGATAAGTTAATCTTACTTTTGATAGCACTAAAATACCGCCTTTTTATTTTACGAATATTAAACGTTTAAATATAACAAAATGATACAAATTTACCACAATCCAAGATGCGGAAAATCGAGAAATTGCCTAGCTTTTATTGAAAAATCGAATCAGGATTTTGAAATCATACCTTACTTAACTGAAACTCCATCTTTTGACCAATTAAAAACATTATTAGGTCAACTAAATTTAGAGCCAATCCAACTCATTAGAATTAAGGAAAAAATCTGGATCGAAAATTTTAAAGAAAAAACCTTGAGCGATGACGAGATTATAAATGCCATGGTAGAAAACCCAATTTTAATAGAGCGTCCAATTGTTGTAAAAGACGGAAAAGCTATAATTGGCCGAGACCCAGAACTTGTTGCTTCTTTTTTAGATTGATTCTAAAATACCCTATTAACATTTTTTTGTGATTCTTCTCTTTAAACCAAAAACTACATTTGGCGTCTAAAGAGAAAAAGAAAACCAGAAAATGAAAAAAATCAAATTTGCTGTATTGCTTGTATTCATGTTTACAAGTTTCTACAATTACTCTCAACAAGGTCCCGGAGGCAGACCCAAAGTAAAAGTCACCGGAAAAGTTTTCGAGAAAGTAAGCAAACAACCATTAGAGTATGCTACAATTTCACTTACTGCTCCAAATGATACAAAAGTTGTTGCTGGAGGTATTACGAATCCGAAAGGAGAATTTGAAGTTGCGGTTGCACCCGGAACTTACGATATAAAAGTGGAGTTCATTTCATTCAAATCGACTGAAATTAAACAGAAAAGCATTCAAGGCGATACCAATTTAGGTGTCGTAAACCTATCTGAAGATGCTGCACAACTAAACGAAGTTGTAGTTCGCGCTGAAAAATCGACTGTAGAAATCAAACTGGACAAAAAAGTTTACAACGTTGGTCAGGATATGATTGTAAAAGGCGGAAGTGTTAGCGATGTTTTAGACAACGTCCCTTCTGTTTCTGTTGATACAGAAGGAAATGTAAGTTTAAGAGGAAGCGACAACATTCGTATTTTAATTGACGGAAGACCTTCGCAAGCTATAAATATTGCAGAAGCTTTAAGACAGCTTCCAGCGGACGCAATTGACAAAGTAGAAGTAATTACAAACCCATCAGCGCGTTATGATGCTGAGGGTGGTTCTGGAATTATCAATATTGTTCTTAAAAAAGGAAAAAATCAAGGTTTCAACGGAACTTTTATTGCTTCAACAGGTTTACCAGAAACGTATGGATTAAGTGCTAACTTAAACTACAAAACTGAAAAGTTAAACTATTTTACAACTGCTGGTTACAACTACAGAACTACAGAAGGAGCTGGCCAGACCAATTCTGAATATTTAAATCCAGACGGTACAACAAAAAGTTTCTTAGACGAAGACCGCGATACAAAACGTATCAGAAACGGATTCAATGCAAGAGCTGGTGTTGAATGGACCATAACCCCGTCTACATTCTGGACAAATGCTATCAACTACCAAAAAAATACGGGTGACGATAGAGATTTGATCAATTATTACAATTACGATGCCAATCGCAATTTTACTGGAACAACGTATCGTTTAAACAACGCAGATACTGGAAGCGAAAACTTTGAGTACACTTCTAATTTGATTAAGAATTTCAACGATAAGGGACACAAACTTACCGCAGACCTTTCTATTTCAAGAAACACAGATGATAGCTACAGCACTATTACAGCCTCACCGAATTTCAATAATACTTTAAACGATCAGATCCAAAAACAAGTATTATTTCAGGCAGATTATGTTCTTCCGCTAGGAAAAGGAAGCCAGTTTGAAGCAGGATATAAAGGAAGTTTTGGAGATCTAAACAACGAATATTATGTAACTGAAAATGGAGGAGCAAAAGATCCTAATTTATCAAATACTTTAGAATACAAAGAAAACATCAATGCGCTTTACACACAGTATGGTTTCAAAGTAAATAAATTCTCTTATTTATTTGGTTTAAGATGGGAAGACACAGACATCCATGTTAATTTGCTAGACAATAGCGATTTCAATACCAAAAAATACAACAACTTATTTCCAAGTGCTTTTATTAGTTACGAAATCTCAGATCAAAGTAATTTCTCTGCAAGCTATAGCAAACGTTTGTCAAGACCAAGAGGACGTTTCATGAACCCAGCAGTTAACTACGCTAGTAACGTTAACATCTTTCAAGGAAATCCAGACTTAGATCCTTCTTTGACAGACAAATATGATATTGGCTACATCAAAAAATGGGATAAAGTAACCTTCAATACATCGGCATATTTTGAAGACACAAAAGATGTTTTCAGCTTTGTACGATCTCCTACTGGAGACGAAGTTAATGGAGTGCCTGTAATCAAAAGCCAACCTATTAACTTAGGAAAAGAGCAAAAATTTGGTTTCGAATTTACGTTCAATTACACTCCATTCAAATGGTGGAAATTAAACAGTAACTTTAACTTCTTCAATGTAAAAACTACAGGAGAACATAGTTATACAGATACACAAGGAAATCTTATTGTTCAGAATTTAGACAATCAAGCTAATTCTTGGTTTGCAAGAGTAAACTCTAAAGTTACACTTCCGTACAAAATTGACTGGCAGTTGACAGCAATGTACAACGGAGAACAAAAAACAGCTCAAGGTAAAAACTTAGGCCAATTCGGAATGAATACTGCTTTCAGCAAAGATGTCATGAAAGACAAAGGAACTATTGCTTTCAACATTAGCGACGTATTCAATTCAAGAAAAATGAGATCGTACACGTATTTAGATGATGTAAGTTCATATAGCGAATTCCAATTCCGTAAACGTCAGTTCAATTTATCATTCACATACCGTTTCAATAAACCAAAAGGTGAAAGAGATAAAAATGCACAGCCAAGAAATGATGGCGGTGGAGACGGCGGCGGAGATTTTCCTGGATAAAATCTTTTAAATTCCAATTTGGACAAAAAATTCCAATAAAAAAATCCAAATTCCAATTTTATCATTGGAATTTGGATTTTTCTATTTCGAACAAAACCCGACAAGTCTTAAAAACCTGTCGGGTTTAAATAAGCTTGTCAAATTTGAATTTGGAATTTTTGATATTGGAATTTCCTTTTTTGGGCACAAAAAAAAGAACCTTTTGGGTTCTTTTTTTATGACATCAATCTAAAATTAAATAGATTGCTCTTCTTGTCTTTTTCTGGCTCTTTTTTCTTTAATCATTTCCCAGCTAGCTCCTGTTACCCAATAAGATAAGAAACCTACCAAGAAAAACATTAACCAAAACCCTATAGTTAGTATGGTTAAGAAAAGTAAAAAACCTAAGTACTGTGAAAATTCAAACATGTTTTCCGGAATTTTTGAATGTTACCACAAATGTAGGGTATATATTTTTTCTCAGCAATAAAATCTAAATCAATTTTCGTTAAATAACATTTATCCGTATATTTATACTCATTTTAAATAAGCTTTTTTAGGGCATACAATCCCTTTCTCTAAAAGAGTTCAGAGGAATTTCATCAAAACATTTCACATTTTACAAATAACATTTTTACAAATAACATTTTTACAAATAACATTTTTACAAATAACATTTTTACAAATAACATTTTTACATACAACATAATGAAATACAGAATAGAAAAAGACACAATGGGCGAAGTTCAAGTCCCAGCCGATAAATATTGGGGTGTACAAACAGAACGATCTAGAAATAATTTCAAAATTGGGCCGGCGGCATCAATGCCAAAAGAAATCATAGAAGGTTTTGCCTATCTCAAAAAAGCAGCTGCTTATGCCAATTACGATTTAGGCGTTTTGCCAATCGAAAAAAGAGATGCAATTGCAGCAGTTTGTGACGAAATTCTTGAGGGAAAACTAGATGACCAATTCCCTCTTGTAATCTGGCAGACGGGTTCTGGAACGCAAAGCAATATGAACGTAAACGAAGTAATTGCCAACCGCGCTCAAGTCCTTAAAGGTTTTGAAATTGGCGAAGGCGAACAATTTATAAAAGCCAACGACGATGTAAACAAATCCCAATCGTCAAATGACACTTTCCCAACTGGAATGCATATTGCCGCTTACAAAATGGTCGTAGAAACTACCATTCCTGGTATCGAAAAACTTCATGCTACCCTAGCCAAAAAAGCTGCAGAATTTAAAGATGTTGTCAAAATCGGCCGTACGCACTTAATGGATGCGACACCATTAACTCTTGGTCAGGAAATTTCAGGTTACGCAGCACAACTAGCCTTCGGATTAAAAGCCTTAAAAAATACTTTATCCCATTTATCTGAAATCGCTCTTGGAGGAACAGCTGTTGGAACAGGATTAAACACTCCAAAAGGATATGATGTAAAAGTCGCAGAATATATCGCAAAATTTACCAACCATCCTTTTGTAACGGCAGAAAATAAGTTTGAAGCGCTTGCAGCACACGATGCAATTGTAGAAACACACGGAGCTTTAAAACAATTGGCTGTCTCTTTAAATAAAATTGCCAACGATGTTAGAATGCTGGCGTCAGGTCCTCGTTCTGGAATTGGCGAAATTCATATTCCTGAAAATGAGCCAGGTTCTTCTATTATGCCTGGAAAAGTAAATCCAACGCAATGTGAAGCTTTAACCATGGTTTGCGCTCAAGTTATTGGAAATGATATGGCAATTGCTGTTGGCGGTATGCAAGGGCACTATGAACTGAATGTTTTCAAACCTGTAATGGCAGCCAATTTTTTACAATCGGCACAATTATTAGGTGATGCCTGTGTTTCTTTTGACGAACATTGCGCACAGGGAATCGAACCAAATCATAAACGCATCAAAGAATTAGTAGATAATTCGCTTATGCTAGTCACTGCTTTAAACACCAAAATTGGATATTATAAAGCTGCTGAAATTGCTCAAACCGCTCACAAAAACGGAACAACTTTAAAAGAAGAAGCTGTCCGACTTGGTTATGTAACTCCAGAAGATTTTGATGCTTGGGTAAAACCTGAAGATATGGTTTGAGTTATGAATTATGAGTTATGAATTATGAGTTATTACTCTAACGTAAATAATAAAAGGAGAAACATAAATGTTTCTCCTTTTTATTTTATAGACAAAGTCGGCTAACTCATAATTCATAACTCAAAACTCATAACTTATTTACCGTCTACATAATCCTGTAAATAACTGAATCTTTCTGTTAGTTTTCCGTTTTCAGTGATTTTGGCGCGTTTTAAGATTCCGTCTTTATCACCGTTGAAGAAAGCTGGAATTACGTGTTCCATAAATTGTTCTCCAAAACCTTCGCTGGCATCTTTTGGAATTTCACACGGCAGATTATCTACTGCCATTACTGCAACTGCAGCTGGATGAAAAAGATCCACTTCACGATCTTCTAACGGAAAATACCCATATAAGGGATCTTCAATGGTTGACGAACGTATTGTACAAGCAATCGGACCGTTAACATCACAAGAAATATCAGCTACCACTTTCAATTTGCAGTCGCTTGCGTTCAGCATTTCTTTGGTTAAAATCATCGGTGCATTATTGGCATAAAAATGTCCAGCAAAATAAATGTCAGATACTTTCGTGAATCGTTCAAAATCAGATTCATACTCTTCTGGATGCTTAACAAAATCTACAAAATCCAAAACCTGCCCGTTTTTCCTTTTGTTGTATTCCAAAACATCCAATTGCACATAAACCGCTTGAGCATATTTTTTAGTCAAATAATTATCAATTGTAATTTCTTTCACTTTTATAGCATCCAAAATTTCTTTGGCTCCGCTCCCAACCTTTCCAGTTCCAGTAACTACAAATTTCAGAGCTGGCATTGTAATGCGCTTTAAGTGTTTTATCAAATCTTCTTTTCCTGAAAGAGTTTCTGCTTTTGGAAGTTTGAACAATTCGAATTTAATTCCGAATGCACGGATTCCGTTATAAACCCCAACCATTCCAGCATATTTTCCAAAACCAATTAAACGATGATCGTGTTCGTTTACAATCGTTTCATGATCGTATAAATCAATATTTTTTTCTAAAATCGCCTGAAGTAATTTTCTATTATGAGGCTGTTTTTTAATTGTATGAGAAAAAAAGAAATACGCTTTATTTGGAATCAAGCTTTCTACAGGAACTTCTTTCACACCAAATAAAACATCGCAGTCAGAAACATCATCAGTAACGGTAATTCCCATATTTTTATAGTCATCATCAGAAAAAATTCTGATATCTGAACTTTCGACTTTTACAGAGGCATCATGATAAAGTTGCTTTAATCTTGTCAATTCATTTGGAGAAAAAACAACTCTTCTGTCAGGCGGGTTTTTTCTCTCTTTTATGATTCCAAATTTCATTAGATTGGTTTTTTAGTATTTAATAATATAACTTTTTAAAACATATTTGTTTCAAATATAACAAATTTAGTTAAAATTTTGTTTCAAAAATTCTATTTAAAATGTTCCAAAACCGTTAAAAGCTGAAAAACAACCGAGTAAAATTTAGTTTTCTTAAAAAAATGTTAAAAAACACAAAATAGAGCCCCAGAACCAAGAATACAACAAAATTGAATTCGATATATTTGTTTTTAAAGAACGATGCAAATGATTTTCCTTAAAAAAACAAAGATACCACAAATACTTTTTTCAATACTGGTTTTAAGTTCATGTGGCCAAAACAAAACAGCAGCCACAGATACAACTCAGACAGTCGAAGATACCTTACCTAAAATGAAGCCGTTAGGAGCTGAACCGAAAGTTTCACAGGCTTATAAAAACTCAGTTGTCGGCAGAATAAATCACTTTTACAACAAAAATTGGCCAAATAATACCATGAATGGAAGCTTCTTAGTGGCCAAAAATGGACAAATTTTATTTGAAAGATATAATGGTTATGCCAATAAAAATGAAGGAACGGAGATAACTCCTGAAACACCTGTACAAATTGCTTCTGTGAGCAAAGTGCTAACTGCCACAGCGGTTTTAAAATTGGTTAACGCAGGTAAAATCGATTTGGACCAAAAAGTAAATACTATTTTAAAAACTTTCCCATACGAAGAATGTACCATAAGAATGTTATTGGATCACCGCACAGGAATGCGTAATTACGCTTATTTCACAGACCGCGACAAATCGATTTGGGACAGACATAATCAATTAACCAATAAAGACATTTTAGATATTCTGGCTACAAAAGATATTGGTTTGGAAGCTAAAACTGGAACACGTTTTAGTTATTGCAATACGAATTATGCCATGCTGGCTCTTATTATAGAAAAAATTACGGGCTTAAGTTATAAAGAAGCCATGTCTGAAATGATTTTTAAGCCTTTGGGAATGACTCATACTTATGTTTTTGATGATGATAAAGACAGAAAAAAAATTGTTCCTTCTTATAAAGGCAACGGTGTAGAAATTGGCTTTGATTATTTAGATAATGTTTACGGAGATAAAAATATCTTCTCGACTGCACGAGATCTTTTAAAATTTGATCGCGCAAGACAATCGCCAGATTTCTTAAAACCTGAATTATTAAAACAAGTTTACACTGGCTATAGCAATGAGCGTAAAGGAACTAAGAATTACGGTCTTGGCATTAGAATGATTAATTGGGAAACGGGACAGAACTTTTATTTTCATAATGGATGGTGGCACGGAAACACCTCATCTTATATTACTTTGATGAAAGAAGGCGTAACGATTATTGCCCTGTCTAATAAGATGACTAGAAACACTTATGCAGTTCGTAAACTAGCTCCGATTTTTGGAGATTATCCTTTTAATTTTAAAGACGAAGAGTAAAAATAGTTGTAAAGTCATAAAGCCCAAAGTCGAAAGTCCAAAGTCTTAAAGTTGTTGTCTATTTTGACTTTGTCTTTTAATATACTAATTGAGGTACAATAAAAAGGAGCAAAAGAAAGTAAGCTTTTGATTTTAAAAACTTTATAACTTTCAAGTTTCGATTTCCGGCTTTAGACTTTCCGACTTTGGACTTTGGACTTATATTTTTTTGAAAATTTTAGCAGAAAGTAATTTCAAATACTCTAAATTTGCAGACTTATTTTTTGGGGTCGACTGGTTTTGACAGCAAGTCGAATTGAACAGTAAGCACGTCGAGCATTGAGACCTTGCTCGTAAATATAAGATCTCGAACTTTTACACGGCGAAAATAATTACGCTTTAGCTGCATAATCCGAATCATAGTAAGATTACGCCACGTCTCTACAAGGTAGAGAAGCTGGATTCTCTTGGAAAGCCTTGGTTTGTGGCGTTCCGTTAAGGGGAACCGTAAAAATAAACCTAGATTTCCATGAGCTTCGGGTGGATTTCGAAATTTAAGAAGATAAGTGTTGGGTGGTTGTTTCTGGCCTAGCTCAACATCGAAAATCCAATCAGGAAATAAGCGTGTAGAAAGCTCTTTAGTTGCTTGTTTGGACCCGGGTTCGATTCCCGGCGACTCCACAAAAAAGCCTGTAAACAAATTGTTTACAGGCTTTTTGTTTTTTTTTGGTTGACAATTTGGTTGATATTTTTTCCCCTTTGGTTTATCTTATTTTTTTGATGCTAAATGATAGCAATTCCAAAATAATTTTAAAACATCTCGGAGCTATCCATACATATTTTTTATCTCCGACATAACAAAGGTACTTTGGGTACTTCCTATGCTTTCAACTGATCCCAATTTATTAAACACAAAATCCTGATAATGCTTCATATCTTTGGCAGAAACTTTCATTAAAAAATCGTAATCTCCTGAGATATTATAACATTCTACAACTTCTTCTATTTTCATAATATCACTGACAAACTGATTCCCAATATTACGATCATGCTGTTTTAGTTTGATATTACAAAAAACAATGAATCCCCTGTTTAATTTTTCTGCATCAAGAAGCGCTATGTATTTCTTAATATAACCATTGTTCTCTAATCTTTTAATACGCTCAAAAACGGGCGATGGGGAAAGATTTACCATCTTTGCCAGTTCTTTTACTGTATATTTAGAATTATCGTGAAGTATATTTAATAACTGAAGATCAATATCATCTATCTGCTCCATAGAATTTTACTTTAAAATAGGTTTAATTTATTTCTAAATTAGAATAAAATTCTTTAAATACAACTAGAAGCAACACAAAAATCTAATTTTTCACTAATTAAAAAAATAATAACCTGCACTTAATTTCATATAAAAAAAATTACACTTCTTTTCGCCGAGCCATACCCTGAGCGATAATACTGGCGGCAATCAATTGCAATGCATGGTAAAGCATGAGCGGCAGCAATACGATCCCGGTGATAGTACTGTGCTGAAAAAGTACTTTTGACATAACAGTGCCATGTACCAATGACTTTTTTGACCCGCAGAATAAGACCGTAATACGATCTTCATCTGAAAAACCAAGCAGACGGCTGAGTAGTCCTACACAAAAGAATACCACAAAAAACAACGCCATCATCCCTACAGCAAGTCCAGCAAGTTCAAGAGCGGTGAAACCTTCAAAAAGATGTTCGGAGAATGACTTGCAAAACGAAGTGTAAATAATGGTTAGAATAACTGCCTGGTCGAAATATTTGAGCTGCTTCTTGTATTTTTCGGCAATGGCGCCAAAACGGAAATTTAAGCTTATGCCAATCATGACAGGCAGCAAGACTTGAAGAATCAACTTTATGACGATTTGAGTAACATCAAAATCGCCTGTCGCAGAAGCTATAAACAGCCCAACCCAGAGCGGCGTAACCAATACTCCGATCAAACTAGAAATGCTAGCATTGAAAATCGCTGCGGGGATATTTCCCTTGGCGATAGAAACCATTACTACAGAAGAGGATACTGTTGACGGTAAAGCCGCCAGAAAAAATACACCCAACCACAGCAGCTCGAACCCGTTATTGACAAACAACGGGCGAAATGCCAAAACAATGAGCGGAAAAAATAAAAAGGTGGTCAACTGGACGACAATGTGCATTTTCCAGTTGGAAAGTCCGGCTTTTAGTTTCTCAGCACTCAGTCGCATGCCATAAAACAAGAAAATCAAGGAAACCCCAGCATTGGCAATCTCCTCCAGCGAAACAGGTTCTTTAACCATGCCTGGCTTTGGCAAAAAATAAGCCATCAGAATCATGGTGGCTATCATTAACAGGAAACCGTCGAAACCTGCTTTTTTTAATACTTGTAATAATTTTTTCAATGTGTACTAAATATTATTCCTCCATAGAGGTATGGACTCCATTATTAATATCGAGACTAATCCCAAGTTCTTTGCGTATAATTTCTGCTCCTGCGCTTAAAGCACTTAATTTGCCTCTAGCTACGTTTCGAGATAACGGAGCCATACCGCAGTTTGTAGAAGGGTAAAGATTTTCGACATCTACAAACTCAAGAGCTTTACGCAGGGTATCAGCTACTTCTTCTGGTGTTTCGATAGTGTTGGTTGCCACATCAATGGCACCGACCATTACTTTTTTACCGCGAACCAATTCCATTAAATTTAAAGGCACATTGGAGTTGTGACATTCTAAAGACACCACATCAATTTTAGATTTTTGAATTTTCGGGAAAATTTCTTCGTATTGTCGCCACTCAGAACCTAATGTCTTTTTCCAATCGGTATTTGCCTGTATTCCATAACCATAACAAATATGAACAGCAGTTTGACAATGTAAACCTTCAATGGCTCTTTCTAATGCCGCCATTCCCCAATCGTTCACTTCATCAAAAAACACATTAAACGCAGGTTCATCAAACTGGATAATATCTACCCCTGCGTCTTGAAGTTCTCTTGCTTCTTGATTGAGTGCTTTCGCAAATTCCCATGCCAATTTTTCTCGGCTTTTATAATGGTCGTCGTACAAGGTATCTACCATTGTCAGCGGGCCTGGCAATGCCCATTTTATAGGTTTATTAGTCTGTTTGCGTAAAAATTTAGCATCTTCAACAAAAACTGCTTTTTGGCGTGCAACCTCACCTACAACCACTGGAACACTCGCATCATAACGGTTACGGATTTTTACGGTTTTACGGTTTTCAAAATCTACACCGCTTAAATGCTCGATAAAAGTCGTTACAAAATGCTGGCGTGTTTGTTCGCCGTCACAAATGATATCTAGATCTGCCAATTGCTGTTCCTGCAGAGAAATGCGCAGAGCATCCTGTTTCCCTTCAAGTAACTGATCTCCTTCTAATTTCCATGGTGACCAAAGTTTTTCGGGTGGTGCAAGCCAGGCTGGTTTGGGCAAACTTCCAACAATAGAGGTGGGTAATAATAATTTTTTCATAATAATATAATTTTAATGCGTTGTAATCAATTAAAGGGTAAAATTAGCAGACCATTGTTCCAGGAGACTTTTGTAAGGCTTAATGAAATGCTCTTCTGCATATTTACCCTGCTCAACAGCCAGTCGGCTGCGCTCTTCGCGGTCATAAACCACGCGAGTCAGTGAATAATCTTCGTGTTTAAGACTAGGCTTATAGATTTTTCCAGCCACTGAATTTGCATTGTAAATTTCAGGACGATAAATCTTCTGGAAAGTCTCCATTGTGCTGATTGAGCTGATTAATCCAAGATCAGTATAATCGGCAAGCAGATCTCCAGAATGATAAAAAGCCATCGGTGCCACACTATTCGGAGGCATGAAAAAACGAACTTCTAAGCCCATTTTAGAGAAATATTCATCAGTGAGAGAATATTCATTCTGCAGATACTCAAAACCCAGAACAGGATGCTGATAGTCAGTGCGGGTATACGTTTTGTTGCTCGATACACTTAAACAAATGATCGGTGACATCTTAAAATGCTCTTTATAAGTGACCGAATTCACAAAACATTTATAAAGTTTTCCGTGCAAATCGCCAAAATTTTCAGGAATAGAAAAAGTAGATTTATTTTTATTGTACTCGGTCAATAAAATACTGAAATCATAATCACGAACATAAGAAGAATAATTGTTTCCGGCAATCCCTTCGATTTGCTGGCCAGTTTTACGGTCAATAATATTCGTTTTTAAAACTTCAATCATCGGTAAATCGTTACTGCCATTTTTATCATCAATACTCATCGTTACTGTGAGGATTTCAAGTTCTATAAGGTAACGATCAGCTTTTGGATTATCCAAATGAGCCAATGCATTGAATCGATTGTTAATCATATTTAAGGCATTGCGTAAGTTTTGCTGGCGCTTATCTCCTCTAGCCAGATTCGCAAAATTGGTTGTCAAACGCGTTTGGCTTGAGGGGTGATAGTTTTCATCTAAACAGGTGCTCTTTAGTTTGAATGCGAAATCATTCTTGATTGCATTCTGAGTGGTTTTAATATCTTGCTTTTCGTTTATTTCCCTTTCTTCTTGTATGTTCGCTTTCATTTGATGATAATATTTAGTTTTTTATCCTGCAAATTTTAAAATAAAAGATTAAATATTTTCATTCATACTAAAAATCAGATAATTATTCTTTTTATGTATGCTTATAAAGATTATTATCCTTTAAACAAATATAATAATGAAAGAAAACAGATAATTATTCTTTAGTGCACTTAAGATGATTGATTCGGAGTTTCCTTAATTACTTCAAAAACTCGAAAAAGAAAATATAAAGGAAAAATTACACCTGATAAAAGCTCAAAAAATACTACTTTCAAATACTGGACATAATGTAAAATGATTGCAATCTTCTTTGTCTCGAACTTAAATTACATATACCACTTTAATGAATTTGTTTAAGTTTATCAATAAACATTCGAATGAAATCCCTGCGACTCCATAAAAAAGCCTGTAAACTCTTGTTTACAGGCTTTTTTTCAATTGTTTCTACAATAGTTTTAACTATAACGGTGGCATTAAGTATTCTAAACGACAAATACGGCTTCCCTACAAAGAAGACCGCATCTATCAAACTAATTCAAATTAAAAAAACTATAAAGTTGCTTTTACTTCACCACAGGTAAGCATATTTTTGGGATAATATGGATTTTTGATTTCTTTACTATCGCTTGTCCAAACTGCGCCAGTCATTGGGCAGACTTGTAAATATAATGTTTCATCTGCTGCTTTAAACTTTGAAGCCTGATCCCAGTACTTTACTGAAAGAGTCTCAAAAATCTTGCGCTGTTTATTAATGTTTTTTGTCGCGGCAATCTGATTAGCCAATTCTATAATTTCTTTTCTTGAAATTGTAGCAATGTTCATTTGCTCCAACGTTAATTTTTTAAACTTGAAGTTTTTCAAAGAATTCGTCAAAGCCACAGCACTTTTACCGGCAACAAGGCTATCCGAAAGTATTAAGCTATTTTTTAAAGCCAAATAACTCTTTGTAATTTCTTTCTTTTGCTCTTCTCTTTTTTGCACCAATTCTGGAGTCACTTCTTCTTTTGACGTTAATTGTGCCTGAGCCAGAGTACTTAAGCAAATCAATGCTACAACTAATATTTTTTTCATATCGCGGTTTTATCTAATTTATTAACGATTTTATCGATTTCGATTAAAATGCTTTCGAAGTGGTCTTTATTGAATCCTGAAGAAGCATCTTCTAATTTTTTGATTTCATCTCTTAATTTTAAAAGATGCTGTTTCCCATACAATCTAATATCGCTTCGCTGAGCTGCATTTAAAGCTTTTCCGGGTTCTGCTTCTTTTGGCAATAATAGCATACCTAGTTTTTCAATATAACCACGCTGTAAACTTCTTCTGTAAAAATCCTGTTTTTCATCGCCTGTAAATTTCACCCAAACTGTCTGCTGCAAATCGTTTAAAAATTCAGGAACTGTATAAGCATTTTCAAACTGGATCGATTTAAGACTGATATTGTACAGCATGCCTGGACTTAAAAGCATATTTAAAACCTGATTCTGCTGATCTGAAATTTGATCAGCTGTTTTTAAAGAAATAAGCTGATCAATTTCCTGCGGGTACATCCATAGCGGAGCTACAAACAATTGTCTTCCGACATAGTCAATCGCGGCTTTTACTTTTGCTTTTGGTATCTGCTGATAGACAACACCTTTTTCATCTACAGTTCTTTTGGTCACATAATTATTGCCGATATATTTCAATACATGGTACAAATAGATACTATATTGGGACACCACCGCTTTATGCATGTCCGATAAATTATCGTAAGCATCATTAGGCTGATAGGTCCATTCGATAAGATTTGGCACAACGCGCTTTAAATTTTTTATTCCGTAATCACTTGCCTTTACTGCGTCATCACCGATATCTTCTCTTTGGCTGCGCGGATCTTCATCTTTACCTTCTCCCCCAAACCATAATTTAGGATTAGCAGCTAAACTATCAGTAGTTAATTTTGCCAATATTTTTTCTTCTTCAAACTCGTCCTTTGCATTTGGATAATATCCATAACCCCATTGAACCGCCCATTTGTCGTAGCTTCCAATACGCGGATAAATTCCTTTTGGACTAATATTGTCTTCTGGCTGCGCCACATAATTAAAGCGGGCATAATCCATAATAGAAACGGTATGGCCATTGGCTTCTACCCATTTTTTGTCACGAAGTTTTTCGACTGGAGTAGCATTGCTTGCTCCCATATTATGGCGTAAACCAATAGTGTGACCTATTTCATGCGAAGAAACAAAACGGATTAATTGTCCCATTAATTCATCATCCAGATGCATTTTTCTTGCTCTCGCGTCAAGAGGTCCAGCCTGAATCATATACCAGCGCTGCACTAATTTCATCACATTATGATACCAACCAACATGGCTTTCTATAATTTCACCGCTTCTTGGATCGCTCACACGAGGCCCATACGCATTTGGCGTTTCAGAAGCGTAATATCTTACTACAGAATACCTTGCATCTTCTAGACTCATTGTTTTATCGTCTTCTGGCCATTCTTTCCCTACAATCGCATTTTTAAAACCAGCGGCCTCAAAAGCTTTCTGCCAGTCGTTGATTCCCGCAATTAAATATGGTCTCCATTTTTTTGGCGTTGCTGGATCTATGTAATAAACGATTTGCTTTTTTGGTTCAACCAATTCGCCTTTTAGATATTTTTTAATGTCTTTGTCTTTTGGCTCTAAACGATATCTCTGAATGATAAATTTCTTCTGTGCGCGTTGTTCGTCATCATCAAAAAGGACATATTTGTTAGCAAAGTATCCCACTCTTTCATCAAAAAAACGTTTGCGCATTGGTGTTTTAGGCAATAATACAATAGATGTATTTAATCTAATAGTTATGCTTCCGCTGCTTGCAGTACTGCTTGTGTACGTTTTTGTGGTTTTCACTTCGATATTGATTGCATAGGTATCAATAGCCTCAATAAAAGATTTATCATCGGCAAGAGAAGTCAGTTTTTTTTCTGTTTTCTCTTTGCTTTCTAAAGAAAACATCGGATTATCTTTTTTGAATGCATCTGTTACATCAATAACAATATTTCCGTTATCTGGATTAGTTGTCTTGATTGCAAAAGCCCCTACAATTGGGTTTTCATTACTTCCAGCCAATGCTTTTGCCAACATTGAATCAGCCGAACGCACATCTTGCTTATATTGAAGCGATCTCAAATAAACCGTGTTATTAGCTCCTTTTTCAAAATAAATGGTTTGTTCGTTGGCTTTTTCTCCTCCAAAAGCTCCCATTCCTTCCGGAGTAGATAAATATCGTGTTACCACTAGCATGTATCTATTAAACAAGCTATCTGGAATCTGAAAATAATATTTAGTATCAACCTGGCTTACAGTAAAAAGCCCTGATTTATTTTTTGCTTTTTCTGTTATTACCTTATTATAAGCCTGCATGCCTTTGGGCTGTGTACTGGTACTATCGGCTTTTTTTTCTGGGGTTTGAGCAAAACCATGCTGCCAAGCAGACAGCATGGTTAGTATTATAATTAACTTTTTCATTGAAATTAAAACGGAACTTTTTCGTCTGTATTTAAAGTAAGCTTTGGATTTTTTGTCAGTGCCGATAAAGGAAACGGAATAATGTACAATCTTGAGTTAGGCTGCAATGTATAAGTCTTTTGAGGAACTGTTTTGTTTACGATTGGAAATACTCTTGTTATTGTTTTTGCATATTCTGCTTCTGTATTTAATCGCTTTAGGTCAAAAAATCTATTAAATCCTAAAAGCAGTTCTTTTCTGCGTTCGTTCACCACCAATTCCATAGTTTCTTTTCTAGTTGTAGGAACCGTTAAATTTACTGTGCCAGATAGAATACGTTTTGCTCTTAAAGTATTTAAAACTCCTACTGCTTCGTTTAATTTATTGTCTCTGGCATAACATTCTGCTAGCATTAAATATACTTCAGTAGTCTTCATGCCAACTGTTGGATAAAAAAACCTTGTATATTGAACTCCCCAATAAGCAGTATTCGAACCCTGATCTAAATTGGTTGTACTCGTAGAATTGAAAAACAAATTAAAACGAGCATCATTTGTTCCAAATAAAGTTCTCAATTCAGGGCTAATAATATAGCTCTGCGCAAAATTCATTTCGTTATAACCTGTCATGTACATATAACTAAGAACTTCAATATTGTCTGCAGCTGGAACAGCCACTGATGTTGGCCCTCCTTTTGCGCTGTAAGCAACCATATCAAATATCTGATTGTTATAACTCAATGACTTTTCTGCCGCAGCCTGTGCCGCCGCAATTTCGCGTTTAAACAAATGTACTTTAGCTTTAAATGCGTAGGCAAATGCCAATGAAGGATGATAAACATCCATTGGTTTTTCCTTCAAATATGGCAATGCATCTTCTATATCTTTCTGTATGAAATCGTAAACCTGAGCAACAGTAGATTTTGAAGGCTGCGCTTCCAGATCAAATTTATCCATGATACAAATTCCTCCATCAGTCGCAGCGGTTTGCGGATCATAAGCTTTAGCATACGTATTTACTAATAAGAAATGATCGTACGCTCTATAAATTTTAGCTTCGGCTTTGGCCAATTGTTTTATGCTCTCATCTCCTTTACTATCATCAACCAACGAAATAACAGTATTCCATCTATTAATATAAGTATAAGCTTGATTATAAAAACTTGAAGCTGTGAATAAAGAAACCCTGTCTATAGTTTCATCAAAAGTAAAATTAATGATGTCAATGTTTGGAGTTCTTCCTATTACGTTAGCCTCTCTCATCCATTGGTCATCTGACAAATATTGAAAGTTATTGATTGGATACCCTCTATTTGGCAGCGAAACTAATTCAAGAAATTGTTGAGGAGTTTCGATCACCAAAGCGCCTTTGGGTGTTATTTCAGTGTATTCTTCGCATGATGAAATCGTTAACATCATCAAAGACAATAATAGTATATAAACCTGTTTCATTTTTAAAGAGTAAGATTAAGACCTAGTAAATACGCTTTTGGCAATGGTAAATTACGCGTACCAGAATTTAGGCTATAAACCTCTGGATCAATACGATTACCAGCTGCACTCCAATACCAAATATTATTCATTTGAAAAGTAAATTTTGCAGACGCCATCTTTATTTTAGTTGCAAAAGCTTTAGGAAGATTATAAGCCAAAGAAATATTTCTCAATTTAATATAATCGCCATCTACAACATTTGCTGTTGAGTTTCTCCATTGGCTGCTTATTGTTCCTGCATAATTTCTAATATTTTCGGCAAAATCAACATACAAACGAGTATTGTCATTTCTATTTGTGTCAGTATAACGATTTGTGATACCAGAAAGATTTACGGCATCAGAACTCATATCTAAAGTTTCTTTACGCATTACGTTTCCTCCCGAGAAAACAAACAGAAAATTTAAATCGAATTGTTTATACGAAAAACGCTGAGATAATGAACCTGTGTAAGTTGGCATTAAAGTTCCCACATTTACTAAGGCATCTGCATTGGTAATCGTTTTTATACTTGTTGAAACTGGATTTCCGTTTTCATCAAAAGTTATAGAAGGATTTCCGTTTTCATCCAAAACGTAAGGATAACCATTTACTGTTCCTCCGTATTGGTAAGCATACATACTATTAAATAATTCATTTTCTAGAAAAAAATTGGTTGGCGAAGAAACATATACCGATGCTGTCGATTCAGCTCTTGTTACTTTTTTAACGGTTGTCTTGTTGTGGGCAAAAACTAAATTAGAATTAATGCGGAAGTTACCGTTATTGTACCATTCAGAACCGATACTAAATTCGATACCTTTATTTAATAGAGCTCCTGCATTGATTTTTCTCGACAAAGCACCAACAGTAGGATCAAGATCTGTAGTTGCCAATAAATCGCTGCTGTATTTGTGATAAACATCAATCGTACCGTTTAATTTAGCTCTAAATAAGCTATAATCTACACCAATATTGGTACTTTGTGTTTTTTCCCATCTTAACATCGGATTTGGCTGAGCCGTAATATTTGTATATTGTAAAGATTGATACAGGTTATCGTTTCTTCTTGTAGCAGTAATATAAGGCGTTGTATTTTGATCAACATTTCCGTTTATACCATAAGTTGATCTCAATTTTAACATACTTACCCATTTAACCTCTTTCATAAAATCTTCATTGCTGATATTCCAGCCTAAACCTACAGACCATAATGGACGGTTTTTATATTTTGGATCAACTCCAAACAAATCTGCTCTATCTACTCGGTAACTCCCCGTAAGGTTGTATTTTGATAAATAAGTATAACTCGCAGTACTAAAAATAGAAAAGTAACGATGAAGGATTTCTTGCTGTGTTCTGCCTAACGCTGAAAGTGTTCTGTTATTCCCAAAAATATAACTAGAAACTCCCGTTTGGCTAAGTGCAAGATTGTTTAATACTGCAGAAGTAAGTGTAACAGGATCATACCCATATCGAAGTTGTTCTATGCTTCTTGGAACAAAAGTTTCGCGCATTTCAGTTCCCACTAAAGCATTAACAGAATGTTTCCCTTCCGCAAATTCTTGATTAAAATCTAATTGATTTCTAAAAGAATAATTGCTCGCCTGACTGCTAGACTGCTTATATCGTCCTCCCGTAGAAAAACCATCCACATAAGTGTATGCATTTGTAGTCGGATTATAGCCTGTTAGTGCGTTGATAGCATAACGCATTCTATAAGAATTGACGTCATGGTATTGTTCTCTATCATTTTTTCTTACTTCATATTGAAATTGCGTATTAAAGCTTAGACCTTTCCATAATTTAGCTTTTACATTAGCAAAAGTTCTTAAGCTTAATGAATTTTGCTCTTCAATACCTTCTTTAAGTGCATCAAGGACATTAAAATTAAAAGATTTAAATCCGCTTAAACCTGATAATTTTTCAACCATAGCTGGATTAAGAGCACCGCTAGAAGTAAATCCATCTCTAATGGATGCAAATGAAGATTGAACTAAATTTCCGTTATCATCTGTAATACGCTCGTATCGTTTTTGAATATCGTAATTCCCAAGATCATATTCTGTAACTTCATCATTACTGTATGTTCCATTTACTCCAAATGTAGCATTCAACCAGTTGTTTATCTGAAAACTGCTTTTTGCATAAAGATTGAATGTACGTCCGTTATTGTATTTTATACGATTTCTAGATTCATCATAATTAAGAGACACATAAGTATTCTGCTTACTTGTACTACCCGAAAATGCAACATTATAACGCTGTCTTAATTCATTCTGCCAAACATTATCGCGATAATCTTTATTATAATCATTCTTTCTCCATTGCGCAATAGTGCTGTTATAAGCTGCATTATCGATTTTTCCTTCTTCCAAATTTCTGTTTAATTGATAAAGAGGGCTGTAATATTTAGAACTGGTATTTCCAATATCTCCATAACTGCTAAACATTGTAGCCGTATCGGCAAATCTTGCTCTTTCTCTATTATAAACCGCCTGCTCAAAATCAATCAATTCACTTGTTGAGGCATAGTTCATATCTCTCAAATTAGGTTTATCTGAGATAAAGAAATCTGAGTTTATGGTCACTTTTAATTTACCATTTCCTTTTTTGGTAGTCAATACAATAATACCATTTGCCGCTCTTGACCCATAGATAGAAGCCGCAGCTGCATCTTTAAGAACATCAACACTTTCGATATCATACGGATTGATTTCATCCAATGTCAATTCAGTTGGCAAACCATCTATTACTACTAGCGGACTATACCCAACATCTGCAGAAAAAGTACCAATACCTCTCAATATCGGCTGGTCCGATCCAAGTCCGTTTGGATTTTTTTGAAACATCAAACCAGCTACACGGCCTTCAAGCGCACTTGATAAATTAGCATTAATATTTTCGTTTAATACCTTTCCCTCAACTTTACCAATAGCACCAGTAAAATTACTTCTGGCAATTGTCTGAAAACCCGTTACCACAACTTCTTTCATGGCAGCTACCTTGTCTTCAACAATGAGTGTTAATTCTGTGCGTCCTGCAATCCCAAAAGATTTATTCTCAATAGTTAGTCCAGAACATTCAAGAACAGCACTTGATGAAACTTTATCAAAAGAAAAACTACCATCAAAATCGGTTATGCTTACTCTGTTAGTTCCAGAAACCGTAACTGTTACTCCCGGAAAAGGTTCATTTTTATTGTTTAGTACTTTTCCTCGTATATCGATCAGTTCGTTTCCCAAGTTCTCGGCTTTATCTTTTGAACCAGTCACTACTATAGTTTGGTTCGCAAGATTGAACTTTAAATTCTGACCGCTGAAAATCCGATTTAAAGTTTCCTTCAATGAAGAATTCTTTACATTAATCGTAACAGGTTTAGCATCTTTAAGCAGTTTTTGAGTGTAAAAAACTTCATAATTAGCTTGTTTGGCCACTTCTTTTAATACCGTCTCAAGCGATGCGTCTTTAAAATTGACAGTAATAGTCTGAGCTTGGCTCTTATAACTGCAAAACAAAGTAAACAGAAGACTTAATAAAGCCAGAAAACTAACTTTTGGAATCTTTTTTTTAAGTTTTTTGTAAGGTTTTTTTGGTTGTAAATTTAATTTCATACATTTACATTGGTTATAGTTAAACAATAGTGGACAACTTATATTGGCTATAAACTTTTTAAACAACCAGAAGCATCGCAACTGCCTCTGGTTTTTTAGTTTATAAACTCAATATAATCGGTTAAATAAAAAGACTTACGGATAGACGGTAATCGTTTTTCCTTCGACCTTAAATTTTATATTGCTAAGCTCAAGCACTTTTAATACTTCAGACAAATTTTTATTTCTAAAAGTACCACCGTTAAATCTCACGTCTGAGACATCGCCGCGGTATTCTACTTTAATTCCGTACCAGCGTTCCAGCTGTTTCATTACCGATTTCAGATCAGCATTATCAAATTTAAATCGGCCATTTTTCCAAGCTATTGCCGCTTCTGTATCAACTTCTCTAATGGCAATTTTAGCATTATCACTTATATTAGACTGCTGGCCCGGTTTTAAAATTGCTTTCTGATTTTTAGAAGAAACCGCAACACTTCCTTCTAATAATGTAGTTTTTACAGCTGCTTCATTATTATAGGCATGAACATTAAAATGTGTTCCTAAAACCTCAATGGTCTGTTTATCAGATTTTACTATAAAAGGTTTGCTTTTATCTTTAGCAACTTCAAAATAAGCTTCTCCTTCCAATACTACGACTCTTTGATCTCCGTTAAACTGAGTTGGATATTTGATAGACGAAACGGCATTCAGGAATACCTTTGTGCCGTCTGCTAAGACAATATTATATTGCCCTCCAGTTGGCGTAGAAAGTGTATTAAATGAATTGCCATTTTCTTTTGAAGTATCCGCATCTGGATTTATAACATAAGTAATCACTCCATTGGCATCCATTTTTATAGTTACCTCATCTTGATCTTCTTTAGCAATGATATCTTTCGAAGAAATATCAGAAAGTATAATCTGTTTTCCGTTAGAAAGCGTCAAAATCCCTCTGTTTCCGCCTGGAGCAATTTCTTTTGCCTTTTCGACAATCTGAATATTTTCTTGTTTTGCTGCCGTTTCCGATTTTGCAAAATAGAATATTCCAGCGCCTAACAGCACAATAATTGATGCTGCAGCGGCAACACGCGGCCAAATATTAATCACTTTTGTTTTTTGAGCCAACGGAAGCCTCGATTTCAAATGTTCGTAACTATCTGCCAATTCGTATTCGCTAAGCTGTCTCTTGCTATTTGAAGCTTTATGTAAATACCACGCATCAAGTTTGTCCTTATCTTCATGAGATAAAGTGCCATTTTGATATTTTTTAAGCAGTTCTAGAAATTCAGTTTCATTCATAATTACAACACGAAATTTTGTCTCGTTTTATAGTAAGACAGTTAGAAATGGGTTTTGTCATAGATGAAAATCAAAAAAATATTAATTTATCATTAATAAATTCATCAAAACGTTAGTTTCTCTTTATTAATGAGGTTATTAGAAGTAAATTTTGTTTTAAATTTTAACAAAAAGAACAAGAAAAAATTACCAAATGAAAACATTTAGGGCCGATTTTAGTTTTCCACGAAGAATTTTCAGCGAATTATAAACTTGCTGTTTAGCTGTTTTGTCGGTTATATTTAATTGTAAGGCAATTTCATCATACGAAAGTTCTTGTACTTTTCTTAAAAGAAAAACTTCACGCATTTTTTCAGGAAGTAAGGCTATTTCGCTTTCAATAATTGCTTCTAATTCTTTTTCTCTGAGTTTAGAATCAGCAAAAACATAATCGCTTTCTATAAAATTCGAAATCGAATCAGCATAACGCGAAACCACTTTTTCGTGAGCAATATGATTAAGGATTTTGTTTTTTGTTGCTTTGTACAAATAAGAAGATAGAGAACCCGTAATTTCCAGCTCATGGCGTTTGTTCCAAATAAATAAAAATACTTCTTGAACAACGTCATTTGATTCATCCTGATTCCCAATCATTTTGTAAGCATGATTTACTAAAAGTCTGGAATATCTCTCAAAAATTTCTGTATACGCTAATTGATCATCTTCCTTAAGAAGATTCAATAAAATATGATCAGCATATTTGCGGTAAACAGACATTTAACAATAAAAAGTGAGGATCAAAAACACAATATTAAACATTTTTAGTGTTAAAAACCAAAAGATGATGCAGTTAAAACAAGCGCAAAGGATTTCGTAAAGCATTTTTTTAAATATCAATATGATTAATCTTAATAATATTGAATAGCCAGAATTATAGTTGGAAAAAGAACCAATTTGTATTTTTTCAATCTTCTTGCCCTTGCCTTTTTTGGTTAAATGAAAATTTGATAAGACTGTTAGAAAATTATATAAAACAATTAGCCGTGTTAGAATGTAATTTTAGAATAATCTAATACAGAATTAGATACAATTATTCTTTAAAACTTATTTAATATGAGATCAGAAAATTACATGTCAGACGAATTTGGATTAGAAATGAATTCTTACGAGGAACAGCTATTATTAAATTATGATGATTATCTAGAAGGCGATTATAACAATAGGCTGACAGCTTCTAATCACTACAATCTAGAACTAGGAGAATTGGAAGATAATCTTGAATATGATTTCGACTCGGAATATGACGAAAATGACTGGGAAGAAGAAGAAGATTTAAATGATAATCTTGCAGGAGAATATGATGAGAACGAAGAAAAACCAGGAAGCTTTGAAATGATGAACTAAAAATAGCACTATGAAAAATTGGTATATACTTCTAATTTCAATTTTCTGTTTTTCATGTCAGCAGAAGGAAAATAATAAAACTGCTGCTGACGCTACAAAACCTGTTGTTCAAAAAGAAAAGCAGGAAAATAAACAAATAGGCGATACTATTGCTATGAATTTCAAAAATGAAGAAAATGTGTTTTCAGCTGAAGGCCATTTAGATTCTCTGAATTCAAAAGTGTATGTTCAATTCAAAAATGAAGTTTTGGGTGAATTAAACGCTCAAATTGTTCCAGATGCAGGAAAAGGAAACATCCGATTTAATCAAATTATTTTTCCTGATAAAACCTCAGATGGCCCTTTTGGAATGGACTTGAAAATCCCGCTTCAACAAAAAGGAACTCATATTCTGGCAATTGGCCATTCTTTAATGGCCGAAAATCCTTATTACGGCAATTTTAAAGTGCAGTTAAATATTCGAAAAGAATAAGGTCTATTAAAGTCATACATTAATTCTCTTTCTATTTTTCGCCCAATAAGTAAGATATACAATTCCTAAAATTAGCACCAATATATCAAATCTAATGATTTGCGGTATGCGATTGATTTGATCATTATAATAAGTTCCACCCAAAAGCGCTCCTAATCCAATTCCGAGTTCCATCGAAATATACATTGTGGCAACCGCTTTTCCTCTATGTTCAGGATTGCTCATATCTATGGTCCATGCGCTAATTGCTGGAGACAAAATACCAGTCCCAACTCCATAAATTCCAGCTCCAATCAATAACATCTCAATATCTCTTCCCGAACTAATTATAAAAAGTGCAATCGAAGTTATGATTAATCCAGCCATAATTACTTTTGGTCGGCCATGTCTATCTGAAACTTTTCCTGCCCCAAAACGCACCATAACCGAAGCGATAGTAAAAGCGGTAAAAAAGATACCTTTATTGGTTGCTCCCAAATGCTCGCTCCAATCTGGGATTAAAGTTAAAATAAGCCCGAAAGCTGTGTATGAAAGAAAAGTAATAATTCCCGCAGGAAACACATTTTTATCTACAATATCGTTTCTTCCTATAATGAACATTGATCTGTTCAATTTTTCTTTCGACTTAAGAGTTTCTTTCATGTTCATCACGATTATAATTGAAAAGAAAGCCAAAAATGACGAAGTGTAAAACATTACATTAATGCCATAATTATTCACAATCATACTCCCCAGTGCAGGACCCAATGCTCCTCCGATGCTAAAACATAATCCGTGCATTCCGAGAGCTTCTCCCCATCTGTGCTGCGGAATAATATCTGCCACATAAGCCGATGTCGAGGTTGGTTTAAATCCTGTTGAAAAACCATGAACCAAACGCAACAACAAAAATCCCGAAACAGAACTCAAAATAGGATACAAAAATCCGCATACCACACATACAGAAGAACCAATAGCCATAACCGGAACACGTCCCCATTTATCGGTAAGCTTACCGCTGAAAGGTCTCGAAATCGCAGCTGTTAATGTAAACAATGAGATAATAAGCCCTTTGTATTCTGCTCCTCCCAAACTGCTTAAATAATTAGGAAGTTCAGGAATCATCATATTAAAACTTGATGAAAATAATAAAGAACTCAAACAAAGTAAAATGAATTGTAAAGTATAAATTGATTTTTCGTTTTGTGACATTATTGAATTTTTATATAACTAAAGGCTGATAGAAGTTATGATTCTTAAAATAATTCCAGCTGATTGTTTGGGTTTATGGGTTTCTTTTGGGGAGGTTTGGCATCTCCAAAAACAGTTTTTCCGCCATATTTATAAGATTCCTCTCGTTCTCTCTGGATAAGAGCATCAAAATTAGAATTTGGCGTAAAACTTTCTTCTGCTTTCCGCGAAATCTCAGATAGTTTTTGAATGGCACTCAATTTATCGCTATTTCCGATTTTGGCGCGATTAATCGCTCTCTGCAAAGTATCGATAGTTTCATCGTAGATTTTAACGGGAACAGGAAACGGATGTCCGTCCTTTCCGCCATGAGCAAATGAAAAACGTGCTGGATCTTCAAATCGTGTTGGAGTTCCATAAATGATTTCGCTTACCAAAGCTAAAGATTGCAAAGCCCTCGGCCCCATTCCTTTTAAGAGCAATAATTCTTCAAAATCTTCGGGCTTATTTTCGTGAGTAGCCCAAAGCATGGCTCCCAATCTTTTCATATTCACATCTTCCATTCTCACATCATGGTGCGCAGGCATAGAAAGATGCTGCATTTCTTTTATGATTTTAACTGGCGATTCTTTTACCAATTCTAAAATACCTTCGCGAGATTTTGTTGCGGCATTGGCTGTGAGATTTAAAATCGAACCTTGGTTTTCGCCATAAATAAACGTGTGTGGTTCATTTATAAAAGATTTTAAATCTTGCGAATGCCAATGATATCTTCTGGCAGTTCTAGAATTCGGATTCATTCCCTGCTGGATAACAGCCCATTGTCCTTTATTATCTACAATAAAATTATGCTGATACAATTGAAATCCGTCTTGAATGGCGGTATTGTCCACTTTTGCCGTAAGTCGGCTGCAGCTGGCAAGATTGATTCCATCGAGGCCTGTCTTTTCTCCCACAAATAAGAGTTCTTGTGGCGTTGCCATAGAATGTTTTCCTTTTCCTCCACAAATATAAATTCCCAACTCTTTTGAGTGCGGATTAACCGATTTTTTCAAAGCTCCAAGCACCGAAGTTGTAATTCCAGACGAATGCCAATCCATTCCCATTACAGCTCCAAAACTCTGAAACCAAAACGGATTGCTTAATTTGCTGATTACTTCAGAAGTCGAAAATTCCATTGCAATAGTTTCTACAATGGCCAAACCTAACTTAGACATTCGCTCAGCAAGCCATAATGGAACATGTCCATAATGTAAAGGAAGATCTGCCGTGCCGGAACGTTTCATTTGCTGGAATTATAATCCTGCAAAAATACTTCTTTTAATTGTGAATTATAAATTGTGAATTGTTAATTCAAGTGTAAAACTTTCTAAATAATCAATTGCCTCCATCTTTAGGGATATACACAAAATTTGCACAAAAAAGGCTTTAGTTTAAATAATAACGATATTCGATTCCGAAAACCCCTAGTTGAAACTAGGGGCTATGCAAAAACATAGCAACGATTGACAATTCGCAGCTAACCATCAACAATCAACCATCAACAATTTAGACAATTTCAATATCGTCTGCAGGTTCTTCAACGGGCTCGGGATTATCATCTAACCATGCTACAAATAATTTATATCCTATTGAAAACACAATTGGTCCGACAAATAATCCGATGAAACCTGACATGATGAAACCGCCAATTACACCCAGAAAAATTACAAGCATTGGCACAAGCGCTCCTTTCCCTAATAGAAGCGGCTTTAAAACATTATCTGAAAGTCCGCTGATGATAAAAAACACAGTCCAAAAAACAGCATGGCCAGAATCTCCTGTTGAAAAAAGATAGATAATAACTCCAATATTAATTATAATGGGTCCAATTTGTAAAATAGAAAATATCAAACAAATCAAGGTCAATATTCCCGCATAAGGGATATCAGCCATAAATAATCCGATGGCCTGGATCAGAGTCTGAATAACGGCAACACCCAAAATGCCTTTAACCACTTGATAAATTGTTGAAACAGAAATTGTCATAATTTCTTCAGCTTCACTTCCTGCAATTTTTTTAAGGAATTTCATGAAGAAAGCTTTACCTCCTGGCGATACTAATAAAACTCCAGCAATAATAACCGAAAGTATAAATTGAAGAAATGCAGCACCAGAACTCAAAATACTTGCCATAATTTTAGATGACAATTCTCTAATCTGATCTTGATATTTAACAACACCTTGTTCCAAATCTGTTGACATCGTCAGCAAAAATTCGTAAAGAGGCTTCCCAATTATCGGCCATTCCTTTATAGAAGGCCCCGGCGGACTAATTTTAAGCGTTCCTGCTTCAAAGCTGTCCTTCAGTTCCAAAAAATTGCCAGTCGCCGCTTTCAGGAAATAAATAAGAGGCACCACCATAATGGCAATAATCAAAATAGTAATGACAACCGATGCCAATACTTTACGTCCTTTTAATATTCGCTGCAATGAATTAAACAACGGATAAAATACAACAGACAGTATTATAGCCCAAAGGATAGGCATAAAAAAAGGCAACAGCAATTTAAGACAAAACCCGACAAGGAGAAATATGAAAAATAACTGCAAAATAGTATCAAAGAGTTCTTTCTTTTTATTCGAATAAGTTGTTTTCATGGTTATTATTTTTAATGGTGAATGGTTATAATTGTGAATTGTTAATGGTGAATGAATTCTCTCTATAAATCCGTACTCTGACTTCTTTATTCTTTATTCTTTATTCTTTATTACTTCTCAGTCTTATTAATAGAGAAATTGGCATCTGAAACCAACCTTCCAATTAAGATTACTGGATACAAAACGCCGGTAAGCACTTCAATCTGAACTAGGGAACGAGCCAAAGGATGAAGAGGCACTATTTCCCCAAAACCTGTTGAAGTGATACAGATATAGCTGAAATACATAAAACTAGCCAAATCGCTATTGCTTGTAAATTTCGATTCGGTTATCTGAAAAGCACCTTCAATATGTTCAAAAAGAAATAAATAAAGGGTTGACCAAAAATGAACCAACAGCATGTAAACTACAATCGAACCCACAATGCGGTAAGTAGTAACTGGACCAGGTTCTAGAACTTTTATTAAAACCAAAGTAATTAGCAGAAGCATGATGGCAATAGAAAGAATAAGGTCGGCAAAGAGAATAAAAATATTATGTTCAAAATAATTAATCCATTGTGTTACAATGAATAAAAATGGAATTATTGAAATAATTAGAGCCTGTTTTTTATGTTTGGATAATGCCAAAATTCCAGCAAAGAGAAACAGCATCCAAAATATATTAACAGCAACCACAAAGCGTGTAAAACTGCCGAAAAAAGGAATGATAATGAAATGCATGATAAACAGCAATATCAACATACCGCTGAGCCCTTTTTCTTGAGTCCAAAAGCGGTATAAAAAACGATCTTTTTTTACTATCATAATGTTAATTTCAAATATTAAATTCCAATCCCGAAACCTCGGAAAAAATCTATGTTCTCACTTCTTTCATCTTGCTTCTTTCATCTTGCTTCTTTCATCTTGCTTCTTTCATCTTTCATCCTTCATCTTTCATCTTTCATCTTTCATCTTTCATCTTCAAATCGGAATCGGCTCTACTTCAACTCTTCCAATTGGTCTACGCCAAAGTTTGAAAATCAGTATAATGAAAATGGGCAGAAAACAGACTGCCGACATGACGAGATAAATATCTTTGTAAGCCAATAATATTGAGGCTTGCGAGGTTTGATTAGAAAGGCTTTTTTCTGCTTTTTTCTGCGCCTCTGCATCTGATAAACCCATATATATAAATTGCCTTTTTGAATTTTCCAACTGATTTTCGGCTTGTTTATTTATCGGACTCAGCTGCTGGCTCAGACCAGTTTTATGCTGCACATTCATGTTCGAAATAAAAGTTCCTAAAACAGCACTTCCCAACAAAGAAGCAAAAACTGCCTGAGCAATAATTCCAGTCATCATGCGCGATGTGCTTAGAAACGGAGGAATTCCCTCTGAAATGTAAAGCAGCGAAACAGGAAAAAGAAATCCCATTCCTAACCCTTTAAAAATTAAAGGCAGATAAAAATCGGACGCGTCGATTCCTGGATAAAATCTGAAAAAAAGTATAATATGATACATTCCGTAGCAAGCAAAACCAATCACCCAAATCGTTGCCAGATAAATGCGTTTGTATAAAAGATAAGTCGAAAGCGGAATCGAGATGCATAATCCAATTAAAAGCGAAAGATGCGTTACCGCTCCCAAGACAGGATCAAAACCTAAAACATTGGTCATATAACCTGTTACAACGCTTCCTGTCCCATTCATTATTCCGATATAAAACATTAAAAATGCACCGGGAATCACATTTTTAAATTTGTAAACATCCGGATTAATTAATGGTTCTTCCGTAAAACGAACATGAAGCAAATAGATTCCTGCCACGATAAACAAAACTGCTGAAGCTAATGTTATTTTAGGATCATTAAACCAATTTCTGGTCTGACCTTCGGCACATAAAAAAAGGATAATCGTAAAAAATAGAATCAGTATAATCCAGCCTCTCCAATCAAATTGAAATTTGATTTTGAGAGGCGCCACATCGGCTCTGTAAAAATACCAAGCCAGAATAATACAGATCAAAAAGTTGACATTCAGAAAATAAATTCCAAACGTCCAATTATGAAAACTCACAAAATGTGCTCCTAAATACTGATACAAATGCTGGCTCCCTTTTTGAATAAACTGAAAAATTCCATACATCAAAGCCATATTTAAAGCTGGATTGTATTTTAACAAAATGGGCACCATCGAAGCAAATATTCCGATAATGGAAACAATTGCCAAAAGCGAACGGCATAAAACAAACCAAACAATAGTGGGCGCAAACAAGGATGCCGTATTGAAAAGCAGAGACAAAAACGAAACCGATAAAATCATGGTTCGAACTTTAATTTGTTTTCCTAATTTCAAGCCTAAAGGCAAAAAAGCCAACATTGCAAAAATGGGAATGTAAACCGCATAACTAAAAGCCGTGGTAGAAGGTCCGAAATGTCCTAATATCTGCGAATTATCATAAGTTGTGACATTGAGTCCGTTAAAAAAAGGAATCGTCAGGATATACAATCCTGCCAATGTAAAAACGCTCCTTTTTTTCCCTGCAAACATCTCTTATTTTTTTACTTCAACTGTTACATTCATTCCTGGTCTTACTTCCTGAAGCTCTTTTGTTAGAGTTTCAAATTCAATTTTCACTGGAATACGCTGTGTGATTTTCACAAAATTACCAGTCGAATTATCGGGTTCAACCATAGAGAATTTGGCTCCTGTGGCTGGAGAAAAACCAGCAACTTTTCCTTTAAATTCTTTTCCGTCTAAGGCATCAATTGTAATGGTCACTTCTTGTCCTTGCTTTATTTTTTCGATTTGAGTTTCTTTAAAATTCGCTGAAATCCATAATTTTTCAGTCAGTACAATTGTAGCAATGGTCTGATTGGCATTGATTAATTCGCCAATAGACAAATTTCGTTCGCCAACAAACCCATCTGCTGGAGCCAATATAACCGTATAAGACAGCTGTAATTTTGCTGCATCAAGATCTGCTTTCTTTCTCGCAACGGTTGCTGTGGCAGCTTCAAGATTAATCGAACTCTGTTTGGTAATCGAACTGCTGGCATCTAGACCTTTTCTGCCCGCCTTTACATAAGCTTCTTCCGATTTTAATTTGGAAATAACCTGATCATATTGATTTCTCGTCACAGCCGAATCGGCATACATATTCTTGAAACGCTGATAATCTTTTTGTGCTTTTTCTAAACTCGCCAAATCTCCCGCCAATTTTTCTTTTCCCGAAGCCTGATTAGAAATCGAAGTGGTTATATTTTGCTGTAGCGAATGCAGATTTCCTTCGGCTATAGCCAAATCAGCTTCTGCTTGTTTGACTTTGATGATATATTCTGAATCGTCTAAAACAACCAATGTATCGCCTTTATGCACCTGCTGATTGGCTTCAAAACGAATTTCTTTTATATGGCCAGTCGCTCTTGCCGCAACGTTATTGATGTAAGCTTCTACCTGAGCATTATTAGTAGTTTCGTAAGAGCTGAAATCAAAGAACAAACTTAAAATCCACACCCCCCCTGCAAGTAAAAAAACAAAAGACAGTAGCGTAAGAATGCTGTTTCTCTTTTTTTCACTTTTCTGAAGTGCCTCTTTTTGTGTATCTGCTTCGCTCATAACAAGAAATTTTAAAGTTTGCCCATTGCATATTGAAGTGAGTAATATTGAATGATTAAATCTAAATTGGCGTTTACAAGTGAAATTCTGGAGTTATTTAACTGTAATTCTGCATCTACAATCTCGCTGATTAAAGCAAAATCATTATCATAGCGGCTTTTTACAATTTTATAATTGCTCATTGACAGCTCGACATCTTTTTTGTAGGTTTTGATGTTTTCTTTACTTTCAGCATATCTCACAAATGCATTTTTTACTTCTGTAGTAATCTGATCTTTGGTTACTTCTAGAGCAATATTGCTTTTATCAATTTCCAGTTTATCACCATTTATCCGATGTTTCAGATTATAAAAACTCGAAATATCCCAGTTTAAAGAAAGTCCCGCTGCCCAGTAATTCAGAATATTGACATAATTGGGCCATTGAGCCGGATATTCTGTATTCAGAATGAGGTTTGCATTTAAATTGGGTTTAAATCCGCTTTTGGTCAAACTCAGCGAAGATTCTGACAATTTGATTCTTATACTTGCCCTTTTTATTTCTTCTCTGTTTTGAAAAGCCTCTTCCAAACTTTCTTGCAGGTTCATATTTTCTGTCGGAATCATACTTTCTGTCACTTCAGGTTTCAGAATTGTATTGGTGGGGAAACCGATTAATATATCCAGATAATTGCTGATAAGCTGAATGGTATTGGTGCTTCTAAAAACCGAAACCTTAAAATTAGATTGTTGCAGTTCGGTTCTCAAAAGGTCACTTGTCAGATTCTGACCGTTTTTTACACGCGATTTCAGCTGATTTATTCGAATGTCAGTATTGATGATATTCTGTTTCGTAACCTCAATTTGGCGATATAATTTTTCAAGAGTGAAATATTGTTCTGTAATGGCATTTTTGACATCGGCTTCTGTCATTCGCACAACAGATTCCTGCATTTGACTAATTAATTCCTGCTGATTGATTCTGGTGTTAATGGCATTTCCGGCGTAAATTGGAAGTGAAGAAATAATATTAGCAAAAGCCTGATGATCGTAATAATCTACGGTGACATTTCTGGCATAAAATCCTTCATAGAGTTTAGGATCTCCGATGTAGTTGTATCCGCCATTCAAACTTATTCTTGGCGCTTTTGCAATTTTTGCCTGACCGACATTTTCGTTAGCAATAGCCAAATCAGCATTTGCCAGTTTTAATTGCCGGTTATTTTTAATTCCTAATAAAATTGCTTCATCGAGTCTTATTTTTTTTGCAGATGCAAGACTGCTGGTATCCTGCTGAGCAAAATTGAAGTTACAGCAGCACAATAAGACAAGAGTCAAATGTTTTAAATTTGAAACTCTTAATTGCCAATAACACATCCGATTATATTGATTTAATTTTTAATTTTTGGGAATTTGTAATCAATATTCTTCAACAACCTTTCGGTAAAACTTGAAATCTTTCTATAAAAAAGTCACGGCGTAAAATCTGAAATTGTTCTTTTGCAATAATTATTTTGATATAAATTTAAACAATTATTATTCAAGACTTTAGAGTACAAACACTCAAAATTGTTTCATTTTATAAATTGGAACAATTTTTAAGGCTTTGAAGCAAAAAAAATTGCAACAATCAGATGATCATTGCAATTTTAGAAAGAAATCAAAATGTAATTATCGGCGTATAAATATTATTTTTCTGTTTTCGTTGCGTCGAGTAAAACGGCCAATTGGATACAAGGCGAATTGGATCGATTGCTCCACGCATGATTGGTTCCGCGCTGAATTACAATATCTCCAGCTTGCAGCAAAGTTTCTTCTTCATCAACAATCAGGTAAATTTCACCCGAAATAATGATAATGTAATCTAAAGTATCGGTCTGATGCATCAACGGATGGGGTTCTCCTTCTAAGGCTATCACTCCCAAATCTTTATCGGGCGGAATCTGGACATAGCGAAAATAACTTCCGTTTTTTGGCGTATTTGGAAAAGCGGTATTTTCTATAATTTTTTCTTCAAATTTTGCTGGCGTGGAATCGGTCGACCAAATATCAGAAATAATTAGTCCCGGAAAATGCTCCGATACATTCGAAACGATTTCATCTTGTTCTATAATCGATTTTCCATTTCGTAAGCCTGTTACGATTCTTCTTGGTATTGTTCTCATTCTTTATGAATCTGCATGATTAGTTTTCGGCCATTCGTTTTATTTTTTCTAAGAATTGCAAGTGATGTGTCCACTGTTTCTTTCTTTAATCCTCCTATTACATTAATATTTGGTGGACTGATTATTTCATTTTCTATCAAATGACTTAATTCTGCCAATCCGTTTTTATAATAATCATATTGCTTTTCAATTCCATACGCATAATTTGAAATGTTATGAATTGTGGCTCCTTTAGAAAAAAGTATGCTTCTCGATTCTGGAGTAGAAAAATTCGTTACATCAATATACTTTCCGTTTATTTTTAAAAGTTTTGCTGCAATTTCAGCAACCTGATTTCCGACAAAATCTACTGCAATATCAAATTTTTGATTTCCGTTTAATGAAAAAGCTGCTTCGTAAATATCTTCTTTTCTATAATTGATGATCTGTTCTGATTTTACACCAAGATTTACTAAAGAATTTATACTTTCTTCATTCCCAGCTGTAACGACAAAATTGGTAAAACCTTTAGCGATAAGCAGTTTAATAAATACATTTCCTACTCCACCCGCAGCTCCTGTAATCAATATCGAATCGGTTGAAGAAGCATTCATTCGATTAAAAGACTGTAAAGCCGTAAGTCCTGCTGATGGAATTCCCGCTGCTTCGTCAAAAGAAATCTTTTGAGGTTTCTTAACTGCAATACCTTCTGGAACACAAATATATTCTGCATAAGTGCCATTAGATCCCATACTTCCTGATCCGCAGAAAACAGCATCGCCAATTTTAAATTGGGTTACCTCAGCTCCAATTGCTGTTACGATTCCCGAAAATTCGCGTCCTAAAATTGGCGAATGGATCAACTTTCTTTCAGAGCCGTTTTCGGTCATTTGATAATCAATCGGATTAAATCCTGAAGCCATAATCTTTACCTGAATCTGATGCGGTTCTGGCTTTGGAATTTCTACTGTTTCCAGTCTAAATTCAAGGTTTCCCTGTAATACAATTGCTTTCATTTTTATGATTTTAGTTTACAAAAGTATCGCCCTAATATTTTATTTTTGTTATGGGTTAACCCAAGGTAACCGGTTACCAAAGAGAAACTAGTATGGCAAAAATTAACGATAATGGAGTCCTTCGCGAAGCCAATTGTTCTGAAGAATTGATGGCAATGCGTGACAGTCTTGATGTTTTGGGAGGCAAATGGAAATTGATGATTCTAAGGTTTTTAACCAATAGAACACATCAAGTTATTCATTTTAAAAAAATGCAGCGAGAAATTGACGGCATTTCGGCTAAAATGCTAAGTAAAGAACTCAAAGAATTGGAAACCAATTTACTCATCAGCAGAACAGAACAAGATACCAAACCTGCAACTGTAATTTATGCTATTACCGAATACGGAAAATCGGTTCTTCCCGTAACCGAAACCTTAGTCAATTGGGGATTGGCGCATCGAGAAAAAATTATTGAATCGCTTAAATAATTCTTCTTTTTATAAACCTAACAGGTTTTCAAAACCTGTTAGGTTTACTACTAACTAATCTAACTTAAACCATTCATTTACTTCTCTTGCGATGGTATCTTTAATTTCGGGATTTTCAAATTCATTTGAAACCGAATTATATACATAATCTTTTTTCCACTTTTTATAATTATGAGCCACTTTTTCAATGGCATCGCAGATATACAAAAGCTCTTCATTGGTTGTAATTGGATGCAATGACAAACGTACCCAACCCGGTTTATTGGTCTGATTTCGCTGTAATAATTCGTTTGTAATCTCTGCCGATTTCTTTTCGTTGATATTAAACAAATAATGAGCATAAGTACTAGCACACGACCAGCCACCGCGAACCTGAATTCCGAAACGGTCGTTTAAAAGTCTTACAATTAGATTGTAGTGAATATCTTCAATTACAAACGATACACAGCCAATTCGCTCGGTGGTCAAATCTCCTAAAATAGACAAGCCTTGTATTTTTTGAAGTCTCGAAAAACAAAGGTCAAGCAATTCTTTTTCTCTTTTTTTGATGTTCTCCACTCCCATTTGCTCTTTCAATTCTAAAGCCAATGCCGTTCTAATAACCTGCAGAAATCCTGGAGTTCCGCCATCTTCTCTTACTTCTATCACATCACTGTAACAATATTTTCCTAACGGATTGGTCCATTTTACATTTCCTCCACCTGGATTATCAGGAAAATCAGATTGGTATAATTTTTCATTAAAAACCAGAATACCGCAAGTTCCTGGCCCTCCTAAAAATTTATGCGGAGAAAAGAAAATCGCATCCAATTGTTCTTCTGGGTCTTCTGGATGCATATCAATTTTAACATACGGCGCCGAAGCCGCAAAATCTACAAAACAAAGTCCGCCGTTTTGATGCATGATTTTGGCCAATTCGCGATAAGGCGTAATAATTCCTGTAACATTTGAACAAGCTGTAAACGAACCGATTTTTAAGCTTCTGTCGGCATATTTTTTTATTGCTGACGAAAGAGCTTTTGGGTCAACTAAATTATTTTCATCAGGTGGCAGAATAACCACTTCTGCATTCGTTTCATACCAAGAAACCTGATTGGAATGATGCTCCATGTGTGTGATGAAAACCACTGGTTTATCTTCTTCAGCTTTTGTTCGAAGCGCCATGATACGCTGCAATTTTGATAAAGCAGCCGTCATACCGCTCCCAGTAGTAACCAAAACGTCTGATGGGCTGGCATTTACCGATTTTTTAATAATATCTCTCGCATGCTGATAGGCGTAAGTAGAAGTTTTTCCTGTCTGACTTGAAAGTGAATGCGTATTGGCAATCATGGGACCAATTTTATTGAGCATGATATCTTCGATCGGGGCATATAATCTTCCGCTGGCAACCCAGTCTGCATAAACTAGATTCTGTTCTCCGTAAACCGATTCGAAAGTATGGTCAATTCCTACTGTATTTTCTCTAAATTTAGAAAAGTAACACTCAGGTTCTGTTGGTTTTGTTGTTGGCTCAATAGCATTCATATCCTTGTCATTTTAAAATTAACTAATATTGTATTATTTGTATTTCTTATCAATCTTATCATTCATCTGAAAGACAAGATTGCGCTTTTCTTTTTTAAATTTTATTTTCTAAAAGTCTTTTCAATGTAGATTGCAATTCTTCTCCATACAGGTTTTTCGCAACGATTACTCCTTTCGAATCCACCAAATAATTTCCAGGAATGGCTCTTACACCATATAATTTGGCAACTGCACTGTTCCAGAAAAGCAAATCAGAAACATGCGTCCAGGTTAAATTATCGTCTTTAATTCCTTTAAGCCAATTTTCTTTCTTTTTATCCAAAGAAATTGCGACAATATTGAATCCTTTGTCATGAAATTCTTTGTAAGCCGCAACAATATTTGGATTCTCTCTTCTGCAAGGTCCGCACCATGAAGCCCAAAAATCAATTAAAGTATAGCCTTTTAAGTTATCATAAAGTCGAACTGGCTTTCCATCAGGATCATTGGCTGTAAAATCTGGGGCTTTTTTACCTACCGATAATCCGTCTAAAACAATAGCCAGTTCTTTTAATTCTTTCACGTAAGTAGTACTTTGAAGACTTTTATCTAGCAAAGCAATATTTTGTGTAATCTGTTCAGGTGTTAATCTGTAAGACCAGTTTCTGTACAATACATAAGCAGAAACAATAGATTTTGGATTTTCTGTTATGAATTTACTGATTTCTACATCTTTGCTCTTTTTATAGGCTTCAAACAAATCCTGAGAAGCAGAACCTTCAACCACAGATGTTGTGTAATATTTCTTCGGACTCAGTTTTACTGTAATCGGATTTTTTTCTAGAAAAATATGCAATGGCGAACTTTCTGTATTTACGCTTAATCCGTATAAATCTGGCGTTTTTACTTTCGTTTTAAAACTAAAATTTCCGTCTTTTACTTTTGCCGAATCAATCGTGGTAAACATCTTATTGTGAAACTTCTGCAAGTAAACGTATTGCGCTACAGTATCAGCAACAGTTCCTTTCAATTGTAAATTATTTTCCTGAGCCTGAGTTTGAAGAGCTCCAAGAAATAAAGCGAAACCTAATAGTATTTTTTTCATTTTTTTTAGTTTTAAGATTAGACAAAAGAATTTCAGGCCAATGTCAGAAGTCATTGGCAGTATTTTATTTTACAAAGAGAATCTGGAATAGACTATTGTTTTAGCATTTAGAAAAAAGCAAAGGCGTTTTCTTCAAAAATGGAATTCAAGAGCTCATAACCGACATATACAATTGATTCAGCTTTCATATTAATAAAGATTTGGTTAGATGATCTTAAACAGATTTACGGAGAAATCTTTCTTATCTGCCCGCTTGTAGCGGAAGGATTTAGCACCTTATTCGGCAACAGGTTGCTAAGACTTCATTGGGCCTATTCCCTCAGTCTTTCTGGATAAGTATCATGTTATAAATTTTCTTCGATACAAATATATATTAATTCTACCGAATTAGTCAAGTTTAAATTGAATTTTTTTAAAATTAATTGAAAAAGCATTTTTAAGAAGAAAACAAAGTTCTCATAATCAAATAATTAAAAAACACAAATACATCGTTTTGAAATTCTTATTTATAAAAGAAATTCATACGTTTTTAAAATCTGAATTGAAAAGTATTTTTAAATTCTAAAGAAAAAGATGCAGGTATTGGTTCTTTTCCAGATTGGAAAGCGGTTCTTTTAATCCGTTTTCAAGATTTGAGGTAATCAGTCCCAGCACTTGTTTTAGATCGTTGAAATTATTTGGCTTCACAAAATAACAGAATGCGCCAAGGTCGCCAGCAGCTTCCATATCATTTTTGTGTGAAGAAGTAGAAATCATAATTACCGGAATATCTTTATAACGCTCTTCCGATTTTAATCGTTTCAGACATTCCCATCCATTCATAATAGGCATATTTAAATCTAAAAAGACAACTTCAGGTGTTTTATCTTGACTATTTAGCATTTTCAATGCTTGATCCCCATTTTCTGCACAGTGACAAATAATACTTTCATCTATATCAGCCAACGCTTCGCAAAACATTTCTGCGTCGTCCCTGTCATCATCGGCTAATAAAATTATTTTCTTACTCATGCTTAAATGTCTTTTTCTGTTTGTTCAAATGGCAACATAATTGTAAAAACAGCTCCTTTATCGACAATTCCATTTGCTGTAATGCTGCCTCCGTGACGTTCCGCTATTTTTTTACAAAGCGACAACCCTAAGCCAGTTCCTTCATAACGGTCTTTAGAATTTAATCGGGTAAAAGTTTCAAAAATACGTCCCGTCTGATCGGGGTCAAATCCGATTCCGTTGTCTCGTACTGTAATTACAGCTATTCTTTTACCGTCTTCAAATTTTTCTTCTGCATTAATGGCAATCTGCGGCGGAACATTTTCTTTAGCAAATTTAATCGAATTGTTTATCAGATTATAAAACAATTGATAAAGCAGCACAGAAGCTCCTTCAATAACTGGAAGTCCTTGATAATAAATATTTCCCCCTGTCCTTTGAAGTGAAATTTCCAGATCGGTTTCTATATTTTTGATGACTTCGTTAAGATCAACTATTGTTGCTTTCTGCGAGTCGGCATTGATTTTAGAATAGGCAAGTACACCGTCAATCATAGTAAACATGCGGTCTGCCGCTACATGGATTCTTTCAATATATCTCGTTGCCGATTCGTCGAGCTTATTTTCAAGATGGTCTTCCAAACGGCTTACAAATGTTTTTATTTTCCTAACAGGCTCTTTTAAATCATGCGAAGCCACATGGGCAAATTGCTGTAAATCATCATTAGAACGCTGGAGTTCTTTGGTACGGTCCGCTACCAAAATTTCCAGCTTTTCGGTAATCGATTTCTGTTCATGAATATCGGTGCAGGTACCAAACCAATTGGTGATAACGCCTTCTTTATCTCTAATAGGAAGTGCTTTACTCAAAAACCAACGGTATTCGCCTGTACTTCCATTTTTTAAACGAAATTCCATTTGGTAAGAAGACCCCGCTTGAACGCTTTGATACCAAGTTCTTAAAACATCATAAACATCATCGGGATGGAGCGCTGGAACCCAACTAGAATCGCCAAATTCATATTCATTAAAACCGGTGTATTCATACCATCTGCTGTTGTAATAATCTATAAATCCGTCAGGACGAGCAGTCCAGATAATTTGAGGCACCAGATCGGCAAGCTGCCTAAATTTCTCTTCACTTTCTGCTATAACATTTTGAAGTTCTTTTTGTGAAGTAATATCACTCGCCGCGCCAAACCATTCTACGATTTTTTCTTTTTCATCTAATATCGGAACCACTCTAGACAAAACCCATCTTACAGAATCATCTTCTTTTATAATTCTGTGTTCCATTTCAAAAATGCTTTTCTCCACTATAGATTTAGAAATAAGATGAACTGCTTGTTCCAAATCGCCAGGATGTACAAATTTATCTAGCCAATTGATACTTTGCCCTCCAGTTCCAGAAAGCCTTCCTCCTCCTTCAAGGCTATGCATTACCATCCAATCAGAATCCATTCGGTAAACCAGATCAGATGAAGCGTTGACCAAAGCTCGAAAACGGTTTTCACTTTTTTCCATTTTCTGGCGAGCTTCAACTTGTTCGGTAACATCAACCGCTACTTGAATCATTCCTGTTATCTGATCTTCTTCAATTAATGGGCGATAGGTCAAGTTATAATAGTAGTTTTTTAATTCTCCCGTTCGATTGTGCGGTACAAGAACCTCGCTTTGGTCAAAAGGAATTCCTTCATTATAAACCTTTAAAACCTGCTCCCAAACATATTGCCCTTCAAGTTCCGGCAGCACATCAATCAATCGCATACCAATAATTTCTTCACCACGGCCTATCATTTGAAGCATGTGTTTATTTATCTGCTCAATAACCAAGTCGTCTCCTCGTAGCACTAAAGTTGGGGCTGGTGTCTGATGGATCATTTTGCGAAAACGGTTTTCACTCTGCTGCAATTTTTCTTCAGCTTGTTTGCTTTCCGTAATATCTCGTGTCGTTCCTGCTACAAGTTCCACTTTTCCGTCTTCATTAAAAACGGGAACAAAAATATAGTCGTAAATCCTTCTTCCTAATTCTGCATGCGGAAAAGAAACAGTTCCTCTAATGGATTTTTTTTCAGCAACTACAATGTCTATTTCTCTTTCGTGCATTTCGGCATGCCAATCTTCATATCCATTTTCTCGAAGTCCGCGCCCAATTGCATCCTCTGCCGATTTCCCCCACATTGTCAGTAAGGCTTTATTGGCATAAGTAAACTTATAATCGAGATCAAACACATAGACCAAATCGGGAGTCCCATTTATTATAGAGTTGTAAAGCCTTTTTTGTTTTTCCGCATCAATTAAAGCAGTATTCAGTTCGGTTTCGGCATGTTTCTTTTCGGTAATATCCTCCATTGTCATTACCAATAAATCATCTTGCATAACAACAGTAAATTTCAAGCACTGTTTTCCTCTTTCATCATTATGCCATTGCTCAAAATAGGCTGTAATTCCGGTTTCTGCGGTTTCAATACACTTTTCGAGAATCGTGTTTCCTTCAATTTTAGAAAAAACTTTACTGAATCTCTTTCCCTTGTAGTCTTCGGTATTGATCCAATTTATAAGGTAGTTATTTAGCAACAGCACTGAAAAATCTTCGATTGTATTTTTAGTGCTATGCAAAGGTTTTAAAACTGCAATACCATTTGGCGCAGCATTAAAAACAGTTTTAAAAAGGTCTAAATTATTTATTAACTCCATTATCTTACTGAGTGAAAATAATTTCTAATGCTGCTTAATTTACAAAATACGCTGAATTTTGTTAAATTCCTTCTCAAATATAAATAAAAACGCATTCACTTTAAGCAATCTTTAAAATGATTTTTAACTAAAAAACATAGTGAAAGTCTTTTCTGATGCAACATCAAAAAAAGCTGAATCCTTTAGATCCAGCTTTTTGTTTTTTGTGCATAATAAAACAATTATCGCTTGATAGAATCGGTCTTAACGGTTGAAGTCGTATCCATATCTATGGTATCAACTTCTGGTCCAACAGTATCCATAGTGTTTTGAATGCTATCATTTTCATGCGAATCTATTGTAGTGCCTTCATTCTTTTTACAAGAAAATGCTAATCCTGCTAGGAGAATCAAAAAAGCCATTTTAGTTATTATTTGCGTTTTCATAATTATATTTTTTAATGAACATTATCAAATTTTAATTTTTATAAAAATAGCTCTTTATACAAATGTACTCTTTACACAATTTTCAAAACTTCTTATATAATGCTGTTATTTCTTTTTCTTCTTTATACTGTCTTTTTTCAATCTTACGCTATCTTTTTGTACACCCGATTCGCTGGTGTAGGTTGCTCCATCTTCTGCGCTCGCACTGGGACCTGTACCTGTTCCAGCGTTGCTATGTTCTGCAGATCCGCTGTTGCCAGATCCCATACTCTGCGGATCTTCGACGTTTACGGCATTATCATTAATGCTTCTTGCAGTGTCTTTTGCCGCACCAGTATCTAGCGGATTTTGGTTAGTTTCTATTTCGTCGCTGTACCCATCATTATTGTTTTTACAAGAACCTATCATTCCTGTTAGAATAATGAGAATCAAAATTTTTAATGTTTTCATAATAATTCGTTTTTACAATTTGCACTAAGAAACTACTATTCAACTATTTATGTTTACAAAATTTCTATTGGTTGTTATATAAAAGCACAATGGAAATCCTATAAATTTTTAGAATCAAAACTGTAAGCCATTGGTATTTTTTACTTAGTAGCTTTGATATGAATGCATTAGACCTCAACAAAAAGTTTAAAAAAATGGAAAATTCAAATCAAAATATAAATGAAGGCAGTATTACTTCAGGCGATAATGTTTCTTTCTGGATCGATTCTACCGATATAATCGCTTTCGAAAAACCGACTCAAGACATTACTACTGAAGTGCTGATTATCGGAGGCGGTATTGCGGGACTTACAACTGCTTATAAGCTTTTAAAAGCAGGGAAAAAAGTGGTTTTGGTAGAAGACGGTTTTATTGGCAGCGGAGAAACAGGAAGAACCACGGCACATTTAACTTGTGCCTTAGACGATAGATATTATTATCTTCAAAACACATTTGGAAAGGAAAACGCCCGACTTGCCGCCGAAAGCCATACGGCCGCAATTGATGAAATAGAAAAAATTGTAAATGAATTACAGATTAATTGCGATTTTGAAAGAGTAAACGGTTATTTATTTCTTCATCCGAATGACAAGGAAAAAAATTTGGACAAAGAATTTGAAGCTACTCAAAACGCAGGGTTAGAAACTGTCCTTTTAAACCATACACCTTCGCTGGCCGAATCTCAGAATCAAAGATGCCTCGCATTTAAAAATCAGGCGCAATTTCATATTTTACATTATGTAAAAGGACTTTCAAAAGCTATAATCGATTTAGGCGGCACTATTTATACTGAAGCACACGCCGAAAATATAACCGAAAAAGGCGCCACCGTAAATGGTTTTAATTTTTGTGGCAAATATATAGTTGTGGCAACTAATACACCTATTAACGATGTGCTAACCATGCATACCAAACAGCACGCTTACCGAACCTACGTTATTGGAGGAAAAATTCCGAAAGGCAGTTTGCCACATGCTTTATGGTGGGATACTGGAGATCCAGAATCCAAATGGGTTGCACAGCCTTATCATTATGTGCGATTGCAAAATTTTGATGATGAAAATGATCTGCTGATTGTAGGAGGTGAAGATCATAAAACAGGACAAGCTGATGAAGAAGGAATATCTGCATTTTCGCGTTACGAGCTATTGGAGATTTGGGCTAGAAAATATTTTCCATTGTTAAATGAAATCAGCTATAAATGGTCTGGACAGGTTATGGAACCTTTTGATTCGTTAGGGTTTCTAGGCAGAAATCCAGGCGATCAAAATGTATTTATCATTACTGGTGACTCTGGAAACGGAATGACTCACGCTACTATTGGAGCCATGATTATTTCTGATATGATTCAAGGGATCGATAATAAATGGCAGGATTTATACAGTCCGTCGCGAATCACTTTTAAAGCAATTGGAGATTATATGAAAGAAGCTGGAAATATGGCTTCACAATATCTAGATTGGATTACAGGATCTGATCTTGACAACACAGCCGATTTAGAACCTGGGGACGGCGGTATTCTTTCTTTCGGATTACGAAAAGTGGCAGTTTATCGAGATTACGACAAGACGCTTCACGCCTTCTCTGCTGTTTGTCCGCATTTGGGCTGCATTGTGCAATGGAATTCAGACGAAAAATCTTTTGATTGCCCGTGCCACGGTTCCAGATTCGCAGCCGACGGAACAGTATTGAATGGTCCTGCTGAAAGCAATTTAAGCAATCTTCACATTAAATAATATAAAAATATTGCAGCATGGAAATCTTATCAAACTACTTTACTGAAAATATATCTCAGAAACGAATTGTAATAACAGGTGGTACAACTGGAATTGGCAAAGCTATTGCCGATTTACTAGTTTCTCTTGGCGGAAAGGTCTTTATTTTTGGGAGAGATGAAACCGACTTTTATCACGCTATGGATGATATTAAAGCTAAATCGTCTAAAGGGGAAATCTATGGAGAAACAGCAGATATCACCCAAAAAGAAGATATTGCCAGAATTTGGGAAAGGGTTGACAAAGTCCTTGGCGGAATAGATATTTTAATTAACAACGCTGCTCTGCCAGCTCGCGGCATTATTGAAGGCGAGTATGAGGATTGGAAGTATATTTTAGAAACCAATATCTTAGGATATATAGCTTTTGCGAAAGAAGCAGTCAATAGAATGAAAGAACAAAAATCTGGGCATATTGTAAATATTGGTTCTATGAGCGCCGAAGTCAAAGAAAAAACAGGAGTTATTTATGTAGCCACCAAAACTGCCATAAGAGGTTTTAGCACAGCTTTACGCAAAGAAATTAATCCGCTTGGAATTAAAGTATCGCATGTAGAGCCTGGTGCGGTAACAAGTGATATGCAGCCTGATCCAAAAGAAGTCCAAAAAGAGAAAATAAAAGAAATGAAGATGCTTGAAGCAGAAGATATTGCCATGAGTGTATTATTTTGTCTCTGCCAGCCCAAACGCTGCGATGTTGTTAGCATGCAAATAAGACCTCATCTCCAGATCATTTAAAAATAAAATACTCACTTTTTTCATTTTTTTAATTTGAAAATGCCTGTACAAATTTCTGTGCGGGCGTTTTCTTTATTGTTCTGAAAATTATAGAATTTAATCTGAAAATTATGTAAACAAAATTTCAGATTTCATTTTTACATTAGCGTTACCATACACAAAATCTTTTTAATCTTCACTTAATAAAGTCTATTGTTTAATGGACTCTTATTTTTAAACAAACTGAAAATTTAAAAATAGCTGTCTTTAATCGTTTATTTGGTGAAAGCAATCTCATACTTTCTATTTTCTATTTTGTTGCTATACATGCATTTACTAATTGCATCTGTTTTTGCATGTCTACGTTTTTAGTATAAAGCTTTCGTCATATGAAGGTAACTTAACCCCAAACGACCATGAATATTGTGCATTTAAATAGAACTCAAAAAGCCGAATCTTTTTTTCCGATTGTTGCCATTAGTTCAGCTTCATCAGAAATTGAAATTCTAAAAAAAGTAATTTCAGAATTTCCCGCAGATTCTAGAATGGCTTATCTCATTATGGAAGATTTGTATTTTCCACAAACCGAAAATCTAGCATTAGAACTCGAATCGTATTCAGAAATGCCAGTTATAGAAATTGTCAGCTCAGTTGATCTTCACCCAAATCACATTTATGTTATTCCAGCTAATAATTTTCTCGAAATTGAAAATGGTTCGCTGGTGCTTAAATCACGAACAAGAAGCAGTAATTCTGCCAACTGCCTCGATTTCTTTTTTGATTCTCTTGCTAGCATTTATAAAAGTTATACCATTGGTCTTGTTATTTCTGGAAGCGCTGTAGATGGTTTTGCCGGACTAAAAAAAGTCAAAGAAATGGGCGGTACTTCTATTGCAATTCTGCACAAAAAGGGAATTCCGAAAAACGATGACACTGGAAATTTTATAGATTATTTTAGTCCGCAAGATCGAGTTTCAGACAAATTAAAAGAAATACAAAACAGTTATGTAGTCAATCACGCTTACCAAGACAATCAAAACAATAGCAATGAAGAGGAAGAAAATTTACTTAAAGAAATTACTGCTTTATTACAACTAAGAACAGGAACCAATTTTCAACATTATAAACATCAGACAATTCGAAGACGTATTGCAAAAAGAATGGTGGTCACACATCAGGAAAGCACTCAAAAATACTTGAATATTCTAAAAAACAGTACAGCAGAACAAGACGCTTTGTTTAATGATATTCTTATTCCTGTGACTTACTTTTTTAGAGATGCTTCATTTTTCGATCATTTGTGCACAGCCATTTTTCCCTCTTTAATAGAAAATGCAAACAATGAGATTTTACGTATTTGGTCTGCGGGCTGCTCGACGGGAGAAGAAGCATATTCACTGGCAATCTGTCTGCACGAATATTTAGAGCAGAACAATAAGCATAATATAAAAATTCAAATTTTTGCCTCCGATTTATCTGATCATTGCATTGTCAAAGCGCGCTCGGGAATATACACTTTGCAAGATGTCAAAAATATTAGCAGTGAAAGACTCGAAAAATATTTTACAAAAAGAAACAATACATTTCATGTCAATAAAATTATTCAGGACATGTGTGTATTTGCCGTTCATGATTTAACAAAAGATGCCTCATTTTCTAAAATAGATCTTATCTCCTGCCGCAATGTTTTAATCTACTTTGATACAGAATTACAAAATCAAGTGTTGACTTCTTTTCATTATTCTCTAAGAGATAATGGATATTTATTTTTAGGAAAAGCAGAAACAGCCCATAATGTGCCCGATTTATTCGCCATAGTGGATAAACAAGAGAAAATCTATATTCGAAAAAATGAAACGAAACATCCCAAAACTATCCGTTTAGGCTCAAACAGCGATCGAACAAAAAATGTTAGCCCAGAAACGGAAATAGATTATAAAAAAATTGCTTCTGACATTCTTCTTGAAAATTTTTCTCCTGCGGCCGTAATGATAAACGAACAGCTTGAAATTGTCTATTTTCACGGAGACACAAGTCCGTTTTTGCAGCCAGCATCTGGAAAACCAAGTTTTAATATCTTAAATATGGTTCGAGAAGAGATTAGTCTGGAACTTAGAAATGCCATTTTAAAAGCAAGAAACGAGAAAAAAAACTTCTCAGGCGGCTACATTGCTGTAAAAAAGCAATCTTTTTTAACTTCTTTCGAAGTTATTTTTCTTCCTTCAAATCTTGATTTGCTATTGATTGTCTTTTGCAAAAAAACACTTTCGCATTCAGAACTCATTACCAATGCCGAAAGTCCTTCGAACGAATTTGAAAAAGAATTGCATCAGCTTCGAGGCGATTTTAAAAGAGTTACCGAAGAACAGCAGATTTATTTTGAAGAACTGCAGAATACCAACGTAGAATTATTGACTAATACTGAAGAACTACAGCTTATAAACGAAAAACTAACGGCTTCTGCTGAAGAATTGAAGTCAAATAACAAGGAGCTTTCTTTTTTAAATGAAGAATTACAGAACCGTAGGGATGAACTTGCTCTTATGCGAAACTTTTACGAATCTATTGTAAAAACAATCCGAGAGCCAATACTTATAATTGATCGAAACGCTGCTATAAAAAGCGCCAATACTTCATTTTACAATTATTTTAAAACCATTCAGGAAGAAACAGAAGGAAATTCAATTTTTGAAATTGGCTCTTGCCATTGGAATATTCCAGAATTCAAAGAATCTGTTTTGAAGAAAGTAAATCAGGGAGAAACGGTAGAAAATTTTAAAATCAGTTTTATTCTTGAAAACGGAATAAAAAAAACAATGATTTTAAATGCCACTCCCATTATTCATTCTGTTCCCGAAGGAATGATTTTAATTGCACTTGAAGATATTACAGAGTTAGAGTTTAGCAATGAATCTATTAAAAATAAAAACCTTGAATTAAAAAGCTACAGTGAACATCTAGAATCATTTACCAACGCAGCGAGCCATAATTTGCTTGAACCTGGACGAAAAATCTATATGTTTGGAAAAAAGGTTTTAGACTCCGAAAAGTTATTGTCGGAATCAGGAAAACACAATTTGCATCGCCTATTGAATACAGCTGTAAATCTGAATCAGCTTATTGAAGATTTAATTGATTATTCTAAAGTAAATTTTAGCGAAAAATCTTTTAAGAAGACTGATCTTAATGTTGTAATAAAAAAAGTTATGATCGAACTAAAAGTCATGATCCAAGAGCACAAAGCAGAAATTATTTCCGATTTGCTTCCTGTTCTTTATAGTATTCCTTCCCAGATGAAACAGCTTTTTTCTCATTTAATAATCAATTCTATTAAATATACTAAGAAAGGTGTAAATCCCCAGATTAAAATAAGTGCAGTACAGCCATCTCCAGAGGAAATTAAACATGTAAATGCCAATTCAAGCCGAAATTATACTAAAATCATGATTAAAGATAATGGAATGGGGTTTACGAAAGATTTTGAAAATTTAATTTTTGATCCTTTCTATAAACTTCATAGTAACGAAGACCATTATGGCAGCGGATTGGGTTTGACGATCGTGCATAAGATCGTTTCCAATCATAACGGTTTCATTCAAGTTTCAAGCAAACCAGAAAAAGGAACTATTATTTGTATTTATCTTCCTGTATAAAAAAAGAGTGGAAAACCACTCTTTTTATTCTTTAATCTGTTTTTGTTTCTTCATTTCGAAAAGTTCGAATGTTCATGATGGAATTATCTTTATGTCTGAGCTCTTCGTAATCAGCATCATCTCCCCAATCTCCTGTATTTGGTTTTTGAATTGGGCTATTGGCTTCATTTAATTCCTCATCCTTATTCTCGTCATTCGGAAAATACATGCGATACCCCAAAATAGGATCCCAATTTGCTTCTTGAGTACGATCAATGCCATCTTGGAATAAATCGTTGTTTTCATTTCTTGCATCCATTTTCTACTGTTTTTATACCATCAGAAATTGAAAGTATGATTATTACCTCGTTTCATAAAACAGTAAAATTCAATAAATTAAGCGAAGTATTTGTTATATCATTTTGGAGAAAATTTATAAGATTCTGTATTATAGTGTTTTTATTTTGTTTCGCCATTTTGATTTGTATTGTTCGGCAGAATGTTTCAGTGACCAGTATTCTATTATGGTCTGTATAGTTTCTTTAAATTTTTCATCGCTGTAAGGCGTAATAAAATAACTCTTTGCAGGTATTGCATAAGTATCTATGACAAAAGAACTGGTAAACAAAATAGAATAAAAAAGGCAAGGACATTTCATCTTCCTTAATATTGTTTTTTTATAACTGGATTGTCTGTCATCTTCATTGAATTGCAATACATTGGAAAATAACAAAAAAGGTATATTTTTTTGAGTACCCATATACAACATAGCCTCAGCAAAGGTGTTGAAACAAAGCAGAGTATTCCTGAGTTCCAAATCTGAAATAATTTCCTGAAACAAAAGACGATTTTCTTTGTTTTCTTCTATTACAATTATACTTCCTTTTATATTCATGATTATAATCTTTTGGGTTAGACATTCAGAATATTCTCATTTTCAAAGTTCATATTTTAAAAATCTTTCATTTATATAATTGTTAGCGTATTTTTACATAATTCCCACACTAAACCCTTCAAACAATTGATTTTTAAACCATTATCTGTTAAATAAAAAAGTGGGAATAATGAAAGATTTGCCTAAAATTATATAAGTAGAGAACGGGAAGCCATTATATTTTGCGCAAAAATTTAATCCTTAACCCCAATAACATGAACAACTTATATTTTAAAATTATCGCAATCGTCATTTTAGTAAGTTTCAATTACAGCTGCGACGCACTTTGCAATGACGAAGATTCTCCTAGCACTAAAAAAGAAGCAGCAGTACTTAAAAAAGTAGATAGCTTAAATGTTTCTATAACTGACTAATAGTAAAATCAAACGGCCTGTAAATCAATATTTACAGGCCGTTTTTTAACAATCTAAAATCTGAAAAAAAAGTCTTTTTAAAAAGTTACCAGTTTTACTCCCAAAGTAAACCAGCGTGATGGCAATGGCACCGCCCCTACTTCATAATAAGTGGCATTAAAAATATTCTGACCATCTAAGAAAATAGTGAATTTATTAATCGCTTGACTTACCCTAAAGTCATTTACCCAATAAGATGGTCCTGTAATTCTTTCGTTGAAACGAGTTGCAAACATTACAGACAGGTTTTTAAACTGATAATCTATTGTATTGGTAATTTGATGTTTTAATGAAGAAATTGCATATTTTGAATACGTTTCTGTACGTGTCGTCTTAAATTCAGAATCTAAATAAGTATAGGCTAAGAAAATGCTTAATCTAGAATCTTTAGAGAAATCAAATCTGTAATTTCCGCGTAAATTAATTCCGTTTGTGTTCAAATCTCCTTTGTTCTGGCTCTGCCAAGGCACATTTGTAGCATTACGCATCCAGTCGATATAATTGTCTATTTTTCTGTAGAAATAATTAGCGTTCAAGCTCAAAGCTCTTTTATTGTATTTAAATCCAATTTCGCTCTGAAAAGCATTTTCTGAATCTAAATCTGGATTCCCGATATTTCCGGTCTGCTTCAGATACAAATCGGTAAACGACGGAATTCTTTGGCTTGTTCCTACATTTCCAATGATTTTAAATGCATCTGTAATGGCATAACTTGCATCAATTCCTGGATAAATCTGCCATTTATAATCTGAATTGTAATTTAAATATGTTCCGATATTTACATCCAGTTTTTCAGTAAAGCTTCTTCTGTATTCTGCATAAAGTCCCACATTTTCGCGATCGTGATCTCCAATGTTTGAAGAATGAATATTTTCATTTCTGAATTCAGCTCCAAAACCAATTTCTCCTTTTGATAATTTAATCGTAGAATTCAATTCTCCCGCAATAGAATTAGTATAATGCTGACTTCTTCCCACAGCCAGATTTGAATTTCCTAAATAACGGTAATCATCATAATTGTATCGGTAAGTAACTCTCGGCATGATTTTCCAGCTATCTGTAATTTGATGATTGGACTGAATGTTGGCAAACGTAGTCTGAACAATCTCAGTAGAATTTTTATCTCCTGGCGCAGCGTAAAATCCGTTTGCTCCAAATCCATTTTTGATGTAACCTGCAGAACCTAAGATTTCGTTCTTATCATTTATCTGCACATTTCCTTGGTAGAAAATTTTATTGTTTTCAAAAGCTGTATTATAACGGTAACCATTACTTTTATCGTGCGAAGCAAAAAGCAAATGCTGTTGTTTTTCTTTGCCTAAAACAGCTCCTGCTTGAACGCCTGTTCCGTAAAATGTATCGCCAGTGTCCTGAGTATCTTTTTCGAAGTTAGAACCTGCATAAGTGCTTACTAAAAATCCAGAATCAGTTGGCTTTTTGGTAATGATATTAATCGCTCCAGTTAAACTGTTGATCCCATAAATCCTTGCTGCTGGTCCGCGAACTACTTCAATTCTTTCAATTGCTTCAACCGGAAGAGGCAGATTCAGCATATTATGGGCCGTTTGCGAGTCGATTACTTTTGCTCCGTTTAACAGAACAACAGTCTGCTCAAAACTTCCGCCGTCAACACTGATGTCTGCTTGAGTTCCAAAAGGTCCTCTTTGTCTAATATCGACTCCGTTGGCATATTGCAATACTTCTTGCAATGTTCTTCCTGGCAGTTTTTTTATGGTTTCGCTAGAAATAACGTAAACATTTCTGTTTTGCTTAGAAATAGGCGTATTAAAACGGCCTTCATTAATAATAACTTCATCCATTTGGTTGATGGAATCTTGCTTTGTCTGTGCGTAAAAATTGGTACAAATTACTGTAAAGACAGCAAAATAGATTTTTTTCATTTTGGTTTATTATTTTTTGGGCAAAAGTAGTTTCTTACCGTACCAATAAAGTATACCAGTTTTATAATTATAACTAGTCCGGATGAATTTCTATTCTATTTTGCTAAAATTCAAATAAACCTGAAAGATATTACTTATAAATCAAATGTTTAACTCTCCATCTTTTTCCCAACTGCTCCTTATTTCTTCTTCCGAAATTCCTACCTCAATCTGATTATGATTAGTTTTTCATGTCGTTGTATTTTTAGCCACGAATTCACGAATTATTTTTTTATATCTGTGTATTAAAAAAACATACTGAATTACACTAATCTAATATTGAAAATTCATGAATTCGTGGCTAAAAAAATCATCTATTAATTTGCCTCCAGATTTTAGCACTAAAATCGTCTTTATACATTAATCTGTTTGTCCTCGTTGGATTTACACGATTCGTCAGAATGATTAAAAATCGATTTTTATTTCTGTTCATGAAGAAAAAAGTTCCTGTAAAACCTGTATGTCCAAAATCGTCTTTGGTAAAAAACTCATCCGGTTTTCTTTTGTCAAAACCTAAACCTCTATAAATTCCTTCTTTTGCAAGCGGAGAATCTGCAAACTCTTTTACAACATTTGCTTTTAGAATCTGTTTTCCATTATAAGTTCCGTTGTTCAGTAACATTTTACAGATTACTGCAATCGATTCTGCATTGGCAAACAAACCTGCATTCCCAGAAACGCCTCCAAAAATCGCCGCTGCTTCATCGTGCACATAACCTTTAACCGTATCTTTTCTAAAAAAATGATCTACTTCAGTTGGCATTACATTATCGATCGAAGTCCATTTTAACGGATTATATCCAATCTTTGAAATGCCTAATTCTGTATAAATTTCATTTGTAAACTGATCGAGTTTTTTTCCTGTTTGAGTTTCTATCATTTGTTTCACCAAAAGCAAGTTTAAATCGCTGTACAAATATTTCCCTCTCGGATTGGTATTTGCTTTCGCAATCCTTTCGTAAACTGATGGATAAAATTCCGGATTCAACCACATATTTTTATAAATCTGAACCCAATTTTGTTTCGGTTCAAAAACCAAATACTTTGAGTCGTAAACAATGTTTTTGTTCACATACATATTATCAAACTGCTCAACATATTGCTCCGATTTTTGATTGCTCAACAAAGGCGAATTATCTGGCGTAGAAAGCAATGCCTGATAAAAAGTGATACTTGGCGTTAATCCAGAAGTATGCGTTAAAAGTTCAAAAAGCGTTAAATCTGCAATGGCTGTATTTTTATACATTGGAACAATTTGGCCAACTTGATCTGTAAGTTTTAGTTTATTGTCTCCAACCAAACGCATCGAAACAATCGTCGCTCCAAGAACTTTAGACATCGAAGCCAAATCGAAAACATCGTCAGATTTCACCAATTGCTTTTTCGTATAATCATGATATCCATAATTTTTTGAAATCAAAACTTCATCTTTAGTTCCAACTATAACTTGCGCTCCTGGAAAAAAGCCTTTTTCGAGCGCATTTGTCATCATTGAGTCGATATAAACTTCATTTCGCTTTAAATCGAAAGACTGCTTCGCATTTTTCTGGGAATGACTTTTTGTTCCCACAAAAATCAAAGAAATCATTATAATTTTAACACCAATATTTTTCATAGTCCTACAGATTAATTTTTAAGTCCTGCGCAGCCATCAAAGGCTCGTTATTGGTTCCCTTAATTTGTATTCTAACTGCTTTTACAGGCTGTTTTGGATAAATTGATGCATTTCCGTAATCAAAATTATCGCCTTTTATGAAATCCGTTCCGTTGTATGAAAACTCAACATAACCGTCATTTACTATAAATCTCGGATGATGTGGAATTCCAGTTAAAACATCTATTTTAGAAGATGTTACAGGAGTTGTAAAGGTATACAAAATCCAATCGCTATCTTTGCACGCAACATCGGTACGCAAGTACGATTCTTCATTGTAATCTTGTAGATTCGAAATTGGAAACTTCGGATTTTCTGCCATCGAAGAAGTCACTTTAACTTCTGGTTCCTGATATGGCGAACAATTGAATTTTACATTTGCCGCTGACTTTTTCTCTTCTTTATTTTCAACAGTAAAATCTAATCGATACGTATTTTTTTCGTTATAATTTTCAATTATAAATCTCAAACGAGGTTTTGCTTTTAACGCTTTTTCGTCTGCATAAGTCTGAATCAATTTATCATTTTCAAAAAGCGAAACACTTTTGATTGTTCCGTTTGCTCCATCATCTGCTGGATTAAAATTCAGATACCAAATTCCTTTTTTATCAACATGCTCTGAGATATTTTCTGAAATCGTTAAAACTTCTGCTTTCGATGTATTCCAATTGGCAACAGGCAATTTTTCAGCTTTTACAGCTGGACTTGCCGAAGTCTCATTAAAGAAAACTCTAAACCTATATTGCTCATAATTTTCTGTCTGAATTGGTTCGGTATACAAAGGCGACTGTCTTGTAGGCTCGTTTCCGTCTTTGTCAAAGCGAACAACCGCACCTTCATAAGGCGGCGTTACTGTGATTGTTCCATTTTTATAAATCGCTGTTGGAGGAAAATCTCTAAAAGCAATTCCCATATCGGCTAATCTTTTCAAATGGCTGTTGGTTAATCTTCCATAAAAATCATCCCAGTTTTTATCTTCTTTTTTAGACCAGCCAATTTCAGCCAAAGCGCTTATTCTTGGATAACTCTGGTATTCCATGATTCTTGCAGGGCGATCCAAATATTCACTCCATAAAGCACCTTGAACTCCAATTATATTTTTTTGTTCTTCAGGAGTTAAATCGGTATCTGGAATTGGTTCAAACGAATACGCTCTTTTTGTATCCGTAATTGCTGCCCAACGATGACCACGTTCCGTTTCAGATTGTGCCATGTCAAAATACAAAAATTGTCCCGGTATCATGATGGTCTTATATCCTTTTTTTGCCGATTCAATTCCGTAACTAATGCCTTGCCAAGCAGAAATCAGTGTGTTTGGATCAATTTCTCCTCCTTTTAAGATTTCATTCCAGCCATCTGTTTTTTTATGGTATTTATCAACGATTTTTTGAACCCTTCTAAAGAAATAATTCTGAAGCTGAAAACTATCTGTAAAACCTTCTTTTGCCATCAAAGCTTTGCATTTTGGGCATTGTTCCCAATTGGCACGATTGACTTCATCTCCTGCAACATGAATATATTCAAAGGGAAACAATCCAGATACTTCTCTAATGATTGAATCTAAAAGGCCATAGTTTTCCTCGCGACCAACACACCAAACATTTTTTACTTCTCCTTGAACACTTTTAAGTTCCTGACTTATTTCACATCCAATTTCTGGATATGACGCTGTAACTGCTCTCGAATGTCCTGGAATTTCGATTTCTGGCATTACCGAAATACCGCGATTTGCCGCATAAGCTACGACTTCTTTAATGTCTTCTTGCGTATAAAAACCTCCATAACGTTTGTCTCCAGAACCGTAAGATGGCAATAAGACTTCGCCAGGACCTCTCCAAGCACCTCTTAAAGTCAAATCTGGCATCGATTTGATTTCGATTCTCCAGCCATTATCATCTGTTAAATGCCAATGAAAAACATTCATTTTATGTGCCGCGAGCCAATCGATATAATTTTTTACGGTTTGTTTGTCAAAAAATTGTCTTGAACAATCGAGCATCATGCCTCGCCAGTCAAAACGTGGATAATCTTCTATTTTTACAAACGGAAGAGTTCCTTTTTTAACTTCTTTTGCAGAGCAAATTTGCAGGAAAGTCTGGAATCCGTTTAAAACTCCTTTATCCGTTTTTCCTTTTATGAAAATGCCACTTTGGTTTATTTCCAATTGATACCCTTCATTTGGAAGATCCAATTTCTTATCTACTAGAAATGAAATGTTATTTTTTCCGTGTTTTTTTCCAATGGAAACAATCGGATTAATTCCAGTACTTTTTGAAACACCTGCTGCAATATAATCGGCGCTATTTTTTACTTTCTTATCTACGACAATTTTTAAAGAAGAAGGCAAAACAAATTGTCCTGTGCTTTGTTGAAAGGATACAGGTTTTGGAATTATATCCAGTTTTTGGGCTTGTATAATACTAAACGAACTTAGAAATATGGCTAATAGAAGAATGTTTTTTCTCATTTCTTTTTATATATTTTATTTTGTTGAAAATTCAATGGGACTACTTTCTGTCTGGGTCTGACTTAACGCAGTGAGCGCGTAAACATAGTTTTCCAAATTGGCATTTGGCACTTCTAGTTTTAGAGCTGTTGTCACATAATAAATATTCTCAGGATTCGAGAAATCTGTAATTTTCCCTTTTGGAAATCTATAAATCACATATTTCTTGTCATTAAATGCAGCTTTCCAAGTTAAAATTGCATTATTGCCTTTTTTGGCAATTACAGCATTTGTTGGCGGTTCTGGTTTTAATCTTGTAATTCTGTTTGCTTCTGGAGTTAAAGCGATATACTTGTATTCTTTTTCAACGAGAGGTTTTCTAAGCGTATCTCCTTTTTTCAGAAAAGTAGAAGCTGTAAAATGCATCGAACCATCAATTAAAGGCATTTTACGAATCATTTCAATCTGCTTCACAATTTGATCCGAGCTTCTCCATTCTGGTTCTTTCGCAGTATTTGAAATTTTATAATCGCCATGCCCCACGTAAACATTTGCACCATATTTATGTTCAGCCCACCATTTTGCGAGAACTTCAAAGTTTGCTCTGTCAAAACCAATGTGCCAATAGATTTGAGGCGTTACATAATCAATCCAGTTTTCTTTTTGCCATTTTAAGATATTAGCATACAAATCATCATAATTGGTAGCACCTGCTCTGGTATTAGAACCTTGCGAATCTTTGGCAATATTTCGCCATACTCCAAAAGGCGAAATTCCGAATTCAACTTCTGGTTTATTGGCAATAATGGTATCTCTTATTTGTTTGATAATCAAATCAACATTGTCTCTTCTCCAATCCTCTTTATCTTTAAACTGACGTGGTTCTTTAGCGAAAGCTTTTTCATCAGGAAACTCTTGACCTTCAATTTTATATGGATAAAAATAATCGTCCATGTGAACGGCCTGAATATCATATTTACGAACAATTTCGCCTACTACAGAAGCAACAAAATTTCTTGTTTCCTGCAATCCTGGATTAAAATATCTGGTTTTCCCGTACGTCAGGAAAAGGTCTGGTCTTTTAAAATATAAATGATTTTTTGAAAGTACGTCTCTAACGGTATCTTTCTGAACACGATACGGATTCAGCCAAACGTGCACATTCATGCCGCGTTTTCCTGCTTCATCAATCATCATCTGTAGCGGGTCAAAACCCGGAGCAACGCCTTGAGTTCCTGTTATCCAATGCGATGCTGGTTCTTTTGTCGATTTGTAATACGCATCGGCAGTTGGACGGATTTGAAAAATGACCGTATTCAGATTATAAGAACGTAAATTATCCAAAATGGCAATCATTTCGTTCTTCATTTCTTTGTCTGACAAACCAGGTTTCGACGGCCAGTCAATATTTTCTACGGTAGAAATCCAAGCTGCTCGCATTTCTCTTTTTGGAGACTGCTGACTGAAAATTTGGGAATGAATCAGCAATATTAGGATTAGTAATTTTAGACTTTTCATAGGGTTGTGTTTTTTGGTTAGCTAATTGTTGTTGAATAATTTAACCGCTAAGTTCGCTAAGATTCACGCAAGGTTCGCAAAGTTTTTTTTAATCTCGCAAAGACGCGAAGTCGCAAAGTTTTTTTTTAAAGCTTTTAATAATACTTTGCGGATTTCGCGACTTTAAATTTACGTTGGGAAAAAAACTTAAAAATTATTCCAGCAAAAATATCCCTCCTTCAATAAGTGATGCCCAGACTTGCCCTTTATCATCAATTGTAAAACCATTTACGCTTGAACTTCCTAGGTTAATTTGCTTTATAATCTCAAATTTAGAAGCATCTACAATCAAAACTTCTCCTTTTCTGCTTCCTACATATATTTTGTTTTTGTTTTCTAATATTGCTGCCGGATTGTGTTCATATCCAAGTTTTAAATCTAGCACTTTGCTTTGGTTCACCAGATTTTCTTCTGTAAGTTCAAGATCATCGCTAAGAGGCAATCTTAAGAGTAAACCGTCCATTGTTTTACCGTAAAACCATTTCCCATCTTGACTTTTTCCCATCGATTCTCTAATTTTCCATTTCTGAGTTCTTAAAAGTGTTTTTCCTGTTTCAATATCCAAAATGGTCAAAAAACGTTGTGGAGTCACAAAATAAAGTCGGTTTTTTGTCGAAACCATATTTACATTTCCAGCCGAATATAAAATTTGTTTATCATTGCCATTGTTCCATTTCCAGATCAATTTTCCTGTGTTTTTATTAAGGCAATACACATACGAATCCCAAACTCCAAAAATTATTTTATCGCCTTGAATTAAAGGCGTTCCCTGCGAATAGGACGCTGGCAAATTATTCTGCCATATTACTTTTCCAGTCACAGCATCTGCACAAATAAATGCTGTAGAACTGGCTGTGTAAATTTTATTGTTTTCTGCAATTGGCGAGCCTACCAAAACACCGCCAACAGGAATTGTCCATTTTTGTTTGCCAGATTGTGTGTCAAATCCTACTAGGTTTCCTTCTATTGTACCGATAACTAAATTATTTTTTACGATGATTGGCGAAAAATAAATTGAATTTCCTGTCTCAGTTTTCCAATTTAAAGCTTTGTTTTTAAGGTTTACAGATTTTATTTCGCCTATAGAATTCGTAAAATAAACACTCTTTTTGTCAAATGCAGGAAGGCTGTAAATTGAGGCAATATCTTTTATATAAGGAGATTGCATTGCCAAACTATCTTTAGGAATTACAATTTTGGAAGGTTTTGACGGAACCGAAAATTTAAAAACTCCAGGTTTATCTATTTCTTTTTGATAGATACTGATACTGTCTTTGCTGATAATTACTTGATTATAACTTTTTGTTTTTCCGTCCAGAGAAGTTATTGATGTTCCCATTATACCGCTCAAACCAGAGAAATCATATTTTCGTAAGGTGTGTCCGTGACCGCAAAAAGTAGCGACTGTTGGGTATTTTTCTAAAACAGAAAGCACTTCTTTGTAATTGCTCACGCTGTTATCTAACGGATAATGAGCAAAATTCAGCACTTTTTTATTATTGTTTTTAAGATGGTCTTTTAGAGTCTTATCAAGCCAAAGCACATCTTCGTGTTTTACAAAACCATCCCCCATTTTCATGTAAGGTCCGCAAGGAAAACCGATGAAAAGATAATCTCCTTTTGAAAATACAAAACGGTCCTCACCAAATATTTTTTTATAAGTCAAGCCGGCGCTTTCGCTCCAGTTGGTTTCATGATTTCCTGAAATGACGTAATACGGAATTTTCAATTTAGATAGAATTGAATGAACTTGTTTTAACTCGTCATCGGCACCTCTATTGGTCAAATCGCCAGTTACAACCGCAAATTCAAAATCGGAATTATTGATCTCTTTTACAATATCCTGCAATAAAAAATCATTTTCATTTCCTACCGAAACGTGTAAATCTGTGAGCTGCACAAATTTGATCTGTTCTGATTTTTCTATATTTTGAGCAAAACTCGTTGTGATTACAAAAATTAAGAGTATTCTGGAAAATAGATTTTTCATTGGTAATTTTATTTAATTAAACTGTAATTTATTTAGAATCTAATGGCGTTTATGGTATCTTAGTTACAATTCTTTGGCAAAAAAATACCTAACAGGTTAAAAAAACCTGTTAGGATAACCAACCAAAATTTATGTATTCCGGTATGTGTGGAACCCGAAATACACTTTAGGATTACTTTGTTTTTAGATTTTCATCAAAGAAATCATGAAAAAACAAAAGCTGATATTTTAAAGAATTCTCCCAGTATTTCAGATTATGTTCTCCTGGGCGTTCTATATAATCGTGATTTATTTTTTGAGCCAGCATTTTTGCATGAAGCTCTCTATTAACGGTCATGAAAAAATCATCAACTCCACAGTCAATAATTAGTTTTAGTTTGTTGTCTTTTACTAAATCGAGCATATTGGTAACCGTATTTTTATCCCAGTTTTCAGGATGCTCCGTAATGGTTCCCAACCTTTTTTTGATGTCCCAATTTTCAGGAAACGGACGAAAATCTACTCCACCACTCATACTTCCTGCCGCTCCAAATACATCCTGATGCTTAAATGACAAGTATAAAGCGCCGTGACCACCCATGCTCAAACCCGAAATCGCTCTAGCTTTACGATCTGCAATTGTTCTGTACTGTTTATCAATAAACGGAACCAATTCTTTTACAACATAAGTTTCATATTTAAAACTCGGATCAATCGGACTATCAAAATACCAGCTTGAATAATTCCCGTCTACTCCAACCACTATAAAACCATATTGATCCACTTGTTTTCCTAATTCCTTAAAATCTTTTGCCCATGAAGCATAATTTCCGCTATAACCATGAAGCAAATAAACTACTGGAAATGCTTTCTTACTCTTTTTATAATGGTTCGGAACTACTACGCAAGTTTTAATATTCTTCTGCATCGAAGCACTAAAAACCTGCAATGTATCAACCTTTGCTGCTCTGGCTGTAAAAATTAAAAGCAGTAATACGATTGAGTAAATTATTTTTTTCATAATTGATGTTTTTATAAAATAATATTTTTGAAAAGTACTGGTAAAATACGAAAACTTATTTCAAACAACTTTTCAAAATGGTTACAGGATGCATCGCTTTTCTACTCGTCCCATCAAAAATCTGATGACGACAGCTGGTTCCCGCAGCTGCAATTTCGGTTGATGGTTCTGTTGCCCTAATTTTTGGAAACAAGGTATCTTCTCCCATCTTCATACTGATTTCATAATGCTCTTTTTCGTAACCAAATGAACCCGCCATTCCGCAACAGCCCGAATTGTAAATGGTTACGGTATTATTCCTTGGAACATTCAGCATCGCAAAAGAAGCTTCAACAGAGCTTAATGATTTTTGATGGCAATGCCCATGAATCTTTATATTTTTCTCTCTTTCAGAAAATTGTCCCGTATGAATTTTTCCCTTGGCAATTTCTTTTTTGAAAAATTCTTCAACCGTTAAAGTGTTTTGGGCTAATTTCTCAGCGCTTTCCTTATCCGAAGCCAATCGGATGTATTCGTCTCTAAAAGTCAATATTGCCGAAGGTTCAATTCCGATTAAAGGCGTATTTTCAGAAATTATATTTTTGAATGTATTGACATTTTTATTGGCTATTTCTTGCGCTTCTTCCAAAAAACCTTTGGAAATAAAAGCTCTGCCGCTTTCTTCGTGATCAACTACAATTACGTTGTAACCTAATTTAGTCAGCAATTCGAAAGCATCAATTCCAACCGAGACATCATAATAATTGGTAAATTCATCACAGAAAAGATAAACGCTGCCGTTTTCAAAAGAATTATTTTCATAAAGCTTTTTGTTCTTTTGATACCACTTTCTAAATGTCTTTGAAGCCAATAATGGCACTTGTCTTTCAGGTGCAACTCCCATACGTTTTTTAACGAAAGAAAGATTGGAAGCCCAATTGGTCATAGATGGGGCAATACTTCCCAATTCATTCAATTTAGAATTGAACGCAAATATTTTATTTCGGAAAGAAAATCCGTTTGCTTTTTGATATTGATATAAAAATTCTGCTTTTAAAGTTGCTACATCAACATTGCTTGGGCATTCGCTCGCGCAGGCTTTACAGCTCACACACAACTCAAAAACCTTATATAATTCTTCGTGATCGAATTTGTTTTCTTTTTCTGAATTCGTTAGATATTCTCTTAAAGCGTTGGCACGTGCACGAGTTGTATCTTTTTCGTTTCTTGTCGCGCGATAACTTGGACATAAAGTTCCTCCGGCAGAAGGCATTTTTCTGCAATCGCCCGAACCATTGCATTTTTCTGCAGCACGCAAAACGCCTAAACTATCAGAGAAATCTTGAATGGTTTTTATCTCAGGTTCTACCCTTCCCGCCTCGAAACGAAGGTTTTCATCCATTTTAGACGCATTTACGATTTTCCCAACATTCAAAATAGTATCGGGATCAAATGCTTTTTTGATTCGCTTCAGCAGTTCGTAGTTTTTATCGCCAATCATAAACGGCAGGAACTCCCCTCGCAAAATTCCGTCACCATGTTCACCGCTCAATGAACCTCTATATTTTTTAACCAGATGCGCAACTTCAGTAGATAAATTTCTAAATTGGTGCAATCCATCTTTTGTCTTCAAATTTATCTTCGGACGCAAATGCAGCTCTCCCGCTCCGGCATGCGCGTAGTAAATGGCACTTTGTCCGTGTCTTTCCATCATGGCGGCAAAATCGGCAATATAATTTGGAAGATCACTCAATTCAACCGCTGTATCTTCAATAGAATCGGCTGCTTTGTCGTCTCCAACAATGCTTCCTAAAAGCCCAAGACCTGCCTTTCTCACCTCGTTTACTTTATCAATATCTGCTCCATAGATTTTTGGCAAAGCGTATCCGAAGCCATTAATTTGAAGATCATTAATCAAAGCATCTGCTTGCAATTCGGCATCTTCCATACTAATGTGAGATCCAACTTCGAGCATAATAACTGCTTTTGGCTCACCCACAATAAAAAATCGGTTTTTAGCCTGTTCCCTATTGGTTTTGGTGCAGTCCAAAATCGTATCATCCATCATTTCGCAAGTGTACAAATGATGTTTCATTGCAGTCACTACAGCTTCTAAACTTTCTTGAATGGTATGAAAATGCGCCACAACCATAATATTGTTGGTTGGCGGTAAATCATCCACTTTTAAGGTAATTTCTGTTGTAAAAGCCAACGTTCCCTCACTTCCGCAAAGCAGTTTTCCTAAATTGATGGTATCTTCTGTTCCTGAAAAAAGTTTCGATTTCAGTAAAACATCAATTGCGTAACCTGTATTTCGTCTGTGAATTTCTGGTTTTGGAAATTCTTTTAAGATTTCTTCCTGATTTTCCTTATTCGAAAGTTCTTCGTAAATCGTTCTATAAATTTTACTTTCTAAAGAATCTCCTTTAGTTTTCTCAATAAATTCTTCAGAAGTTAAATCCTTAAATACTGCTGTAGAGCCATCACTTAAAACGGCTTTTATTTCTACTATTTTATCTCTTGTAACACCGTATCGGATTGAAGTCGTTCCAGATGAATTGTTTCCGACCATTCCCCCAATCATACATCTATTGGTTGTTGATGTTGTTGGAGCAAAAAACAGTCCGTGTGGTTTTAGATATAAATTCAGTTCATCGCGAATTACTCCCGGCTGAACAGTTATGGTCTTCTTTTCAGAATCAAAAGAAACAATTTTAGTAAAGTGTTTTGAGACATCTACAATGATTCCGTTTCCAACAGTTTGGCCTGCTAAAGATGTTCCTGCCGTTCTTGGCGTTATCGAAATCTTATTTTTTGAGGCAAAACGAATAATGTTAATAATATCATTTTCTGATTTCGGAATGGCCACGGCAAGCGGCATAATTCTGTAAGCAGAGGCGTCTGTGGCGTATATTTTTTTATGAAGATCATCATAAAAAAGGTTTCCTTCTAAGGAAGCTTCTAATTCTTGTAATTGGAGAGAATCGGACATTTAATTGGTTCTGTTGCTTTTTGGTTCTTTAATACATGTTTTATTTCTGCATTTGGCTAAAAGCTATTCGCAAAAACAATACATTCTAAATTTATTAGAATTCAATATTTATTAAAGTTCCTATTTGGAAACTTGAACTTCATTAAATGCATTAGAAAAATGGCAAGTAAACGAAGAGTGATTTTTATAAATATATCTGACTAATAAAATTAGTTTTAACAAATATAGATACAAAAAGCATACAAATACATTATTTTGCGTTTTTTAACACAATAAAATTAAAATACCGCAACAAAACGCAAAAAACATATTGCATAAGTTTAAAATTATAAGATAAAGACTCCCGATTTTCTATATTCATCCAGCCTTTCATCTTCTGGATCTAATTCTGTCACAATAGTATCCAACTGCGTAAGATCACATACGCCGTGAGGCATTTTGGTATTTAACTTATTTGAAGCAAACATCGACACGACCCTATCAGAAGCTTCTATCATAGCTTTTTTAACAATAGATATTTCATAACCTACTTCTGTAAGTCCCTGTTTGATATTAATGCTGCTGGCGCCAATGAAACAAATATCGGCCTTAATTTTAGATACCACCTGAATCACATCCATCCCTATTGTCACCATTGCATTTTTTTGCATTTTTCCGCCAATAAAAATCAAATCTATATTAGGGTGTTGAGACAGCTGCATAGCGATCGGTAAACTATAAGTATATATGGTAGCTTTTAAATCGGCCGGAATTAACTTTGCAAAAACCAGATTGGTACTTCCTCCACTCATTATAATAACCTGATCGTCATGAAGAAGAGATAATGCTTTTGTTACAATCTTCTTTTTTTGTTCTTCTGCAACAATAGCAATATCAAATACATTATCGGACTTTTCTTTTACCTGAACAGCGCCTCCGTATACTTTCTCTAACAGCTTTTTGCTGTCCAATTCGTTCAAATCTCTTCTAATCGTATCTTCTGACAAATCGAGAGCCAAAGCTAAATCTGTTGTAACAACTTTTTGGTCTTCAATAAGTTTAGTCATTATATATTTATGTCTTTCGGCTTTCAGCATGTTTTTATAAAAGTTAAAATTCATCACAAATATATCAAATATTTTATTCGATATTAGAAAAAGCCACAAAAACTGCAAAATCATGCATTAGTAGGATTTTAAAAACAAATTCAATTCTTATTTTTCATTTAAAAATGCGTTATTTTGCGTTTTTTAAATTATTTTTAGAAAAAAAACACATAAAAATGCATTTGTATGCAATAAATAGATATATTTGCTCAACAACAACCATAAAAAACCAGATTAATCATGAAAAAATTACTCTTTATTACAGTGTTGGTTTTGTGCATTCAAACAGCATTTGGACAAGCAAAAACAGTTACTGGAACAGTAAAAAACAAAGCAGATGGATTTCCGATACCTGGAGTCAGTGTTATGATTCAAGGGACTTCCAACGGAACTACAACTGATTTTGATGGAAATTTCAGCATAAGCGTCGCGTCAGGACGAAGCCTTAGCTTTAGCTACATGGGCTTTGAAACGCAAGTCGTGAAAGTTGAAGGGCAACAAAAACTTAGTATTTCACTTGCGGCGACTGCTGCAAAATTGGATGAAGTAGTTGTCGTGGGATTCGCTTCTCAGAAAAAAGCAAATCTTACTGGCGCAGTTGCTAAAGTAGATGTAAAGAAAGCTTTAGGAAGTATTCCTATTACAGATATTACAAAAGGTCTTCAAGGAACTACTCCTGGACTTAACATTACTTACAATTCAGGAAACATAAGCAAAGGATCAAAAGTTAATATTCGTGGAGCCGGAACTATTGTTAATGGCGAAGTTTCAGGATCCCCGCTTATTTTGGTAGATGGTGTTCCAGGAGATTTATCATTATTAAATGCAGAAGATGTAGAATCGATGTCTGTACTTAAAGACGCCGCTTCTGCTTCTATTTATGGTGCTCGTGCTGCGTTTGGAGTTATATTAATTACTACTAAAAGCGGTAAAAATGCAAAAGGCAAAGTAAGATTCTCTTACAGCAGCAATACGGGCTGGAGTAACCCAATCTCTTTAGTTAAATTTAATGACCCTACTGTAGAGCTTCCAGCAATGATTGAGGCTCAAGCTAGAGCTGGTAATGCTAATCCAGAATCTTTCGGTATGAACTACAAAACGTTATTGCCTGGTATCATTAACTGGAAAGAAAAATATGCTGCAACAAGAAATCCTAATGACAAAAACATGATCTTAGGAGAAGATTTCGACGTGATTGGCGGAAAAGAATATTTCTACAGAATTTGGAATCCTCATGATGAAATGTTAAAAAAGAATGCGTTGCAAACGCTTCATAACTTATCAGCACAAGGTTCTTTGGGAGAAAAAAGTTCTTTTATTGTTTCGTTAGGTTTAGCGAATCAAGAAGGTGTAATGAAAATCAATAACGAAACTAACAAAAGATTCAATCTTAACCTTGGTTTGACTACACAGTTAGCAAGCTGGCTTACTGGAGATTTTAAAGTATTAGGAACTTTCCAAGAATACGATTCTCCTTTTAACTATTATAATAATGGTGTGGATACTGCTGGTAATGGTTATTTTGGATACTACATGCGTTGGGGGTCTTATTTCCCATATGGTACTTACAATGGCACTTACTTTAGACATGCCCCAGGTTACATGGCAAATGCATCTCAGAATGAAAACAAGTCAAATGATATGAGGATAAGCGGAAGACTTACTGCTCAAATTACAAAAGACTTTAACATAGTTGGGGAATATAGTTTTAATAGCAATTTTTCAAGTCTAAAAATGAATGGTGGTCAAGTACCGCTTTGGGACTGGTGGACTAGTGCAGCTGACTTAGTTGCTGGAAAACCTACTTCTATGGAAGTTGGAAATGATTTTGTGGCACAAGCCAAATCATCTTATATAAGAAATGTAGCGAACATCTTTGGAAATTATACGAAAACATTAGGAGAGAATCACAACTTTAAAGTATTGGGAGGTTTGAATACAGAATGGTATGATTTTGAAAGAACTTATGCTCGTAGAAATACACTTTTAGACAAAAGCAAACCAGAATTTAATTTAGCTATTGGCGACCAGTTTACTTCCCCTCTTGTGGCTAATGATATCTTAAATCCAGGTTTATCAAGATATGCTATTGCTGGATTCTTTGCACGTGTCAATTATGACTACAAAGGAAAATATCTTTTGGAAGTAAACGGACGTTATGACGGTTCATCAAAATTCCCTACTGATGAGCAATGGGGATTCTTCCCTTCTGCTTCTGTTGGATATAGAATTTCTGAAGAAAGTTTTATGGAAGGTACAAGAGGTTGGTTAAATGATTTGAAAATCCGCGGATCTATAGGTTCAATTGGAAATCAAAATATTGCTAACAATGCCTTTTTACCAACCATGACTAACTCTAACCCTTTCTGGATAGGCAGTGGAGCAACTGTTCCTCCTTCTGTTAATCAACCATCAAACGTTGATCCAGATTTAACTTGGGAAAAAGTTACGACTCAAGACATTGGTATCGATATTAGAATATTTAATATGCTAGGTTTGACTTTTGATTACTATCAACGTGATACTAAAGGAATGTTAGCTCCGGGTAAAACACTTCCAGGTTCATTTGGTCAGGCGGCTGCCAATACAAACTCAGGAAATTTAAGAACAACTGGTTGGGAGTTAGCACTTAACTTCAATAAACAGATAAACAAAAACGTAAACATTTATGCAGATCTTACGCTTTCTGACAATACTACAGAAGTAACTCAATGGAATAATTCTGCTAAATTAATAAGCACTTCTTCTTTTTATGCAGGTCAAAAAATAGGTGAAATCTGGGGATTAGAAACAGACCGATTAATTCAATCAACAGATCAAATTGATGCAACTGGATTAATTATAAATGGTGTTGATTATAAAAATTTAAGAACAGGTGCGTTCAAATATGGTGCTGGAGATGTAATGTATAAAGACTTAAACGGAGATGGAGTAATCTCAAGAGGAGACGGAACAGCTACTAATCCTGGAGATTTAAAAGTTATTGGAAACACTACGCCTCGTTACCAATATGGAGTACGTCTGGGAAGTGCCTTATACGGATTTGATATTGATGCTTTCTTTCAAGGAGTTGGAAAACGCGAATACTGGGCAACTTCAGACTTAGTATTACCATTCTACAACAGAACAGATGCTATGTATGAGAACCAGAATGACTACTGGACACCAGAAAACACAGATGCGTATTTCCCTAATCCATACCCAGGACATGCAGGTAATGCTTTTGGAACTTATGCTCCTGGATCAAATAACTTTGTTGCACAAACACGTTATTTATTAGACATGTCTTATTTACGTTTAAAGTCTGTTACTGTTGGGTATACTTTCCCTAAAACCATTACACAAAAAGTCGGAATTGATAAAATTAGACCGTATATTTCTGCTCTAAATTTAGCTACTTGGAAAAGCAGCAAATTGCCAGTAGACCCTGAAATCAATGAAACTGAAGCAGCTTGGGGAAGAACTTTCCCTTATTCTAAAACATGGTCAATTGGTGTACAAATTGCGTTTTAAAAAATGTATTTAAAAACTAAAAATGAATCAAAATGAGAAAATTTATAATAAACTCCAGAATAAAACTTTCAGTTGCCTTGCTTACTTTTGCAAGTCTAGCTGTTAGCTGTTCAGATTTTTTGGATACACCACCAGAAGATGTATTTACAGATGATAATTTTTGGACATCAGAAAATAACGTAAAAACATATTCTTGGCTAAACTATAATACCTTTAATGGATACGGAAATAATGCTGGTACTACAGCTGATTTTTACTTTCATGCTACCGCTACAGGATTGATAGATGACAACTTGGCGATGAACGTTTTTACTAACTTTCTGACGGCTCCTAATGCAACTAACTCTAACTGGAACGAATATTACACTTTGATCCGTCGTTGCAATCTTATGTTAGAAAGAGTACCAAATGTACCTATGGATCAAGTGAAGAAAAGCCACTATATAGGTGTTGCCAAGTTTTTTAGAGCTCATACTTATTTTCGTTTAGCACAGCAGTTTGGCGATGTGCCTTATACAGACCAATATTTGGCTCAAAGTGATGCTAACGTATACAAACCAGCTTTATCAAGAGCAGAAGTTATTGACAATGTAATTAAGGATTTGGAAGAAGCAATTCCAATGCTATTAAATGTTGATGACAATAATGTTACTGTAAATAAATATACTGCTTATGCATTATTAAGCCGTGTGTGCTTAACAGAAGGTACTTACAGAAAATACAATTTAGGACAGAATGGAAGCACTTATCTTCAAAAAGCAAAAGATGCTGCATTGGCTGTAATGAATAACAATTCTTACAAATTAAATGCCGATTGGAAATCACTTTACAATTCTGTTGAATTATTAGGAAATACTGAAGTAATTTTAGCAAAAAGGTATATTAAAGGTGTTTTAGGAAATGGAATACAAGCCTATACCAATACCTCTACTGTTCAAAACGGATTGACAAAATTTGCTGCAGAAAGTTATGTAACAACTAACGGATTGCCAATTAAACAAGCTGGAAATACTCAATATTTAGGAGATAACACTATTGCCAACACTTTTGCCAATAGAGATCCAAGATTTGCTAAAGCTTTCAGTACAGCAGATTACGCATACTCAGACAAGCCATACAATGGTTTAACCTCTATAACAGGTTATGTATTCCAACTGTATAATAATCCTGCGACAACAGGAACAGAGGTTACCACAATTGGACAAAATCAGATTGATGCTCCAGTTTTTACCTTAAGCGAAGTTTATTTGAATTATGCTGAAGCATGCGCAGAATTAGGTACAGTTACTAATAACGATCTTAATCTATCAATTAACAAAGTTCGTACACGTGCAGGAATTGCAATTTTGACTACAGATGGCACAAATGCAGCAGCTAACGGAGTACAGATAGATGACCCGCAAAGAACAACTGCATTAGAACAAATTTCAGGAATTGTCAACCCAATTATATGGGAAATCCGTCGTGAGCGCAGAATTGAATTTATGAGCTGGACTACCATGAGAAAAGAAGACCTTATGCGTTGGAAAAAAGGAGATTATCTTGATACGAATTCTAATCCTGATGTAATTTTAGGAGCTAGAATAACTTCTTTGATTGGAACTAACTCTAAAACAAAAGTAAATTCACAAGGATATGTGATTCCTTATGCTGCAGGTGTGACAAGATTATTTGTATCACCTAAAAATTACTTAAGTGCAATTCCGACAAATGATATCAGTTTATACGCCGCAGAAGGTGTAGAATTAAAACAAAATCCAGGCTGGTAATATAGTAAAACCGAATAATTGCCTCCATATAATACACTGCCTCTGAAATGAGAAATTTTAGAGGCAGTATTTTAAAATACTCTTTTTAAACACGTTGTGACCAATAAAAAAGCCAAATAAAAATTTACACCTGATTCATACAGGTTATTCTTGTTAGTTTTTAGATTCCCCAAATCTTCCTAAAACATTCATATACTCCGATAAAATATTAATTTTATTAGTCCAATTCGTCTTTAACTAATAACTGTATTTAAAATGATAAAATATATAGCAAAAAGTGCTTTTGTTGCAGCGCTTCTGTTTTGCGCGCCTTTATATTCGGCAGCGATTCTGCCAATTGAGCACCATAATTCAGAGGAACTCAATTATGCCGTTATAAAAACGGGAGCTGACAACTACGAAAAATACTTACCGCTTTTAAAAGATAAAAAAGTCGGAATTGTAACCAACCAAACTGGAATTTTATCCAATAAAACACATGTGGTCGATTTCCTTTTGGAGAAAAAAATTGCTATTCAGACTATTTTTGCTCCAGAGCACGGATTTAGAGGAACTGCCGATGCAGGCGAACATATTGTTGACGGAAAAGACCCAAAAACAGGTTTGCCGATTATTTCACTTTACGGCGACAACAAAAAGCCAAAACCTGCGCAGTTATCTGGAATTGATGTTATGATTTTTGACTTGCAAGATGTTGGAGCACGATTCTATACCTACATTTCTTCTTTACACTATGTAATGGAAGCTTGTGCAGAAAACAACGTTCCGCTTATTGTTTTTGATCGTCCAAATCCAAATGGTTCTATTGTAGACGGACCTCTTTTAGAAAAAGAATTTACCAGTTTTGTTGGTATGCACCCTATTCCGCTTCTTCACGGAATGACAATTGGCGAATATGCGCAAATGGTAAATGGAGAAAAATGGCTGAAAGATGGCGCTCAATGTAAACTAACCGTAATTCCTTGTATAGATTACAACAGAACTATGCCATACAGTTTATTGGTAAAACCGTCTCCAAATTTGCCTAACGATCAATCTATAAATCTGTACGCCAGTTTATGCCTTTTTGAAGGAACAAATGTGAGCATGGGACGCGGAACTGAAAAACAATTTCAAATCTACGGCTCTCCATATTTAAGCAAAACCAATTTCAGCTTTACTCCAAAGCCCAATTTTGGTGCAAAAGACCCTTTATACAACGGAAAAGAATGTTTTGGTGAAGATTTGACAGCCTATCCAAAATTGAAACAATTAGAATTGAAATGGCTTATTAAAGCATATCAGAATACCAGCGATAAGACAAAATTCTTTAATGCATTTTTTACCAAACTCGCAGGAACAAAAAAATTACAGCAGCAAATAGAAAGTGGCGTTTCTGAAAAAGAAATAAGAAAAACTTGGCAGAAAGACCTAGAAACTTTCAAAAAAATGCGAACAAAATATCTAATTTATAAATAATACTTCAGTTCACTTAGACTTAATTTTTTAAACAATAGAAACATAGAACTTTGATAGACTTACAAAAAAGCGTTTCATTAGCATAAACACACACATATATATTGCTATGCAAAAATGTAGTTCTCTTTGGTTTGTTTTTTAAAGATTGGTTACCTTTTTAAACAAAAATCAAAACCTGTGTTTCTATGTTTAAAAATTAAATTTTATTCTAGATAAAAACAGCAAACTATTAATGTACAATAGAGAAGCCTGATATTAGAAAAATCTCGGTTTCAAAAATCAAAAAAAAGAAAAATGAAAAATAAAAATCCTGAAACTGAACAAGAATCTTTGTACAAAGACTTGGATCAAATGAGCGTGAAAGAACTTCTTACCAACATTAATACAGAAGACAAAAAAGTTCCGCATATTATTGAAGAGCAAATTCCTAAAATAGAAAAACTGGTTAAAGCCATTGTGAAAAAAATGCAATTGGGCGGAAGACTATTTTATATTGGAGCCGGAACTTCTGGGAGAATCGGGATTTTAGATGCATCAGAATGCCCTCCTACTTTTGGTGTCCCGCATGATATGATTATCGGAATTATAGCTGGTGGAGACACTGCAATCAGAAAAGCAGTTGAAAATGCCGAAGATGATACCGAACAAGCATGGAAAGATTTAGCCAAATTTGAAATTTCAAGTCTTGATATGATTATCGGAATTGCTGCTTCTGGAAACACGCCATATGTTTTAGGAGCACTTAAAAAAGCAAAAGAACACAACATTAAAACGGGAAGCATTTCTTGCATCAGCAACGGATTAATTGCTCAAGAAGCTGATTACCCGATTGAATTGATCGTGGGTCCTGAATTTTTAACAGGAAGTACGAGAATGAAAGCAGGAACAGCTCAAAAACTAACCTTGAACATGATTTCTACTTCGGTAATGATCAAGTTAGGAAAAGTAAAAGGCAACAAAATGGTTGATATGCAGCTTTCTAACGAAAAATTGGTAAAACGCGGCATTAAGATGATTATGGAAGAATTAGGAATTGAATATGAAGTAGCTGAAGAATTATTGCATAAACATAAAAGTGTAAGGGCTGTTCTATTGGCTCACAGCAAAAATCAGGAAAACTAAAAACCACACTATCAAAATCTTTTTATAGATTTATCCAAATTCAAAAGCTGAATAATTCATTTTTTGGAGTTTTTAACACCGACCTGACCGACTAAAATTCGTCAGGTCAATTAAAAAACAGCTTCTAGTTTATATTTAACACATAGAAATATAGTTCTGAGATTTCAGGATTATGTCAAAAAAAGAAAATAAAAGAAACTAGTTTCCACATATAGTATAGCCTATGTTTACTTAAATTAATAAAACGCCTTTTTTAAAATTTAAAAAAAACTATGTTTCTATGTGTTAAAATAATTGCAGCCAACGGCTTTAAATAATTTATAAAAACCAAAAATCACCAAAACTATAAAATGACACCAAGTACCATCCTTCTCCTTATTATCATTTATTTCGGAACATTATTCTATATCTCACATCGAGTAAGCAAGAAAGACAGCGGAAATGAAGCTTTTTTTACAGCCAATAAAAATTCAAAATGGTATTTAGTGGCTTTCGGAATGATCGGAACTGCATTGTCAGGAGTAACGTTTATATCTGTTCCTGGAGAAGTTGGAGCACCAAGCGGTGAACAATTTAAGTATTTTCAGTTTGTATTAGGAAATGCGCTTGGATTTATTGTCATTACAAAGCTTTTACTGCCTCTATATTATCGAATGAATTTGACTTCGATTTATGGTTATATTGAGCAGCGAATGGGTGTTTTTAGCTATAAAACAGCGGCTTCAATTTTCTTAATCAGCCGAACTATCAGTTCAGCATTCAGATTGTACTTGGTTGTAATCGTTTTACAGCGTTTTGTATTCGATTTTTATCACGTTCCTTTTGCGTTTACTGTTTTAATTTCGCTGCTGTTAATCTTCTCTTATACTTATAGAGGCGGATTAAAAACGATTATTATTACAGATACTTTACAGACTTTCTTTCTAGTAACTTCTGTTTTCCTTACCATTTATTTCATTTGTGACCGAATGGATTTGAGTGCCATCAGTGCATTTGAAGAAGTAAAAAACAGCAATTATTCTAAGATATTTTTCTTTGATGATTTTATGGGAAGTAAATTCCATTTTGTTAAACAAATTCTGGGAGGAATGTTCGTAACTATTGCCATGACAGGTCTGGATCAGGATTTAATGCAAAAGAACTTGAGCTGTAAAAACATTGGCGAAGCACAAAAAAACATGTTTACTTTTACAGGAATCTTTGTTATCATCAACATTTTCTTTTTGAGTGTCGGAGCCTTATTATATATCTATGCAAACAAAAACGGAATTGCTGTTCCAACCGATTTAGTTACAGGAAAACCAAGAACCGATTTACTTTTTCCTGAAATTGCCTTAAATCACTTAGCACTTGTTCCTGCAATTGTATTTTTACTGGGAATTATTGCTGCCACTTTTGCAACCACAGATTCTGCCCTAACAGCCTTAACAACTTCTTTTTGTGTTGACTTTTTAGGAATGGACAAAGCAGAAAACAGCCATAAGAAAAACACCGTAAAAATTAGACATTTAGTGCATATCAGTTTTTCAGTTTTAGTCTTTTTTATCATTCTAATTTTCAACTCCATCAATGACAGTTCGGTAGTAGGAATGATCTTTAAGGTTGCTTCCTACACTTATGGTCCGTTATTAGGATTATACGCTTTTGGTTTGTTCCAAAAATCAAGACATGTAAATGACAAACTGGTTCCATTCATCTGTTTGCTTTCACCGTTGTTCACCTATTTCATCAATGAATATTCTAAAGTTTTATTTGCAGGATATGTTTTTGACAATGAATTAATTATACTAAACGGATTAATTACGTATTTAGGATTATTTATTACCAGTTCACGCAGTGAAAAAGAAATAAGTTTCTAATTCAGTTATTACTCTTGATGAATCAATTTGAGTATAAGAGCATTAAATTCAAATTGATTCTTAAAAAAAATGATATGAAAAATCCATTCATAAAAATTAGTTTATACGCCGCTTTTATATTTTTAATTACCAATTGCGCATCCAAAAAAAATAATGGCGCAACAGATAATAAAAAGGATATTCCTTTAAAAGACACTGTTGTTTACGTGCCAAAAAATACTTCAGAGAAAAAGACCTTTTTCAAAGATTCTGATCAGGAAACGGCTTGGGTTGACAGCATTTATAACAAAATGACCGTACAGGAAAAAATCGGGCAACTGTTTATGGTTTCTGCCTATTCTAACAAAGATTCTGTACACGTTAACCAAATCAGCAAACTGATTGAAGATTATAAAATAGGAAACGTTATTTTCTTCCAAGGCGGACCAGTTCGTCAGGCGAAATTAACCAACTTATACCAATCAAAAGCAAAAGTTCCTTTGATGATCGGAATCGATGCCGAATGGGGATTGGCCATGCGTTTAGACTCAACATATCGTTATCCGTGGAATATGACTTTGGGCGCAATTCAAGATTTAAGTTTAATTGAAAAAGTAGGGAGAAATATGGCAGCCGAAAACAAGCGAATCGGCGTTCATTTTAACTTTGCTCCTGTTTTGGATATTAACACTAATCCGAAAAATCCAATTATCGGAAACCGTTCTTTTGGTGAAGATAAAGTTAATGTGAGCGAAAAAGCGATTGCTTTAATGAAAGGAATTCAAGGAAATGGAGTTTTATGTACAGGAAAACATTTTCCGGGGCACGGAGACACCTCAACCGATTCGCACCACGCCTTGCCTACCGTAAATTTTTCTAAAGATCGTTTAGAATTGGTTGAATTATATCCATACAAAAAATTATTCGACGAAGGTTTGGCTTCTGTAATGGTGGCGCATCTTAATATTCCGAGTTTAGAATCACAGCCAAACTGCCCATCTTCGGCTTCTTATAATGTGGTGACCAATCTGCTGCAAAAAGAATTGGGTTTCAACGGATTGATTTTTACTGATGGTCTGGCGATGAAAGGCGCAGCCAATTTTAAAGGTCCTGGAGATTTGGAAATTGCAGTTATTTTGGCTGGAAATGATATTTTACTTTGCCCAGAAAATGTACCCGTTGCGTTTCAGAAATTGGAAGCAGCTTACAACGAAAAAGTAATTACAGAAGAGCGATTGGCACATTCAGTAAAAAAAATATTGCATTACAAATACAAAGCGGGACTAAACAAATACAAGCCGATTGATTTAAACAATTTATACAATGATTTAAATCCGACGCAAAATGATGCTTTACATTATAAATTGTATGAAAATGCAATTACAGTTCTAAAAAACGAAAAAGAAATCCTTCCGATAAAAGATTTAAGTGAAAAAATCGCGTACATCAAATTAGGTGAAGATACGAACAGCACTTTTGTTTCGACCTTAAAAAAATATACTGAAATCACAGAAGTTAAAGACACCAATCTTGACAGTCTGAATAAGGAATTGAAGAAATTCGACAAGGTTATTATCAGTTATCATAAAGTAAATAAAGCTTGGGAAAAACAAGAATTTACGTTGCAAGAAATGCTTTGGCTGAAAGAAATTGCCAAACATAACAAAGTAATTTTAGACATTTTTGCAAAACCATATTCGCTTTTATCCGTTTCAAATTTTGATGATATCGAGGGATTAGTGGTTTCGTATCAAAACTCAGACATTAGTCAAGTCGTTTCTGCAGAATTAATTTTTGGTGCTATAGAAGCCAAAGGAAAATTGCCTGTTTCAATTAATGATGCTTTCCACGTAAATGATGGTTTAACTACAGAAAAACTAAATCGTCTGGCCTTTACAGCTCCAGAAAATGTACATATGAATCCGGCAATTTTATCTAAAATTGACGCCGTAGCGCAAAAAGCAATTGACAGGAAAATGGCTCCAGGAATGCAGGTTTTGGTTGCTAGAAAAGGAAATGTAATTTTTCAGAAATCCTACGGAGCGCAGACTTATGATAACGGAAAAAAAGTGACTGATTCTGATTTATATGATGTTGCTTCAATTTCAAAAATGATTTCGACACTGCCAAATGTGATGCAATTGTACGATAAAAATAAAGTAGAACTGGATACCAAACTGAAAGATATGTTGCCTTTTTTTGCCAAAACAAACAAAGAAAACATCACTTTCAAAGATTTGTTGAACCATTACGCAGGACTTCAAGCTTGGATTCCGTTTTACAAAGCGACATTAGACAAAAACAATCAGCCTTCTGAAAAATATTATCGAAAAGTAACCGAAAACGGTTTTACAACAAAAGTAGCCGACGATCTTTATATTCGAAATGATTACCATGACACGATTATGAAAATCATTGCTAAAAGTCCTGTAGCTCTAAAAAAGGAATATAAATACAGCGACTTTACTTTTATCATTTTAAAAGAATATTTAGAGAGAAAAACACATAAAAAGCTAGAAGATCTGAGCAAAGAAAATTTCTTTAGCACATTAGGGATGACGAATACGCTTTACAATCCACTTGATAAATTTGACAAAAGCAATATAGCTCCCACTGAAATCGATAATTATTTCAGACATCAGGTAATTCAAGGTTACGTGCACGACATGGCCGCAGCAATGGAAGGCGGGGTGGCAGGTCACGCGGGAATTTTTTCTAATGCGATGGATGTTGCCAAAATGATGCAGCTGTTTTTGCAAAAAGGAAATTACGGAGGCGTTCAATACTTTTCTCCTCAAACTTTTGATGCTTTTAATACTTGTTATTATAAAAATCAAGGCGTTTTAAGAGGTTTAGGGTTTGATAAAAGAGTTCACAAAGGCGGACCAACCTGCGATTGTGTTTCTGAAGCAAGTTTTGGCCACACAGGATTTACTGGAAACATGGCTTGGGCAGACCCAGAAACCGAAATCGTGTATGTATTCTTATCCAACAGAACCTATCCAGAAGTAGTAAATGACGAAAATAAATTAGCCAAAGGAAAAATCCGAGAAGAAATTCAACAAATCATTCAAGATGCGATAATAAAATAATTCAAGACAAAAGTCTTGCTTCTTGCATCTTTCATCTTTAAAAAAAATCTAAACTATCAAAACCAATGACAAAAGAACGTTTAACCTCACTCGATGTCTTTAGAGGATTTACTATCTTCTTAATGACGATTGTCAATAATCCGGGAAGCTGGTCATCTATTTATCCGCCCCTAGAACACGCCGAATGGCATGGCTGTACGCCTACTGACTTAGTTTTCCCGTTTTTTGTATTCATAATGGGAACCGCAATTCCGTTTGCAATGCCTGTAAAACATTTTGATGGAAGTGTATTCAATAAAATTTTAGTCCGTTCGCTTCGAATTTTCTGTTTAGGGTTATTTTTAAGCGTTTTCAGCAGAATCCATTTATTTGGTTTAGAAGGAATTCCGTTATTAGGTTTGAGATTAATTGTTGCTTTTGCAGTAGCTTACGCCCTTTTAGGAAACTTTTCGATGAAAGTCAAAACCATTTTGGCCGTTGGTGTATTTTTAATTCTTATCTCATTATCATTTAGCGGACTTGAACATTTTGAAGACACCAGAATTCCAGGCGTTTTACAACGAATTGCGATTGTGTATTTCTTTACTTCAATTTTATATCTAAAAACAAATTTAAAAACACAGCTTTTAGTTTTAGCTGGACTTTTAGTTGGATATTGGCTATTAATGGCTTTTGTTCCCGTTCCAGGATTTGGTCCTGCCAATTTCGACAAAGGAACCAATCTTGCGGCTTGGATAGACGATACGCTTTTAAACGGCCATCTATGGGCATCGTCTAAAACTTGGGATCCAGAAGGAATTTTGAGCACTTTACCAGCTATTGGAACTGGAATTTTAGGAATGTACATTGGCCAACTGTTAAACTTATCTGTTGATAAAATGGAAATCGTAAAAAAGACAGCAATTGCAGGAACTGCTTTGGTAATTGGAGGATTAATTTGGAACATCTTCTTCCCTATCAATAAATCACTTTGGACAAGTTCTTATGTTTTGTACACAGCTGGAATTGCAACGTTATGTTTAACATTATTGTATTACATAATCGATATTAAAGGGCATAAAAAATGGACTAAACTATTCCTGATTTGGGGAGTAAACCCGATGATTGTGTTTTTCTTTTCTGGAATAATTCCGAGAGTTTTAAGCGCTATAAAAGTAGCAGATCCTGAAAAAACTGGCGAAGAAATTGGCCTTCAGGCGTACATCTATAATCATGGAATTGTACCTTGTTTTGAAAATCCGTTAAATGCATCTCTTGCTTATGCATTGTCTTATGCCGTTTTCTGGTCGTTTATCTTGTGGATCTTCTATAAAAAGAAACTAATTTTTAAAGTTTAACTATTTTTTTAAAACACATAGAAACATAGTCTTGCAAACTTAAAAAGGCGTTTCAATTCAAATAAACATAGCTTAGCGATGTGTGGAAACTTGTTTCTTTTGGCATCTTTTTTTCGAAACAAAAACTATGTCTCTATGTGTTAAAATTAAAATATATATACTATTTCAGCCGGACGTAATAGTTTGATTTGGTCATCGCTCTGATACTTGTTGTAAGATCGCTTTTCTTTTTTCTAAAAATTTTGAGAAAAGCAGTATCTTGCCGTACCAATAAAAAGTATTAGTTTATAAATTATGGATAGTCCGGTTGAAATTCCTTTTAAAAGCTTTATTCAGCTAAAACCAGAAGAGAGCACTGCCATTTATCTGCAACTCGTTTTTGAGTTTATCAAAGCCATACAAACGGGTTTTCTTCCTGAAGGCACCAAACTTCCAGGCACTAGAATTTTATGTAAAGTGCTTTCCGTTAACCGAAATACTTTAATCAAAGCCTTTCAGGATTTAGAATCGCAAGGTTGGATTGAAACACTTCCGAATAAAGGAACTTTTATTTTATCACAGCAAAAGCAAAAAAATAAAGCCGAATTTACCATTTCGAAAGAACAAAATTCGTCCGATAATGTCGGTTTCAGTTTTCAGCGTTCTACTATTCTTGAAAGTCCCATAGAAAATAGTAATCTGCCGTATCAGTTTAATGACGGAACGCCCGATTTACGATTGGTGCAAACTGATGTTTTAGCTAGGTTATATGTCTCAAAACTAAAAAGAAGAAAAACATCCAAAACTTACGAACAGATAGAATTGCGTTCGCATTTGAACTTTAAAACTCATTTTTCTAATTATCTGAATTTAACCCGCGGAATCCGCATTTCTACTTCCAATCTTCTTACGACAAGCAGTCATGAAATTGCTTTGTATCTGGTTACAAAAGTGCTCATAGCACCCAAAGATAAAGTTGTTGTAGCTTCTCCAGGTTATTATATGTCCAATATGACACTGACTAATACGGGAGCGCAGATTATTTCTATTCCTGTACATGAGGATGGAATTGACACCAAGCGTTTGAAGGAAATTTGCGAAACATCAAAAATCAGGGTTTTATATCTGACCTCCAATTATCATTATCCAACGACCATTTCGCTTAGCGCTAAAAAGAGAATCGAAGTTTTGGAATTGGCCAATCAATACGGATTTGTGATTTTGGAAGACGATTACGATTTTGATTTTCATTACGACAATAATCCTGTTTTGCCTTTGGCCGCTTTCGATTCCAACCAAAAAGTGGTTTATATCGGTTCATTCGGGAAATCGCTCCCTTCAGGTTTTAGTTATGGTTTTGTGGCTGCGCCAGCAGAATTTATTAAGGAACTAGCGAAACATCAAAACATTCTCGAACCAAGAATAGATGTTATAAAAGAACAAGTTTTAACCGAATGGATTACCGAAGGCGAAGTGCATCGGCTTTCCAAAAAAAATAAAAAGACTTATAAAGAACGCCGAGATTATTTTGTTTCACTTTTAAACGAAAAACTAAAAGGTAAAATCAAATTTAAGATTCCGCCTCGAGGATTGGCCATTTGGGTTGAGTGGCTAGATCATTTTAATCTGATACAATTTCAAAAGGAATGTGCCAATAATAGCTTGTTTCTGCCGAAAACCATTTTATACCAAACCAAAAATCTTACTGCTACACGTTTAGGATTTGGACATTTGGAAAAAGAAGAAATGGAAAAAGCAGTTTCTATTTTGAGTGAAAGTTTGGAAATAATTTTAGCGAAATAATTTTCATATAACCCATGGTTTCAGCCATGAGAATGCAATGAAATTCCTCTCCGAATGTCCCAATATTTGAATATAAATGCGCATAACAGCTGTTTATTCTAAAAAAAATGGCTGTCTTTTTCGACAGCCAATTGTGCAATTATTATAAAGTTTTTTCTCTTTCCCAAAAACGGTGTTTTCCTAAAGCTTTTATAAAAGAAACACTTAAAGTTTTATCGACTCTATTTTCACTCATTAAAACTCCTGGATCTTTGTCTTTTATATCACTATTGCTTTTTATAATCTGAGTTCCTTCTCCTTCAGCTGCAATAAATTTACAATGATGATATGAGTCATTTAAAAACTCTTTAACTTCTTTAATTTTTGAAAGATCGGCAATTCCTTTTCCAGCTGGAATAAAAACACCATCAAAAAGCACGGAAGCCGCAATTTTATAGGTTTGATCAACTGAAATTTCTGTACCTTCTTCAGAAACAATTGTTCCTAAATGCGGAGCTATGATAATCGCTTTTGCGCCTGCGTTTTGCAGAGCTGTTTTCATCGCTTTAACCGAATCGGCACTTACGCCTTCTGTACATAAAAAAGCAATTTGTCGAGTAGCGATGGTATTAGAAACAGTCGGGTTTTTAAGCATGCTCAAAGCATCAGAATGAGTTATATTCTGATTTACATTACTAGGTTCTTGAGTACCTTTATCGTCTGCCCCAACTCCATGATTAATCGGTTTTTCTATATCTTTTGGAACTGGAATTCCTAAATTTTTTCCAACGGTTACAGCTAAATTGGCATCAACTTGATTTAAAAGCCCAAGCATTCTTTCTCTTACCGAAATCGCTTCGACTTTTCCTAATTCAAAAGATAAAGCACTCGCAATATGATCTTGCTCTACAGGAGTCTGGCTATTATAAAAAAGTTTTGCTTGGCTAAAATGGTCTGAAAAACTTTTGCTTCTTGCTCGTACCTTATGCGCATCAACACGTTCATTAAAACTCACAAATCCGCCCTGATCCATTTTGGCTTGAAACGGGCATCCTCCACCTAAAGAATTTGGATGGTAACTTACTTTTCCCACTGCAATTTCCTGACGCATATGTCCGTCGCGCTGATTGTTGTGCATTGGAGCAATGGTTCTGTTAATTGGAATTTCATGAAAGTTCGGGCTTCCTAATCTTGACAATTGAGTATCAGTATATGAAAATAATCTTCCTTGCAACAGCGGATCATTTGTAAAATCAATTCCAGGAACAATATGTCCTGGGTGAAACGCAATCTGTTCGGTTTCTGCAAAAAAGTTATCTGGATTTTTATTTAAGACCATTTTTCCGATAATGGTTACCGGAACCAATTCTTCTGGAACTAATTTTGTTGGATCAAGCAAATCAAAATCAAATTTATGCTCGTCGCTTTCCGGAATAATCTGAACGCCTAATTCCCATTCTGGAAAATTTCCCGCCTCTATGGTTTCCCACAAATCTTGCTTATGGAAATCTGGATTTTTTCCTGATATTTTTTGCGCCTCATCCCAAGCAACTCCATGCGTGCCTAATTTGGGTTTCCAATGAAATTTTACAAAATGAGATTCATTTTTCTCATTTACAAATCTAAAAGTGTGGACACCAAAACCTTCCATCATTCTTAAACTTCTCGGAATCGCTCTGTCACTCATCACCCACATAATCATGTGCATTGATTCGGGCATTAGTGAAATAAAATCCCAAAAAGTATCATGTGCCGAAGCCGCCTGAGGAATTTCATTATGAGGTTCTGGTTTAACGGCGTGAATTAAATCTGGAAACTTCATTGCATCTTGAATAAAAAATACCGGTATATTATTTCCAACCAAATCAAAAATGCCTTCCTGAGTATAAAATTTAACTGCAAAACCGCGAACATCTCGAGCTAAATCTGTAGAACCTCTAGAACCTGCTACGGTAGAAAAACGAACAAAAACAGGCGTTTTAATACTGGTATCGTTTAAGAAGCCCGCTTTGGTATATTTTTCCATTGTTTTGTACAATTCAAAATAACCATGAGCTCCCGAACCTCGCGCATGAACGATGCGCTCTGGAATTCTCTCGTGGTCAAAATGGGTAATTTTTTCTCGCAGTATAAAATCTTCCAAAAGAGACGGACCTCTTTCTCCTGACTTTAAAGAATTGTTATCGTCATTAATTTTAACGCCTTGGTTAGTGGTTAAAAACTCATTCTGAGCACTAGATTTATTAAATTCTAAATCATTCTGTTTGCCATCCGAGTTGTCTTGGTTTGTTTTTTTTGAATTTTTCATTTTCTGTTGATTTTACATTTATCATTCAATGAACTATAAATTTCTACTTTGGTTTGTGAGACATTTCTCTAAAATAGGTCAACAAATTTAGGAGGCTTTTTAGGTTTAACTTTATACAATTAAGCTTAAGGATTATAACATTCTAATCACAATCAAAATGAAAATCAGCACTTTACTTATAATTATATAATTACAACTTGTTAATCCTATAACAGGAAAAGCCATTCCGAAAGTACCTTTGAAATAGAGTTTAATTCAAAAAAAAGCTTATGATTTTTTTCATCATTATACAATTAATTTTAGTTGCTATTGGGGCGACATCGGCTATGACTTGGTTTAGTTATGCGATGTCGGAGAATTTCAGGGAATTGTATAAAGAACCTGTTTTATTGAGTTTTGCTCTAAAGAAAACAAACATCACCCTTTCCGAAAAATCTCGGAAAACGTGGGGATGGCTGATACATTATATTATTGGTTTTCTATTTGTTATGGGATATCATATGGTATGGGTGAAGAATATTTTGCCAATTTCGCCACTCAGTGCGCTTATATTAGGCGTTATCAGTGGTGTAATTGGAATACTCAGCTGGATCGTTATATTTAAAATGACCGACCATCAACCCCCAATTGATTTTAAAGGTTATTACATTCAGCTGTTCTTTGCCCATATTATTTTTGCTGTCACAGCAACCGCGCTCTACTCTATTATACTAACTATTTTAACCCTTCTAAAAGCTTATGTCACTGTCTAAATACAATCAGAAAAGAGATTTTAAACAAACGCGTGAACCGAAAGGAAAAATCGAAAAATCAGCAAGCGAGCTAATTTTTGTCGTGCAGAAACATGCTGCGTCACATCTTCATTACGATTTTAGGTTAGAGATGGACGGTGTTTTAAAAAGCTGGGCAGTGCCAAAAGGCCCGTCGATGGATCCTGAAGTGAAACGTTTAGCCATGATGGTCGAGGATCATCCGTACAGCTATAAAGATTTTGAAGGCACCATCCCAGAAGGAAATTACGGTGCTGGAAATGTAATTGTATGGGATAACGGAACCTATACTTCTGATGAAAAAACGGCTTCTGACGAAAAAAAATTATTGAGCGATCTGGCAAAAGGACATTTGAGTTTTATTTTAAAGGGCAAAAAATTGAAAGGTGAATTTTCTTTAGTCAAGCTTCATGGAAAACAAGAAAATGCTTGGCTGCTGATTAAGAAAAATGATAAATATGCCTCTGAAGAAGATATTTTAGAGAAGAATAAATCGGTTATTTCTAAAAGAAGTCTAGAACAATTGGTTGAAAAATCTGAAAAGCTCACTTCAAAAAGCGAAGAGAAAACTACTGAGAAAAAAGTAGTAAAAAAAAAGTCCAACCCACAAGCTGACATCGCCGAATTTTTAAAGCCCATGCTTGCCAGCGTAAGCGAAAAACCTTTTGATGATGACGAATGGATTTTTGAAAATAAATACGACGGCTACAGAACGATTGCCGTTATTAATCCGCAACAGGTTGATTTGTTCAGCAGAAACGAGCTTTCTTTTAATGCTAATTTCAAACCCATTGCCGAAGAATTAAAACAAATTGACCATACTGTAGTTTTGGATGGTGAAATTGTAGTAGAAAATGATGCTGGAAGAGCCGATTTTCAGCTGCTTCAAAACTATATGAAAACAGGAATCGGGAATCTAAAATATTATGTTTTTGATTTATTGAATTTGGACGGAAATCTCATTACGGAACTCTCTTTATTGGAAAGAAAAGAACTGCTCAAAATTCTCTTTAATAAATATCCTTTTTCTAATGTTTCTTATTCTGAACATACCGTTGGCGACGGAATTAAACAATTTGAAAAAGCCGTTAAAAATAAAACTGAAGGCATTATTGCCAAAAGAGCAGACAGCACTTACACTATAAATCGAAGAAGCACCAACTGGCTAAAAATAAAAACAGCAAATGAAGAAGAAGCAATTATAATCGGCATTACCGAACCGCGAAATTCCAGAAAATATTTTGGCGCTCTTTTACTCGGACAATACGATGGCAAAAAACTGCAATATATTGGCAAATGCGGCACTGGTTTTACAGAAAGCACGTTAAAAGATTTATATACCAAATTAAAACCGCTATTTACAGCCAAATCTCCGCTTGACGAAAAAATTCCGATACGCGATAAAATTCAGTGGGTAAATCCAAAAGTGGTGTGTCAGGTTAAATTTTCAGAATGGACTCAAGATCAACATTTAAGACATCCCGTTTACCTCGGAATTCGAATTGATAAAAAAGCAGAAGAAGTTTTTTTATCATTCCCAAAAGACGATTCAACTCAACTAAATTCAGATGAAATGACAATTACACCAGAAAATAAAAAGGAAAAAACAGAAAACGATTATGATTTAAAAGTCGGAAAAACAGTTTTGCATCTTACTAATCAAAACAAAGTCTATTTCCCAAAAGACGGCATCACTAAAGGCGACATTATTCATTACTATAATGAAGTTTCAGAATTGATTCTGCCTTATTTAAAAGACCGTCCAGAATCGATGAACCGTTTTCCTAACGGAATTGATTCGCCGAGCTTCTATCAGAAAGATGTTGATGTAGATAAAATTCCGAAATGGCTCAAAACCAAAAAAGTCTTCTCAGAATCTAATAATGCCGACATCGATTATCTCATCTGTAATAATAAAGAAACATTGCTTTATATGGCAAATTTGGGCTGTATAGAAATGAATCCGTGGAACTCGACAACCAAACACATTCAGAATCCAGATTGGCTGGTAATTGATTTGGATCCTGCAGGAAATGATTTTGCTCCTGTGGTGACAACCGCTTTGGTGGTGAAAGAAGTTTTAGACGAATTAGAAACCGAATGTTTATGTAAGACTTCGGGTGCTTCTGGACTGCATATTTATATTCCGCTTGGCGCGAAATATGATTATGATTCCATAAAAATTCTTGGCGAATTAATAGCAAAAGAAGTGCAATCCAGACTTCCAGATATTACTTCAATTGAAAGAAGCATCAAAAAGAGAAAAAATAAACTGTACATCGATTTCTTGCAAAACCGACGTGGGCAAACTTTAGCGGCCCCGTATTCTGTTCGACCAAAACCTGGCGCGACAGTTTCTACGCCTTTGGAATGGAGCGAAGTGAATGAAAAACTGCATCCGTCGCAATTTACCATCAAAAATGTCTTGAAACGTTTTGAGAAAAAAGGAGATTTGTGGACTCCCGTTTTATCAAAAGGAGCCGATATTAAAAAGATTATTCACAAACTAGAAGAAAATCAAAACGTTTAAGAAGATTTTTTCTTTTTGGTTTCCAAACTGGCTTTCAGCATTTCCATTAAGTCGTCGCTTTGTTTGTGTACGACTTTTAGTTTTGGAGCCGTTTTTTTGAGTTTTCCTTTGGCTTTCTTTTTAATGATATCCAAAAGTTTGGCGGTATATTCGTCTTTAAAACCAGAAATATCAAATTTCTCGGTAAGCTGATCGATTAGTTTTTCGGCCATGTCCATTTCTTTTGTAGACTTTTTGGACATTGGCGGAAGCTTTAATTCATCTGTACTTCTAATTTCCTGTTCAAAACGAATTCGGTTTAAAACAATGACATTTTTGTACGGTTTTAAAATAGCCAGACTTTCTTTGTTTCTTAAAACAAATCTCGTAACGCCAACTTTTCCTGAAGCTTCAAGCGCATCACGAAGCAATCCATACGCATTCATCGCGCCTTTATCGGGTTCTAGATAATATGGCTGTTCGTAATAAATACTTTCAATTTCTTTTTCGAAAGCAAAACTTTCAATATCGATTGTTTTGGTTTTAATGGCATCTGCAGCTTCAAAATCGGAATCTTCCAGAATAACATATTTGCCTTCAAGATTATACCCTTTTACGATATTAGCAAAATCTACTTCTTTTCCTGTGTCTTCATTGACACGCTTAAACTTGATATTGGCGTGATCTTTTGCATCAAGCATGTCCATATCCAAACTGCTTTCCTGCACCGCCGAAAACATTTTTATCGGAATATTAATTAATCCAAAACTTACCGAACCTGTCCAAATTGATCTCATGGCTTTTGCTTTAAAAATTGAACTCTAATTTAGTTCAACCAAAAAACGTAAGCCTTACAAAATCAAAAAATTACTTTATAAAATTATGAGTTATGAGTTATGAGTTTTACTGATGTGTTCACGTGGTTAAAACCACGGGCTATGTTTGAATAGTTATGCACATAGAATAAAAAAATTATGAGTTATGAATTACAAGCACGACCACGCTCATAATTCATAACTCATAACTAAAAAAAATTACCATCCTCTTACAGCACCGCCTTTAAACTCGCGTTCAGCTGCTTTTTCCACTTCTGGAGATTGAAAAGCTTGTAAAAACTGTTTTACTTTTTCTTCGTTTTTATTGTCTTCACGGCTTACGACCAAATTTACATAAGGTGAATCTTTATCTTCAACAAACAAAGCGTCACGCGAAGGAACCAATCCAGCTGCAGACGCAAAAGTATTGTTGATAATGGCGATAGAAACATTTTGGTCGTCTAAAGCTCGAGGCAATTGAGGCGCTTCTAACTCTAAAATTTTTAAATTTTTAGGATTGCTTACGATATCTGTTACTTTTGGCAATAAACCAACACCTTCTCTTAGTTTCAATAATCCGTTTTTCTGTAGAAGCAATAAAGAACGTCCGCCGTTTGTTGGATCATTTGGAATAATAATCGTGCTTTCGTTTTTCAATTCAGAAAGACTTTTTATTTTTTTAGAATAAGCTGCAATCGGGTATACAAATGTATTTCCGATAATGGCCAATTTATAGCCTCTTTGTTTAGACTGCTCGTCTAAATATGGTTTGTGCTGAAAAGCATTTGCATCGATATCACCCTGGCTTAAAGCTTCATTTGGAATTACGTAGTCGTTAAACGAAACCAATTCTACTTCCAATCCGAATTTTTCTTTTGCCACTTTTTTAGCCGCTTCAGCCACTTTTAATTCTGGTCCCGATGCCACACCCACTTTTATAAAATGAAGATCATTGTTTTTACTTTTTCCGCAATTAACCAAAACAAAAGACAAAGCAAATATCCCGGCAGTTTTTAAAATATTTAATTTCATGATTGTTCTATTTTTTAATTTTTAATTCTAAATTTTTAATTGATTATCTGTGATCAAATCTCTTTGATAATCGGTCTCCAGCAAACTGAATCGCGAATACCAAAATGACCAATAATGCCAAAACCGAATTCATGGTCACGGCATCATAACCAATATATCCGTATTGATATCCAACTTGCCCTAAACCACCTGCTCCAACAGCTCCACCCATTGCAGAATATCCGACAAGGGTAATTAAAGTAATAGAAGCTGCATTGATTAAAGAAGGAAGAGCTTCTGGCAATAATACTTTGTACACAATTTGCAAAGGAGTTGCACCCAATGCTCTTGCTGCTTCGATTAATCCAGACGGAAGGCTCAACAAACTGTTTTCTACCAAACGGGCAATAAATGGCGCTGCACCAATGCTCAACGGAACCAAAGCCGCGCTAACGCCAATTGAAGTGCCAACAATAGCTCGTGTAAACGGAATCATCCAAACGATCAAAATAATGAATGGAATGGAACGAAAAACATTTACTATAACTGATAATGTTCTGTTTAAAATGGGTTGATCCAGAATCTGATTTTTACGAGTCAAGAACAATAAAATTCCTGTTGGCAAGCCTAATAAAAAACCGAAAAAGCCCGATACAAAAGTCATAACAATGGTTTCCCATGTTCCTTTTAACAATAAATCTATAAGAGAATCAGACATAACCTAAAATTTCTGTTTTAATGTGTTTTGAATTAAAATATTGAATCGTTGCATCGTAATTTTCGCGTTTTCCTGAAAGTTCGATCAGCATCACGCCAAAATTAACCTCGCCAGCCTGATCCATTTGCGCGCTGACAATTTTGAAATCGGTATCAAAAAGTCTAGAAACCTCTGAGATAACAGGCTCGTTAACTGATTTTCCCGTCATTTCCAGTTTTAATAATGGATTCAAATTACCGTTGTCATCTTTTTGCAATTTTTCCTGATAAACAGACGGAATCTCGATATGAAGCGAAGAAGAAATAAATTCTTTTGTCAGTTCATGTTTCGGATCTGCAAAGATTTCGCCCACACTTCCCTGCTCTATCAATTTTCCGTGACTGATAACCGCAACTTCATCACAAATCGATTTTACCACTTCCATTTGGTGCGTAATCAGCAAAACGGTAATGTTCAGACGTTTGTTGATGTCTTTCAATAAGTTCAAAATCGATCTTGTTGTTGCAGGATCAAGCGCACTTGTAGCTTCATCAGATAAAAGCACTTTCGGATTATTGGCTAAAGTTCTTGCAATCGCCACTCTTTGTTTTTGTCCACCAGAAAGACTTGCCGGATAATCGTTTGCTTTTTCCGCCAATCCAACCAATTGCAATAATTCTAAAACACGCGTTTTAATTTCGCTTTTTGAAATTCCTGCCAGTTCTAACGGAAAAGCCACATTATCAAAAACTGTTCTTGAAGAAAGCAGATTGAAGTGCTGAAAAATCATTCCGATTTGTCTTCTTTCAATCGCCAATTCAGCGTTTGATAATTGCATTAAAGATTTGCCATCAACGATAATTTCGCCAGAAGTTGGTCTTTCCAACAAGTTCACGCAGCGAATCAAAGTACTTTTTCCTGCTCCGGAAGTTCCAATTACACCAAAAATTTTTCCCTCAGGAACCTTTAAAGAGACATCAGATAAAGCAGCAACAATTCTGTCTTTCTGATGAAACGTTTTGGTTACATTTTTTAATTCAATCATTCTTTACGGTTTAAAAACAAGAAAGCCTTTCATAAATTAGTTGAAAGGCTCTTTCGAAATAAATTTTATCATTTTATATATTAAGCCAGATCAATAAACACCATTACAGCAGCACAGTACATCATACTGCAACGATAATAATTATTCATTTTCTGGTTCTCTTTCTTCATAGCGACTGCAAATTTAAATAGTTATTTTCAATTTTAACCTATAAATCGTTAAAACTTTTATTTCCCTATCAATCTAATAGGTTATTTTAAAATTCTAATCTTGAAAATCTAAATTCCAATTTTGAAAACCCCAAATCCCAAAATTTTATTTCAATTCAAAAAAAAAATCCAAACTCCAATTAGTTTTGGAATTTGGATTTTTAAAATATTGGTATTTAAAACTAGTTGTTTTGTTCTGCGATTGTAGATTTATTCAGTTTTATAACTCTGATTTTCTTATTTATATTATCAGATAAGAAGATACGGTCGTCAAGCTGGGCTGTACCGACAATAGTACCAAAAGCATTTTGTCCTAAAATATCAGAAACGCTTAGAACAGCTTTGTAGTTCATCTTTATAAAATCTGCTTTTGGATACAATTTTAAATAAGACACGCTTCCAACATTTTCTGAAGTAACGGCAAAATCTTTACTGAAAGATACTGCAATTGGTTTTATGTCTACAAATTGCACTTTTTCTGGCTCAATAGGAGTTGTAAGCGAATTTGCGGCATTGGCTTTAATTTTAGCAATATTATACTGCAGATAACTTTTTGCATCTCTCCCACCTACAACCAAGTTTCCGTCTAAAACATCCATTGAATATATTTCAGTATATCCGTTAAGAGTATTTAGTTTGGCAATAGGCTTTAAATTCCAGTCGCTTGTTTCTGTTATTTGGGAAGTTTCAAAAACTTTTATGCTTTTTTCTTTTTCTTTCACAAATACCAATCCGTCTTTAGCCGCAACACCAAAAACGTGCACGAAAGTCTGCCACCATTGGCCGTTTCCAACTGTACTAATTCCTGCATTTGTAGTTTCATCAAAAACAAATAATCTAGATTCTGTAGTGCCTAAATAAATACGGCCGTTGTCAACAGAAACCGAAGTAAGGCTTGTAAGGGGAATAGTCGTTGTGCCTTTTGTATATTCTTTTATTGTTTTGATGTGTGCTAATGTCACAGCATTAAAAATCTCTAAAACATTTCCGTTTACAACGTATAGCTTTTCATTAGACAATGCAATTCCTTTTGGGTCAAATGCTTCTGTGCTTCCTGGAATATTTTCGTTGGTAATAGATGCCTCATCTGTTGGATAATAGTACGTATAATCTTTAGACGTCGCATCGTCTTTGCTGCAATTGGTAAAAAGACAAAACGCAAGAATCAGGGGCAGAATATGTTTCATGTATAGTTTATATTTTAATTCCATTTTCCTTCACCTTTATATTTTACTAAAAATGGATTGTTAGGTTTAATTTCAAATACTGGTTTTTTATAAGTTCCAGTCACATATTTTGTTTTTGTATACGTTTTTAAAACATCTGGATCTGTAAAGGGAAGATCATTTAGATAAATCAAATATTTATAAAAATCAGTAAGCATTCCCTGTTGTCCACCGCCTTCTCCGCTGTTTGCCAAGTTGCTACTGTGGCTGAAACCAATATGATGCGAATATTCATGCGACCAAACCGACATATCTCCAACCCAATGTCCGGTTACATAACCCGATTCCCATTGCGATGCCAGATTTCCTCCGCCCCAAGCAGAATCTCCTCCAACCATTGCCATATAAACGGTTCTTTTGTCTAAGTAGTTCCAATATATTTTTTCGATTTCTTCTTTAGAATAATAATCATAAACACCATCTACATCATCTGCATTTCCGTGCCAGTTTAAGGCTCCGTTTATTCCTGTTCCAGCTGCCGCAGCCTGTTCTTGTTTGTATTTGTCAAAATTGGTGAATGTGCTGTAATACAATGGATGGCTCAAAGCATACGAATAATTGATAATCATAGTAATGGCCTCTTTTGCCAAAGCAGGATTCATAGGAAGAAATTTGCCTAATTCATTAATGTGGTATCCATCATGAAACTGAACTAAATGATTGGATTTTATTTTTTTGAATTTTTGAAATAAAGGGTCATCTGATTCTACTGAGAATTGAATGGCACCGGAGGAAAATCCTTCAATTTTATCTATCGTTACTGTATTTCCTGTTTCTAACAAATAATCGTTTTTCTGATCAGTTAATGGAATTTTATGAAATGAACGATGAAAAGCTGGTATTTTAGAAAAACTGTAGATTACAAATCGCTTATCATAATTTGGCAGTTTCGCGTAGATTTTCACATTTGTAAGTCCGACTGGAGAGTATAAAGAAATCTGCACAGAATCTTTTCCTTTTTGAATAACCTGAAGCGGTTCGTTTACTCGAAACCATCGATCGGTTTTGTCATACATTTTTGAAGGACTTTCGTCATCTTCAAACATGGTCATTGGTTTATTTTCTGCTGGTAAAGTTGTGGCATCTATAGTTGGCAGATAGTTTGGCTTGTACGAATCTCCATCGTCACTACAGCCAAAAATAGTACTTGCCAATAGGGCAAATACAAAAAAGCGAGTGTTTTTTCTCATCAGTAAGTAAAGTAGGTTTGGGGTTAAATCTTCGTGCAAAACTATAAATATACTTTATATATACAAGCTGTTTGCAAGAAAAATATGAATATAAAATATACTAAAAGTAAGTTTTTATAAACACCTACTATACTTAAAAGTTAGATTTTAAAGTGGCTATTCAACCAGATTTAATGTCTTTATTACAGCCAAATCAGAATCGAATTGAACAAAACTCGCTGGAAAACCCGACTTAATTTTTCCAACTTTTTCTTTCATACCGATTGCCGCTGCCACTCTTGTAGTTGCCATTTTTATGGCTTCGTCCGAAGAAACATGCAAATACTTATAAGCATTTTGCACGGCTTCTGTCATTGAAATTGATGCTCCGGCAAGATTTCCGTCTTCGTTTCTATAAAAACCATCAACTAAATGCGCGTCAAAGTTATCCCATTTAAAATTGGCAACTTTTCTGCCTAAAAATGTAGCATCGCTGATTAAGAAAAATTTATCCTGTTTTAATTTGTACGCTATTTTTGCGGCTGCATAATCGCAGTGAACACCATCTAGAATTATTGGAGCGAAGACTTCTTCATTTTCAAAAACGGCTCCCACTAAACCTGGTTCACGATGCCCGAACTGTGTCATGGCATTAAACAAATGTGTTACAAGATTAATTCCTTTTGCGAAATAAGGCTGTGCTTCTTTATGCGTAATTGTTGAATGTCCGATTGAAATAGTAATACCACTTTCAATCAGCATATTTAACTGTTTTTCTGTAAAACATTCTGGAGCTATGGTAATGACTTTTATAACGTCATTTCCTTTACTGATAATTTCTTCAAGTTCTTCATCAGTTGGTTTTCGAACCTGATCGATGCTATGTGCTCCACGTCTTTGCGGATTCAAGAAAGGCCCTTCTAGATGCATTCCAATTACACCATTTTTATGTTTCTGCATGTAATTGCGAACGGCTTCAATTCCTTCTAAAATGGTTTCTCTTGACGAAGAAATTAGACAAGGTAAAACATGCGTCGTGCCATATTTCATACTAGCATCGTAAATATCCTGAATGGTTTCTTCGTTGGGTGTCTGGCTGAAATAATATTTTTCTCCACCATTAATTTGAATATCTATAAATCCTGCCGAAAGATGATTTCCTTTTAAATCAATAGTTTTGATATCATTTGGAATCTCTTTTTGCACGGAAATAATAGTTCCGTTTTCTACAACAACAACTCCATTTTCTATTATTTCTTCTCCTGTGTGTACGACAGCATTTATAATCGCTTGTTTCATTTTGTTTATTTCTTTGTTCCAAATTTAAATAAGTTTGAATTAATTCCTAAACAAAAAAGCTTTAGAAAAATATCTAAAGCTCTTTAAAATTTAAATTCTGAAAACTAATATAATGCAGACAGGTACAAAGCTGACTGTTTTTTAAAATCAATCTGGGTTTGCCAATATTTTATACAATTCGGCATTCGAAAGATAAAACTGATTCTCTAAACTAATTTGTGACAACTTTGCACTAACCAAATTGTTCTCTCTTGAATTGATTAAGAAAATCGAACTTTCTCCAAATGAGAAAAGTTTTTCTTCTGAGTCCAGCATTGTCATATAATCTTTTACGAGATTGTCAATTACGACTTTTTGTTTTCTTAACGAAGCTATCTCGGTCTGCTGTGCTTTTATTTTATTTTTTAATTCTAATCGCTGCTGACCTATGTCAAATTGCATGTCTTGAATTTTCAGTTTTGCCATTTTCAAACTTCCGCGTTCTTTTCTTAAGAAAATTGGGAAGCTGAAATCGATATTAAACTTATAATCATCGGCATTGAAATTATTCCAATAATTAGGCTCTGAAATATAGTTATACCCTACGTTTATTTTTGGAAGCAACGAATTGGCTTTCAGCTGGCGATTGACTTCCAGAATATCCATTTTCGTTTCCAAAGACTGAATTTTTGGGTGCGAGTCCAACGATTCAACATCGACCATCATGGCATCTGTTCTTAAAGTTTCCTCAATGGTCTGAATTAGATTTTGTTCTGGTTTTACTAAATCTCCCAACTCAACAGGAACATTTTCAATCCATAAAAAATTAGCTAGTTTCAATTTTGCTTTCGCTAATTTCAGATTTCCGTTTTCAACATTCAGTTCTCTGTTTCTTACTGTAATTTTAGCTTCAACACTGTCAATCGCTGGCGCGTCACCTGCTGCAATTAGTTTCCTAACACCTTCAAAACGAGTGCTGGCAAAACCTAGATAATTTTTATACAGTTCGGCTTCGTTATAGCTTTTTCGCCATTCAAAATAAGCTTCACTTGCTTGGTACAAAATTTCAATCGCTCTCAGTTTTCGCTGTGCATCGCTTAGTTTTACCTGAAGTTTTCCTTCGCGAACATCTGCCATTCTTTGGTTAATGAACATTCCTTGGCCTAAAGCAACGTTAATTCCGAGCGACGTTAAACCTGCTTCTGGAGTTTTATTCTGCGGATTGTAATATTCCCCGCTTGTATCATCAAAACCAGCTTTTACTTCAATTCCGTACCAGGTCGGAATTTTGAAACTGCTGTTTAATAACGAATAATATTCTGTGCCTTTAAATTCTTTCTTATTGTAATCTACTTCAATTTTTGGGTCAAATCCGCCACGTGCCAGCATCAATTTTGCCTGAGCGTTGGTCACTTCAAGATTAGCTTGTTTTACGAGCGGGTGGTATTTTTTAACATATCCCAAATACTCGATAAAAGTAAGCTCCTCTTGATTAAAATTCTGGCTATGCAGTGTAGAAAAACAAAATAGTATTAAGAAAGAAAACAATTTTACAAGATTTCTCATTTTACTTTTTCTCCTTTCCTTTTGCTTCTTTTTCTCCTGAGTTATAATAATTTGGAGGGAAACCATTCAGGTTTCGCCAAATCTCGTACCATACCGAGACGGTTTCTAACAAGGCAATACTTTGTGCTCCTGCTCCAATACTTAATTCTTTTGGCCAATGACGGTCTTCTCCATCTGGCGAAATCAGTATTCGGTATTTTCCGTTTGGACTGATAAAGTTTTCTATCGCTACCACTTTCCCTCCGTAAGTTCCGTAAGATAATCCAGGCCATCCTGAAAATACAATTCTAGGCCATCCATCAAACCAAACACGAACTTTTGCGCCTCGGTGAACCAGCGGCAAATCGATTGGGTCTACATACGTTTCTACCGCAATATCATATTTAGATGGCATGATGCTTACTACAGGAGTTCCTTCTTTAATCGTTTCTCCAAGACCTGCCAATAAAGCACGGTTTACATAACCGCTTTGTGGCGCCGTAATATAATATAAACCATTTCTAAGTCTATAATTGGTATATTGGTTTTCTAACTTATTTACCTGGGCTTCTGTATCGTATTGCGTGCTCAAAGCGGTAAATTTATCACTTCTCGATTTTGATATTTTTTCAGCATATTCAGCAGTAATTCTATTGATTTCTACTTTTGCATTTATCAATTCGTTTTTGCTGCTCAACAGTTTATTTTCCTGCGTAATCACATACGCTTCAGCTTCTTGCAGTTTTAATCTTTTCTGCTCGACATCGGTAAGCGGTTTTAGGCCTTCTTTGTTTAATGCAGTCGAACGGTCAAATTGTGTTTTTGCAATTCGAAGCTGTGTTTTTACCGCTACCAAATCCATACTGTCACTTTTTATTTTCAGTTGTGATTGGCGGATTTTGTTTTGTGCCTGTTGCAGTTTCAATTGTCTTTCTGTGCTAAGCGACTGCGCCTGCACATCAAGAGAATTTACTTTGTCGCTATACGATTCTACGGCCATTTTTTTGGCATCAACCTGTTGTTTGGTATTGCCAACGAGATTAGGATCTAGATAATCTTCTTTAATCTCCGAAATGTAAAGTATTGTATCACCTTTTTTTACATAATCCCCTTCCTTTACAAACCATTTTTCAATACGGCCCGCAATAGCATTGTGAACCGTTTGCGGTCTTTGATCTGGTTTTAAAGTAGTAACAGAACCTGTACCAGAAATATTCTGTGTCCAAGGCAGAAAAAGGCATAATACTGAAAATATCAGAAATCCGATGATGACTCTGTTTAAAATTTTATAATGTGGCCTGCGGGCAACGCTTGTAATCGATTTGTATTTGCCCGGCGTTATAAGTACGTTATTATCTTTAGATATGTTGAGCATGATTAAAGCTTTATGTCGTTAATAATTTTTCCGTCATCAATCGTAATCATACGACTGCATTTGCTTTTCCAAATATCACTTTTAGAAGTCACAATAACAGTCCAGTCATTTTCTTCAGAAAGTAAAAAATCAACGATTTTACTCGAAGTAATTTCGTCCATTTTATCAACTGGATCTTCTAAGAATAAGATATTTGGTTTACCCACAATACTTCTTGCCAAAAGAATTTTTTGAACATCAGAAGCAGAAAGTTCACGACCTCCTGGATGAATTTGATTCTCCAGTCCGTTCTCAAAAGTTTTAATGTACGGTGTTAATCCAACATTATCTAAAGCCCATTTTAAATCATCGCTATTTAATTTTTCATTTCCAAAAACAATATTCTCGCGAATAGTTCCTGCAAAAAGCGTATCACCCTGCAAATACGTTCCCGCCTGTGCTCTGTATGTATCTTCGTTAAGGCGGTTCATATAGTTATCAGTCACATACATGGCTCCGCTTTCTGGCTCTAAAACACCTGAAAGCAATCGCAGCAATGTACTTTTTCCTGCACCATTTGTTCCCGTAAGAATAATTTTTTCTCCTTGAGAGATTTTCAAATTGATATTCTTAAGCGATTTTTTGCTGTGTCCTGGGTAATTGTAACTAATGCTCTCTGTCTCAATATTGATTCCTTTTTCTGTTTTGTCAGAAGTCTCAGGAATGCAAGAAGTCTCCATATCAGTCACTTGACCAATTTTTTCAACAGAAGTCAAAACGTCGTAAAAAGACTCCAATCCGAAGATGATTTTTTCTACTGAGTTAATTAATAATACAATTACGATTTCAGCTGCTACGAACTGCCCTATGTTCATTTGGTGGTGAATTACCAGAAAACCACCTATTGATAATAAGGCAGCAGTAACAATTACCTTAAAAATAGTAAGCTGAATGTATTGTTTTTTCATTACCTGAAAGTGTTTTTCACGGTAATTTACATAGTTGTTTACATAGCCGTCATTTCTGTCCAGAGCATATTCGAAAGCTCCTTTTCTGCGAAAACTTTCTCTGTTTCTCGCAATTTCCTGAAGCCAAGCTGCTACTTTGTATTTAAATTTTGATTCGTTCAAACTGGTTTCTAGACCGTCTTTGTACGAAAACTTAAAAATGACATATAAAATGACAATAAATAAAAGTCCAATTACCGTAAAGAAAGAATGGTAAAGAACTAATAATATAATTCCCAGTCCGACCTGAAGAAATGCTGTACAGAAATCAAGCAAAAGTTTTGCCGTGCCTTTCTGCACCATTAAAGTATCAAAAAAGCGATTTGCCTTTTCTGGAGCATACTCTGAGTACATTTCTTTAAATTTAATCAAAGGCAGTCTGTACGCAAACTCAAATGAAGAACGCACAAAAATTCGCTGCTGCAGGTTCTCTACAATACGCAGCTGTAAAATCGTTAGTATGCCTCCAAAACCAACTCCAACCGTAACTAGAATCACAAGAATGATCCATGATACGCTTAGCTGTCCGCTTTGAATAAAATTAATAATGGCTTGGATTCCCAAAGGCAGAGAAAGATTTACTAACCCTGCAAACGCAGCATAGAAGATAATTTGATACACATCGCGCTTATCTAGCTGCAATAAGTTGTAAAATCGTTTGAATGGTGTCATGAATTTAAAGTATAAATACAAGATTATTACATAGAATAAATATACGGCAAAAACCGCATTAACAGATTAAGATTTTCAACCTAATCCTTAAAAAACAAGTATTTATGAAATCATCCGAGGAGGCGGTATGTCTATTTTACCATGAAAACTAAACGAGAAGATTGTATTATCGATGTATTTTTTTCCTTCTGATTCTACTAGAAAGTAAAAATTAGGCATTAAGGATTCTGATGAAACTAAATATTCCATTAACGGAATTCCTTTTGCTAATTTGGCTGTTTTGGTATCTTTTGTTTTGTAGTCATCCAGCTCTTCTGGAATTCCGTCACACTTAAAGATTTTTTTTAAGAAGTTGCATGTAATGCCTTTTACCGTATAGGTTTCTGCATTATCGGTAATAATTCGGCTTACACCATTTGCAATGTTTAAACTGCTGATTAAAAAATAGCCGACAAGTAACGCCTGAAGGCATTTACATAAAAAGCTATTTTTAATCTTATTCAACATACTCTAAAATGGCGTAAAGCTTAAGAAATCACATCAATTTGAACTGAAATCCCACTGATTTAAGGCGTTTGCTATAATTATTTTAAGCGCGCAAGTTAGAGCCATTTTTTTTGCAGAACATTAAAATAACATTAGAATTTAGAATCATTCAAAAGTTTATAATTACATTAACAAGGCATTCTTACAGGCCTATCGGAATTATGTAAAGACAAACTACAATTCTATAACTCAGATGGCTATGGTCATTCTACTTTTGGTATTCGAAAATTTGATACAATTCTTTAAAAATATATTACAAGTGTTACCGATTAAACAAATTAGATTTACAAACCATTTAATACAGAATCAAGAGATGACTTACGCAAAAAATGATTTGACCCGATTTTTAGATGCGCAAAATAAACTTTATCTGACCGCATTATCTGAAATAAAAAAAGGTAAAAAAGAAACTCATTGGATGTGGTTTATTTTTCCGCAGATCAAAGGACTCGGTAAAAGTGCTCTTTCTGATTATTATGCCGTTGCCGACCTTAAAGAAGCAACTGAATTTTTAAATCATCCGATTTTATCGAAACATTTAATTGAGATTTCTAAACTTCTTCTGACTTTAAAAAAGAAATCTGCTGAAGGAATTTTAGGAGAACTTGGTGCCAGAAAGCTGCATTCTTCTATGAGCTTATTTGTACAGGTAGAAAATGCGCATCCTGTTTTTCAGGAAGTTTTAGATACTTTTTTCTACGGCCATTTGGATCAATTAACTTTGAATTTTACACAAAAAAATAGTGTTCTGCCAGACACAGTACTTTCTTAATATTCTTAGAACAAAAAAGGGAATAGCTCGTAAACTATTCCCTTTTTGATTAACAACATAATTATAAATAAAGCACAAACCCTGAACTTTAACTTTTCTCAAAATTTGAAACGCCTTTTTTAAGCCAATTCAAATATTCTTCGATATCTGGATTATAAGCTGAAGTTTCGTTGAGCGTCTCTCCGTTATGATCTACCAGAACATAAAATGGCTGTGCGTTGGTTTTGTAGGTCAGCGTTTGGAATTCACTCCATTTTTGACCAATATATTTTAATTTTTTGCCTGTCAGTTTTGAAGTAATCTGTTCCTGCGGATTCAGTTCTCTTTTATCATCTACATAAAGCGAAATTAAAACCAAATCACCTTTTAAGATTTTCTGCACCTTTTCGTCAGACCAAACATTATCTTCCATCTTGCGGCAGTTTACACAAGCATGACCAGTAAAGTCTATCATAACCGGTTTCCCTATTTTTTTGGCATATTGCATACCCAAATCATAATCGGTAAAAGCCATAATATTATGCGGACCAAGCTCTGCTCCTTCTGGAAGATTTTGTGTTATTTCTTTTGAAGCGGCATTATTCAATCCGTTCGGAATTTCGCTGTAATGCATTGGCGGAGGAAAACCACTGATCATTTTAAGCGGAGCGCCCCAAATGCCTGGAATTAGATAAATGGTAAAAGCCAAAACTAAAACGCCCAATCCTAATCTTCCAACGCTTATATTCGAAACTGGACTATCATGCGGCAATTGAATTTTTCCGAACAAATAAAAAGCCAGCGTCCCAAAAATAGCAATCCAAATGGCTAGGAAAACCTCTCTTTCAAGCCAATGCAATTGCAGAACCAAATCGGCATTGGAAAGAAATTTAAAAGCCAAAGCCATTTCCAAAAATCCTAAAAATACTTTAACCGAATTGAGCCAGCCGCCCGATTTTGGAAGTGAATTCAGCCAGCCCGGAAAAGCAGCAAATAATGTAAATGGCAAAGCTAAGGCCAAAGAAAAACCAAACATTCCGACAAAAGGCGCAATTCCGCCTCGTGAAGCCGCTTCTACCAATAAAGTGCCTACAATGGGTCCTGTACAAGAAAAAGAAACAATCGCCAAAGCCAAAGCCATAAATAATATTCCGACAATTCCGCCTCTATCAGCTTGCGAATCGACTTTGTTCGCCCATGCATTAGGCAACATAATTTCGAATGCGCCTAAAAATGAAAACGCAAAAATCATTAAAAGCACAAAAAAGATCAGATTAAACCAAACGTTTGTAGAAAGCGCATTGAGCGAATCTGCTCCAAAAGCCCAAGTCACAATGGCTCCCAAAAAAATATAAATCGCAATAATGGCAATTCCGTAAAAAACGGCTTTTCTAATTCCTTGCGATTTGGTTTTGCTTTGTTTGGTAAAAAAACTCACCGTCATCGGAATCATTGGGAAAACGCAAGGCGTTAACAATGCCGCAAATCCAGAGAAAAACGACAATAAAAAAATCGTCCACAAACTTCTAGATTGCGTTTTTGGTTCACTTTTTTTGATTTCTTTTTGAGGCGTTTTTACAATTTCTGCGGGAACAACTTCTTCTGATTTTTCTTTTATTTCAGTAACCGAAGAATCTATTGTTTCTGTTTTTATTTCTTCTTTTACTGTTGCTTCTATTAAAGTCTTCGCTTTCGCGGAAGGGCTAATGGAAAATTCTAATTCATCTGAACTTGGCGGAAGGCAGTTTTCATCATTACAAACCATAAATTCAACTTCGGCTTTGATTTTGAAAGGTTTGGATGAAAGTATTTTAACGCGTTGTCTAAAAGTGGTTTCTTTTTCAAAAAACTTAATCTGCATCTTGAAAACAGGATCGTTAACCGTTTTTCCTTTTTCTTCTTTTACAGCATCAGTTAATTGAAAATCTTTGCTTTTTATAAAATTAAAATGAGTTGGAATCGGTCCTCCGTCTGAAACTTCCTGACTGTATAAATGCCAACCCGATTCTATAATGGCTTTTGCCTGCAATTCATATTCAGTATCTGAAATTTTCTCGACACTGGTTTTCCATTTTATGGGATTGTATATCTGAGCCTTTACGAATATGGAAAACAGCAGGAAAAAGCCCAGTAAAAAAATATTCTTTTTCATGGGTAAAAATCTTTAAAAAGAGGGTTGAATAGCAAAAAACAACCCTCTAAGTAATCCGCTATACAAACTAAATTGCTTACTAATTCAAAATAACTATTTGATAGGGAAATACAAATTAAACTCTAGTAAATAAAAATTGGGTCAGATTATTTTAATGGTTTGAAAACGACTTCATACGAATCTGCTTTGCTTAAAAACGAATTTGCAAAATCCTGAATGTCTTTTGCTGTAATTGATTTTACAATATTTTCGTAGTTATCAGGATCATTCATATTTATTCCATCAACAAAATAACTGTAAAGCAAATAACTGCTGTACCTATTAAAGTTTTTACCGTCTTCTTTTTCTTTTAAATAATTTGTTTTTGTTTTTTCTAAATCCTCAGAAGCAATTTCTCCTTTTTTAATTTTATCAATTTCCTGATAAACAATTGGAAGTAAATGTTCTACTTTATCAGCATCACAATCAAAATTAATTTCCAATTTAGCTTTTGAAATTGGCAATTTATCGATATTTGAATCAACACCTGCACCATAAGTTCCGCCTTCTTTTTCACGAAGACTTTCGGTATAACGCAAAGTCAAAATATCTCCTAAAAAAGAAGCTAATATTTTGTTTCTCTGAGTATAAGCATAGTCCTTCAAGAATGCAATTCGAACCGAGCTTTTTGCAGTTTCCATTTTTATAAAAACATCATGATCAATTTTGTTCGACGTCCATTTCGGAATCTCAGTCTTAAATTTTTCTTTACGTTTAATTCCATTTATACTAGCGATATATTTTTCTAATAATGGTTTTAAAACTTCTGGCGAAACATCTCCAACAATATAAAATTCAAAATTTGAAACATCTGCAAAACGATCCAGATAGAAAGCTTTCATTTTATCAAAAGATAAATCGTCGATATATTTTTGATTGAATGGCTGTACTCGTGGGTTGTTTTTTCCATAAACCACAGCTGTTAAACTGTCGTCCATTTTTGCATTGATGTCATTTGCTCTATTTTTAAGCGAATTTTGTAATCTTTGCTTTAACAGTGCATACATCTGATTATCAAATCTTGGCTGTACAAAACGCAAATGAACCAATTGCATCATCGTTTCAATATCTTTTACGTTTGCAGAACCTGAAACGGTTTCTTTAAGCGAACTAATGCTTACAGAAGAATTGGCAATTTTTCCTTTTAAAACTTTATCTAAATCAACATTCGAAAGTTCGCCAACTCCAGACATCATTGCTAAAGTTGTAGTACGCCCAATTGACGGAAGATCTTGCGGTTCGTACAATGAAGTTCCTCCAAAACTTTCAGCTTTAAGCTCCACTTCTTTTTTGTTTTTATCGGCAAATTTGTAATGCACTTTTACACCATTGCTCAATACAAAAGTGGTTGCATCGATTGAAGCTTCTTTTTTCTCCGAAACAATTTTTCCAGAATTAATTTTTAGGTTTCCTAAAAGTGTTTTTCCTTCAAAAGTATCCACATAAGGCTGTAACGATGCATCGTTTTCTGCTTTCTGAATAATATCAAAAGCTTTTTCTTGCGTTAAATTATTTTCGTTTTCTACACCTGTAACCGCTACCACACGATTTTGCGCTGTATATAATTTACTGATTTGCTCTTGAAGAATTTTCGTGTCCACATTTTTCAAAATGCTTTTTACCATTTCAAATTCTGCTTTTGGGTCGGCAATTACTTCGTGATTCAAATAATCGTCTTTTACCATTCCGATAACTTGTTTATGCGGAATCTCATTTAGTTTGTCTAAATAGTTTTCATAACTCGAGATATTTTCTGTAATGGCTCTTTCGATTTCTCCTTTAGAAAAACCAAATTTATACGCACGAACCCATTCGTTCATTACCATCGCAAAAGCTTCAGCTTGTTTTTCTGGTTTCGGAGAAACGTTCAAAATCCACATATCATTCAAACGCGTGTAGTTTTGATATCCGATTGATGCACTTTTAAAAGGGCATTCTTGTTTCTGCGCCATTTCTGCCAAACGATTATTTAAGATAGAAAAAGCAAGGCTTCTTTGTGTCGATTTCTCTAATTCTGCATAATCATTCGTCGATTTTTCGGCTGTATGGCGAATCATAAAACTTATGTTTGAAGCCGAAATTTCTTTGTCTAAAGCCAGTTTAAAAGTTGGTTCTACTCTTTCTGGAATGGCAATTTCAAAACGTTTTTTAGGGTTTACAGGTGTCGGAATATCTGCAAAAAGCTTCTTGATTTTTGCTTCAATTTCATCTGCATTGATATCTCCCACAATTGCGATTGCCTGCAAATCTGGACGATACCAATCTTTATAAAAATCTTTTAAAACCTGATATTTAAAGTTTTTAATGATTTCCATATCACCAATTGGCATACGGTCTGCATACAATGAATTGTTGTAATAATACGGCGCCAGCTGATTGTAAATTCTAGCTCTTGCATTTTGTCTTGTACGCCATTCTTCGGTAATCACGCCACGTTCGGCATCGATTTCTTCATCTGTTAGAGATAAAAAATTTGACCAATCGTGCAAAACCAATAAACAAGTATCGACAACTCCGCCATCTTTTGACGGAATATTATCTAGATTGTAAACCGTTTCGTCTGTGCTTGTGTAAGCGTTGATATTTTTCCCGAAAACGGCACCTTGTTTTTGAAGCGTATTCAAGATTCCTTTTCCTTCAAAATGTTTCGTTCCGTTAAACGCCATGTGTTCTAGGAAATGCGCCAGACCTTTCTGCTGGTTATTTTCTAAAATCGAACCAACGTTCTGAATGATATAATAACTTGCTGTATTTTTATTGACATCTGTCGGGTAAATATAATACGTCATTCCGTTTGGCAGAATTCCTTTTTTTATTTTCTGGTTTACTGCAATTGGATCTGTTGCTTTAAAGTTTTGCGCTTGCGCGAAAGTTAAACTTCCGATAAAAAGAAGTAAAACTGATATTTTTTTGCTGTATTTCATAAAGCTATTAATTAACCTTTCAATAATTTATCCAGCTGCACTCTCAACTCTGGATTTGACGGACGAAGCGCATCGGCATTGATAATATTTCCTTTTGTGTCAAACAATAAAAATCTAGGAATCGCATTTACGTCATAATTTTTGGCCACATCAGAACCAAAATCTTTATCGGCCATTAATTGAATCCCTTTTAATTGTTCTTTAGTAACAAAATCTTTCCATTTTTGTGCGTCTTTTGGTTTATCCAATGAAAGACTTACAAAAACGATATTTTTTCCGTGATAATCTTCCTCGATTTTTTTCATGTGTGGAATCTCTGCTTTACAAGGTCCGCACCAAGTTGCCCACAAATCGATGTACACAAATTTACCTTTAAAATCCGAAAACGAAACTGGTTTATCGTTGATGTCTTTATAAGTAAAATCCAATCCTTTTTGCCCCACATTTTTATGAAGTACTTTTTCATATTCTAATAAAAATGCTTTACTCGCGTCAGAAACCATAAAAGGTTTAATGGTTGGAGCAATTTTTTCGTATTCTTCAATTTTCATTCTTGAAGTTGCCACTTCTTCACGAAGATATGCATCCTTTAAAGCTGGATCTGTAATATGAGTAATTGATTCTGTTAAGTCCAAACGTTTTGGTTTCTCACCACCATTAATGCTTACATAGAAAAAATAATTTGTCATTAAAGAAACTCCATTTGCTAATTTCAACAAATCTGGATCTGTAAATTTCTTGTCTGTCATCCAAGTTTTAATCACTGCCGGACGATCGTCTTTGTCTGGAAACACAGATCTTGGCATTCTGAAAAAAGTATACGTCAGTTCTTCAACATCTGTTGCAACGGCCAATTTTAATAGTTTATTGAAATTAGCATCTTTAGTTTTAATTGATTTTGAAAATTCGTCAGCTTTAGCTAGACCTTTATCAATAAACGGATAAAATTCTACATACGATACATTTTCACCTAGACGAGCAAATGGCGCAAATTCGTTGTAGATTTCGTTTGCTTTTTGCACCAAAGCATTTTGTCCGATATTCTTTCCGCTTAAAACATAATTCGTTTTATTGACCACAAGATTAATATCTAATTTTGGTTCTAAATACAAACGAATTAATTGGTTTCTGCTTTTAAATTGTCCATAGTCAACATAATAAAAGCCAGCAGCTGAAACTGGTGTCATAAAGCCAAATTCCCCCAGTGAATTGACTTTTGCGGTAGCAGCAACGACTGGCTTTCCTTCTTCGACATTGTAAAGTGTTACCTCTTTTGCTTTGAAATCTGGAATCGCAATTGTTCCTCTGATTACTGCGTATTCTGAAAGATTGGCAGCAAAGCTCATTTGAACCGTAATGAAGGTCAAAATGAAATAAAAAATGTGTTTTTTCATTATTTCTTTGTTTTTTGGTTGATAGTTTTAAATTGAAATCCTCATAGATTGATCACCTTGCTCGATGATAAAATCTTTGCTTTCTTTAGTTTCTTTTAGTTTTTTAAGATTTTCAGGACTTAATAAATCTTTAGCTTCAAAATCGTTAATCTGTGTAACTTTTGCTCCAATTTTGACTTTTTTCAAATCCTCATTTTCCTGATCTATAATTCTCTTTATCAGAAGGTTTTGGTTTTCGTCAAAATCCAAATCAAGTCCGCTTAAAAAGAAAGAAGATGTCTTTTTGAAATTTTTGTTTGGTTCTAGATAAACGGTTTTGTCCAATAAATTGATTGTAAAATTGAATCGTTTGATGAGATCAATTCCAAGAGAACCATCGGCGAAAGCCCAGTTTTTATTGGCTTCGTCATATTCCTGCAAAGCAATCGTTACGTTTGGAAAATTGTTTCCGTTTAAACCAACATTTGGAATAGTGCCACCGACAATTCCCGTCTGTTTTCCTAAACTGAAATTGACTGACTTATATTCGGTTTTTAAACTTGCTTCGAGATTATTTTTATGATTGAAAGGTCCGTAAGCTATAAGATCGTAACCTGCTCCGGTATCAAAAGTGAAACCGCCTTCGACTGTTTTTTTATCTTCAAAAGTCAGATTCATTTTTACTACCGGAAGTCCCGATTTATAATTAAAAACCAAAGGCTTTGCTTTTCCCCAATACTTAAAATTTCCGAAATTATATAAGTCAATCGTCATCGTGTCAAAGTTGACCGATGTGATAAAATTTCTCAACAAGTTTGCACCAAACAATCCGTCGTAAATACCGTGTTTTGGAAAAATAACTAAACCTTGATTTTTCAGAACTTGATCGCCAATGTAAATGGTATTATCTGCCGAATACTGCACTTGCTGACTTCCGCCAACTACAGAAGCCGATTTACTTTTGGTAACCACAACGCCAGCTTTGTACGCGCTGTCCGGATTGAGCGCCATTCCGTCTGCTCCTGTGTCAAAAAGCATTAAAAATTCGCGATCGGCTTTGTTCAGTTTTATTTTAATGGCGATTCCGTTTTCGATAATTTCAAACGGAATACTTGCCACTTCTTTTACTTGCGCGTGTCGGTCAACTTTGTATAAAGAATCGAAAAAAGTCACGTACAGCATTTTATTTTCTAAGTTGAAGACGATTTGAGACGGCTTTTTTTCTTTTCCTTTAAAACAAAAATCTACCAAGACAAAAGTTTCGTTTTTAATCGCCACAGATTTTCCAACTTGAATTGAATCTAAAGCCGGAAATGCTTTGAAAATTCCGTTCAAATAAAATTCGTTTGAAGAAGAATCTCCAACGCCAACAGTAAATTGCGGCGCCAGAAGATCTTTCATTTCAGCATAACTTTTGTTCTGAAAAGCTTTTTCGAAAGTTTTAATAGATTTCTGAATGCTGTTTTGAGCATAAACCGTACAGCTAAAAATCAATATCACAAAGAATACTATCTTTTTCATTTCGATTACTTGTGTGAAGCCGACGGATTAACTACCACTTTTTCTACTCCAAAATCTTTTAATAAAATGCCCGAATATTTTGTGAATTCTTCTGGCGTATAGAGTTCTTTAGATTCATTTACTAATTCTGTAAATCCTTTTAAATCGTTCTTTTTTTCGAATTCTTTTTTCTTGCGCTGTAAAATGGAAAATACGTGTGTTGTCACATTCCATGTTCCGTAATCTTTCGCCAGTTTTTTACTATTGAAAAGAAATGCATCATCATATTGTTTTCCAACTCGCAATCCAGTAACAATTACAAAAGAAATTTCATCAGAAGAATCTTTAGATTTTAAATATGTATCGATCACATCGAAAGGAACATTTCTTTTTCCGTTTAAATACGCTTGTTTGTAAAAATCAGGATAATCATTTTCATTGATTTCAGGACTATACTTTTTGAAAATCCCTTTTTTAGCCGCTTCTTTTGCGTTTTGAAGTAAAGCTGTAAATTGCTCTACGTTATGAAAACCGCCTGCAATGTCAATTATTTTTCCGTCGGCATTCATCAATAAAAAAGTTGGAAATCCGGTAACGCCATATTTCATGCATAGCTTTTTACCGATTTCTTCTTTCAAAATATCTGATTTGAAAGTGACAAAATCAGCGTTTAAAAGTGCTGTTACTTTTGGATCAGGAAACACTTCTTTATCCATTTGCGCGCATGGCATACAGCCTGTAAAATACAAATCGACAAAAATTAATTTTTTCTCTGTTTGCGCTTGTTTTTTAGCTTGTTCCCAACTTTCTTGAGTGGATTGCGCTTGTGCTTTTAAGGCAATAGATGGACAGGCAAGCAGCAAAACTGCGCTTGCGATTCTAATAAATCGTTTCATAAAATGTGGTTTTTAGAAACCGAATGAAGAATTAAGTTTACTCTTCATTCGGTTTGGTTTTTAGGTTTTATAATTATCTCACGCGATATGTAACATCAACAATTTTGCATAGGCCAGAATAACTGCTTTCCAAAATTAAATTTCCGTTTACAGGCGGCACGGTGTACAATTCTAATTTTCCTGTTGAACTGTACGAACCGACAATTAATTTACTGATAATCTCTTTTTTCCCTCTTTTGCTGAAACCTAGATAAGTAATTTCTTCACTGCCTTTATCTAACATTAATTTTGCAGATTGTGTGCCGCTGTCATACTCATAGACTTTGTTGCCAACCGTATAAAACAAATATCCAGCATCTGGGCTTACGGCAAATTTTGTTGCTTTGTCTAAATCTGGAGCATTCAACATTTCTTTATAATAAGTTTGTACAGCAGTACTATTAAAACGAAGCAAATAGAATTTGCCTGTTGAAAGGTTTTTTAATACTGCAAAACTTTCATTCAAATTGAAATTTGAAGCAGTCATGTAGACCAGATCACAGTTTGTATTGTTCCAATCTAATGCTGTTGCTGAAGCCGTAACTGGAGGCATCGCAGAACAAGTTCCTTTTGAATAACTAAAGCGTAGAAAACGATGTTTCTCAACATCAAAAAATACTGGAGTTCCTGTTGAGCCGTATTCAGCAATAAAAGGCGCTGCATAGAAATTCTTAGTTTCGAGATCTACTTTATTTTGTGGCAATCCGTATCTAATTTGCTGTGTTCTATTAAAATAATAGATATTACCATCTTTATAAATGAAATTCTCACCTGAAGAAGGAGACTTCATAAAATCTATTCCAAAGTTTGTTGGAAAAGCTCCACCAACTGTTTCATAAGCTAAATTCATGGTCTGATTCCATTCAAAAGAATCTGGTTCCAATCTTGCCGTTCCTGATTCTGAAGCCGTAACATAAACTCCATAAATAACAGTTCCTGGTAAAGGAGTACTAAAACAATCTACATCTACAGCTTTTCCGCTTAATTTCAGTGCAGACCCAGCCGCATCTAAAACATCATTGATAATTCGCGGCTGTGCAACACCTGGAATTATCGAAACCATATCCAAGCGAGCTTTTCCATCTACATCTCCAACAACCAGCCAGCCTTCATAAATAGAAGAGACCACATTTAATGTAATAATAGGCTGTTGCCAGTTTACCCCTGTTACTTTATCCTTCACGAAATAATATAGATCGTATCTTGCTGGCGGTAATTTTAAAATACCGTCAAGATTTTTTGTTGTAGCAATAGTAGTTCTAGCTTCAATGGCCAATTTTAATGGATTTACTACGACCCACTTATATTCATAACGATCAGAATCTGAGCCGTCATCTAAAGTCGGATTTATTTGTGGTGCAATCTTAAAATAGTCTCCAGTGTAAACAGTGTATTCATTTTGTATTCCAGTTACTTCAAGCTCATTTATCTTTTCGTAATCGTAATTTCCCTCATCACTTACACAACCGTAAGCTAAAAAGAGAAGCGCTATTACAGCTGCTTGTATTTTTATATTTTTAAACATCGCTTTATATTTTAAATTAGAGAATGGTTTTTATGGAAATAGCATTTCTTTTCCGTCTTCCTCATAAATAGTATTGCCGTTGGCTTTCTGATCAGCCAGATAACGTCTCATAAAACTTGCATAATATTGCACTTCAGGAATTGAAAGTCCTGTGGAACCTGGAGTCTGATTAAACATTTCTGGTTCAAGATTCATAAGCTCACACATTAAAAAGAATTTTTTAGCGGTAAACACACCAAACATGCCTTGTTGCCATCCAATTGGTGTTGATAATTTGTCATTAAATGACAATTTAAAACGAATATAGCTTCTAGTTTTACCAGTAAGAACATTCGTTACCTTTGATTGCATGTTGGTGGTAAAAAATTCATTTTCTTCCAGATTTAATACCATTGTCAAATCTTTATCTTTCATATCAGGGGTTCTAAGCACTCTGATAAAAACAGTGTCTAATTCTTTCCCTGCATGCATTACAATATTTTCTGGCAATATAAAATGAGTGCCTAAAACGGCTGTACTTGTTGGGTCAACTGTAAGTTTAACAGCTCGATCTACATTGCTTACTTTTCCTTGCACACGTATCGCAAGAGGATAAATTCTTTCTACAATGGCTACCTTATCCAAACCAAAACTAAAGCCTGTACTGTCTATAAGCGGTCCGTTTTTATATTCTGGAAATATAGCACGCGAGAAATAAATGTTATCTGTATCTGAATAAACTTCAATTTCTTCTTTATCACATGATGTCAATCCTAACAGCGATAGAAAAGTGATACCTAAAATCAATATTTTTTTCATGATTACTTTTTTTAGTTTTGAAAATTAATTTCACTGTCTGGCAATGGCACCACGTACTTAACCGCATTCATGGTAACATTTCCTGAAGATGCATTACCATTTGGAATTGCAGTAGAATTGATTCTTTTGTAATAGAAGAACAATTGCCCTTCGCCAATAAATTCTTTTCTATACTCTTTTGTAATTTCTGTAGCTAACACTGCAGTAGCTGCTAAATTGGTCAAACCTCTATTAAATCGAAGCGTGTTTAAAAAAGCAATACCATCTGCTGGAACTGGCGCTGTTTCTGCTGCAATAAGATACAGTTCTGAAAGTTTAAACATCGGAATCTGAAAACGGAAAAGTTTCGTTTTGTCTGTTACGTCTTCATATTTAAAAAATGTCTTCTGGGTTTTTCCTCCCGAAATTGGAATTTTCCAGCTTGGCAAACTTCTGTAATCATTATCATTAGATTCAAAAACGGCATTAATTCTACTTAACATTGGAGCATAAATATTAAAATCATCTAAGCTAGAATCAAAAAGTGCTTTTTGCTCGATATACAAAGTCTGATCGCTAAGAGCAAAGAAGTTTTCTGAAGAAAAAATACGATCTGGATTAGAAGTATTAGTAGCTTCTAAGAATGGAGTCCAAGTAATAACAGGCTGTCCTTTTACGAAATTTATAACTTCAGTTGCTACAGCATAAGCTCCCGTTTTATCTCCAGCGTATAACAAAACTCTTGCTTTTAAACATTTTACCGCCAATATATTCATTCTTTGTCCGCGATTTACAGAATAATACGGATTAGAATCAAATTCAGTAGAACCAATATATCTTCCTGTAGTCAATATGGGATCTTTTGCTAAAAGTACAATTGCAGCATCTAAATCGGCTATGATTTTGGCAATAACATCTTGAGCTGGCAAAAGCGGTTTATTTACAGTTACGGCAGCATCATAATAAGGTATTGATGGATCTGCCGGCGCTACTTTGTAAATTGGCCCATACATTCTTAACATGTCAAAATGTATCATTGCACGAATGGCGATTGCTTCTCCTTTTAAAATAGCTGCTTTTTCGGCTGAAATAACTTCAGGATGTTCATCAATACTCTCTAAAAATTTATTTGCAGACAAAACGGTTGTAAATGCACTTTGCCAAATTCCAGCAAAAGTATTTTTAGAAAGCGTTTCTTCATACGAATACGTCGATATTTTGTTTTTAACATGTGATCCAGACATATTATACTGCTGCCCTAAAATCTCCACTGCATCCATAGTTAACTGTCTGCCGTAAAGATTGTTTGTCGCAAGCTGAAGATAAAGTCCGTTATGTACATTCTGCACACCTGCTTCCGAGCTGTAAGCCTGATCTTCTAAAATTTTATCTTGTGGTGCAACATCCAAAAAATCACTGCAGCTTACCACAGTAAAAGATGTAAGCAAAAGGAAGGTAATTTTATATAAATACTTGTTCATAATCTCTTTATTAAAATGATAAATTAAGACTCAAAGAATATATTCTTGAGAAAGGATAATCAATACCACGTTCTGCTTTAATTGTTGAAACTCTGAAGAATTCGTTTGCCAAAGCATTAAATCCTAATGCGGTCAGACCCGCTCTTTTTAACCAAGCTCTATCTGTAACACGGTAGCCTAAACGAATAGATTCTCCAGAGATATAATCGTCTTTTTGTATAAAACGTGATGAAATTGGCGTATTATTGGTTAAGCCAATTGCTTTAAATTGTGCCATTTGACCCGGAGTTGTCCAACGGTCTGTGAAAGCTCGCACATCTTGATTATCAAAAATATTGTCTCTTGATATATTTTCTACTTTGTTGTACAAGGCAGAGTTAAATCTTTCTGCCCCAAAGCTGTAACGTACAAACAATCCGAAACTAAATCCTTTGTAATTTAAGTTTGTTGAAACCACTCCTGTAGCCGTTTCTCTAGAATTTCCCATTACAACTTCATCTTTTTTATCTAAATCAAAAGTGGTCTGGCCATTTTTCTTTAAGAAAACTTCTCTACCTGTTGCAGGATCAATTCCTAATGAAGGCACAGCCCAAAGATCATTGCTGCTTGCTCCATCATAATATCTCGTTAAGCTGGTTGTTTTTTGCGCTTCAGAGTTTAGAGAAGATAATGCATTACCAAAACCTCCTAATTCATTGTCTCCAGTAGTTCCCATTAATCCAATTCCCCAAACAAAATTTCGGCTTAAATCGTAGATGAAATTGTAGTTCATTTTTAACTCCAAGCCTTGTGTAGTTAAATATCCCACATTTAAGGGATAACCATTAAGTCCTGTTGAAGCGGCAAGATCAATAGCTACAATCTGAGGAGACGTTTTACGTTTGTACGCACCCAAAGTCATCGTTAATCTGTTTCTAAACATAGCCAGATCCAATCCTAAAGACAAATCTTTGGTTCTTTGCGCCTCTAAATTTGGGTTTGCAATTTGAGAAACCCCCAATCCTGCCCCAAAAACGTTTGTATTTGCATTATAAGCATATACATCATAAGAAGCAAAACCAACCAAATTCTGGTTTCCGGTCTGACCAATATTGGCGCGTATTTTAAAAATATTGACAATATCTTGGTTCATTTTAAACTCATTGTTCAAATTCCATCCAAAACCAATCCCCCAATAGGGCGAGTATTTTTTGTTTGTTCCGAAGTTTGTTGCTCCAGAAATGGTCTGAGTAAAATCGAATAAAAATCTGCGGTCATAAGCGTAGTTAATCTGATTGGTTAAATCGACACTTCTTATCAATTCGGTAAAAACAATTGGTTTTCCATTTGGTTCATATCCAAAAGCAAACGAAGGATTTCCGCCAACGCCAAGAGGAAACCCTCTTAAAGTTGTTGTGTACGAGTTGTTTTTTGTTTCTAAAGCCTGAGCTCGTATGGTATAGTTGAAAGAGTGGACACTTTTAAAAACATTAGAATAAGTTGCGCCAAGATTTGCATTCCACTTATCTGTAATAGCTTCGTAACTGCTGTACGATCCTTTTTCTGTTGAAATATTATTTACAAAGCGCGTATCGTCTGGAGAAACAAAAACCGTATTGTGGCTATCTAATCTCGAAACAGACAAAGCTCCAGTTGCTTTAATATGCGGAGTTATATCGTAATTGATCGCAAAGTTATTGGTAAAATCAAAATTTTTTCCTTTATCAAAACTTCCTAAAAATACATTGTAAAGCGGATTTGCAGGATGGTTTACAATAGTTTGCAAACTCGTTAAAGGTAATGAACTTCCGTCCATATAACGTGTTATGATTCCGTTCTCGTTATATTTTGGATAATATGGACTTGCTTTTGCCCAAATTTCAAATGAACCATATGGAGATTCCTGATTCGTTCCTCCAGATACAAAAAACTGGTTGTTAAGACTTAATTTGTTTTTTCTGTAAGTTAAAGTCGTGTTGTAGCCCCAAGTATCATGCTCAGAACCTTTCATTGTTCCAGTAAGCGTTTTGTAATTTCCAGCAATATTAAATCTAAATTCATCAGAACCTCCGCCAAAATTCAAACTGTGGCCAGAAGTAATCCCCATCTGAATTGGCTCGTTTAACCAATACGTATTTACACCACTACGCACTGCTGCAAGACGTCTGTTATATTCTTTATCCCAAGTTAATGGCGTTGTTTCAGTAGTTCCATCCTTAACAATAAATGCTCCAGAAAGTCTTTCAAACTCCAGTTTTTGCTCGGCATTCATTAAATGATAAACACTTAAATCTGCTAATTCGTAAGATGAATTATACACATAATTAAACTGCAATTTTCCAGGTATTGGTTTGTTTGTTTCAATAACCACAACACCATTTGCAGAACGAGAACCGTACAATGCAGTCGAAGCCGCATCTTTTAATAAAGTGATGCTCGCAATTCTATTAATATCTAAATCGACAACCTGCTGTAATGTGGTTGGAAATCCGTCCAAAATAAATAGAGGCTGATTCGGATCGTCTCTAAACTGACTATCAACCTGATTTGCTGTTAAACTCGTCTGCCCTCTCACCTCTATAGTTGGCAAAATATTTGGGTTTGAACCCGCAATATTATTATTTACAACAATAAAAGACGGATCTAATGATTTTAAAGCCTGAACCGCATTTTGCGTAGACACCTGTCTTAATTCCTCACCTTTAAAAATAGTTACAGCACCAGTTATCAATTCTTTTTTACGAACAGTAACCCCTGTATTTACAACAACTCCTTCAAGCTCTTTTCGTTCTTCCTGAAGTTTTACATTGATTATTTTTCTGTTATTAACTTCAATAACTTGCGCACGATGTCCGATATAGGTAAAGAGAATTTGTCCATCATCTGGAGCTGTAATGGTATATTTACCATCAAAATCGGTTTGGGTAGCAACACCTGTGCCTTTTACTTTGATATTTACTCCTGGAATAGGCTCTCCCTTATCATTGGTAACAGTTCCTTTAATTTCAATAAATTTGGATTCTGGAGCTACAACTTTTTCGGTTGCTTTTTTCTCTTTTACAATAATTGTATTTCCAGCAGAAAAACTAAAATCAAAATCCTTATTGGAAAAACTGGCTTCCAATAAATCATTCACTTTAATTTTTCCCTTTTTTAAATGTACTTTAGGTAATTTTTTAAATAAATCTTCCTGATAAATAAAAGTATAGTTGGTCTGTTTTTTAATAATGTCAAAAACTTCGTCAACAGATACTGTTTTATCAGCTGTAATTACAACTTTCGTGTTTTGTGAAAATAGATTTACGGGAGAAAAACCAAAAATTGTAGTACAAAACAAGAAGATAAAAGTTCTCATAATGTTAATAATTAGCCGCTTTCTAAAATAGAAATAGGCACTGGTTAATTTAAATTTCATAAATTTACATGTTAATTGGTGGTTGGTTAATAAAACTGACTTACTGGTTGATACACAGAAAGGGATAAAGCGCAGTACGGTGAGAGGTCTAAACTTTAATCCCTTTTCTTTTTTTATTTGATTATAATTTTATTGTCTTTCTTTTCATAGGCATTAATAAAATTGATATTCTTGATCGTGGTTAATATGTCTTCTAATTTCTGATTCTTATTTAAAACCCCATTAAACTTAACATTGCCAAGCGCTGGATCTGCAAATACAATATCAACATCGTACCATCTTGACAATACTCTTGCAATATCTTTTAAAGGCATTCCCTTGAATACAAATAAGCCTTTTCTCCAAGAAATTTCATTGTAAACATCGACTTCAGAAACACTGATATTTCCGTTATACTCCGTTATTTTAGACTGCTGGCTTGGAGTCAGAATTTGCTTTTTAGCGGCATTGCTCACAGCAACAACTCCTTGTACCAAAGTGGTATAAATGGCAGGTTCGTCTCTGTATGCCTTAATATTAAATTCAGTTCCAATAACCTCAACATTCTGTTCTTGAGTTTTAACTTTAAATCTTGAACCCTTATGTTTGGTACTTGGCGAAACTTCAAAATATGCTTCTCCATAAACCAATTCAACTTGTCTGGTCTGGCCGTCAACAAAAGCAACTGGGTATTTTAATTGCGATTCAGAATTCAGCCAGACTTTAGTACTGTCTGCCAGCTGCACAAAAAATTGCCCGCCTCTTGGAATCGTTAAAAGGTTATTGGCAATTGCGGCAGATTTTCCGTTGGAATTGTAAATTAACTTTTCTCCATTACTAGAAGCATTTCCTTTGGTGTATGATTTTCCTTTTTCTAATGCAATTACAGAACCGTCTTCTAGAGTTAGAGTGGCTTTATCGCTTCCAATTAAAATTTCTTTGTGCGCCACTTGCGGTGTTTCAATCCTAAGCGGATTTGTTTTATTTATTATTAATGAAATTGAAATCAGCAATAATAATGATGCCGCCATGGCAATCAATTTGAAAGATGTTTTGGTATAAAATGGCTGAATTGATATGATTTTAGATTCTTCAGATTGAATGGCGTTTTGAAGACGCGTTCTCATTTTAAGTTCGAGTTCTTCCTTAGAGCCCAAAGTTTCGTCCCAATCCTTATCGGTTTGGAAACTTTCGTAATAATTCAATAATTTATTATTCTCCTCGAGATTGGTATCACCGGAAAGATATCTATTTAATAACAGTAAGAAATCCTCTTTTTTCATTTTTTATTGTATTATTTCGGGAGTATATGAGATAAGTAACCAAAAAGGAATATACCCCCTAGTCCAAATTGTTTTTTTTTGATTTTTTTTTGAAAAAGAATTAAAAAGAAGAAAAAACCACACATCATCACCCCAACCACTGCATTTTTTTATTTCCGCTAAAAGATATTTTTTGAGAGCCACAAAATCATCGCCATACTCATGCTTTCGCCCATCGAAGTGCGAATGGTATGCAATGCTTTTGTAATGTGGTTTTCGACTGTTTTTGTAGAAATATTAAGCCGTTCGGCAATTTCTTTATGACTCAGCTGTTCTTCACGGCTTAGTTTATAAACTGCCTTGCATTTTTCTGGAAGCGATTTGATTATTAAATTCAGCTGTTGCACCAATTCGTCGTGCATTAACTGTGTTTCTGGAGTTGTAGACAAGAAACGTTTTTCTAAATCATCAAAAAGTTCTACATGAACTTTGTCTTTATTTTTTCTCAGATGATTAAAAACCTGATATCTCGCGCAGGCGTACATATATCCTTTTAGCGAAATATGAATTTCGATTTTTTCGCGATTGTGCCAGATATTCATAAAAATATCCTGAATAATATCTTCGCACAATTCTTTGTCTTTAATGACATTATACGCTGACATAAAAAGTGCCTGCCAAAATGTATTATACAATTCTGTCAATGCCGATTCATCGCCGCCGCGAAGACGATCGATTAAAATCTGATCCTGATTTAAGATAGAATTTGGCAATGATGGAAGTTTATGGAGATTGAATAATTCGCAACAAACTTAATAAATTCCGTTAATAATCCTAATTTGTTCTTAGTCTCAGAGAATTGCGTTTCTGATAAATCTTAATTTTAACAGCAGATTTAGTTTAAAGAAATTCTAATTTCACCAACAAAATCAGCTTGTTTTTTAAACATAAATAAAATTCACAATTAAAATAAAATGAATTTTCTAAAATCTCCAAAACAACTTCTTTTTACGTTAAAATTGTATTTTTATTAAATTTCAAAAAAAGACGTAGCCAATTTCTTTAAATCTAAAATTGAGTTTTTCAGGCTTCCTTTTTTTAACTCAAAATTTCTTAAATAAAAAATTGCTCTCCTTATTTTCTTATCTTAAGTCAAGGTCTTAACTTTTTCATAGCCATTACTTTTGAGAATTATTAACCTAAAACTCAAAATACATTTTATGAAATCATCAATCTATCTTAAAATTTTACTTTTTATTGTCGGACTTATTGGTTTTTCGATTGGGATCGCGCTTTTATTTTTTCCGATAACTTTTGAAGCTTCAGCAGGTATTTATCTTAACGAAAATGATTTTAGTCTGTTGAGCGAAATCCGTTCTTCGGGCGGAACGCTGATTGCATTTGGAATTGTAATTGTTACGGGAGCATTCAAATCTTCATTTACAAAAATTTCTCTGCAAACAGCAATTTTACTGTATTTCGCTTACGGATTTTCTCGCTTATATGCTACAATTGTTGATGGAGTTCCAAGTCCAACAATTCTAAATGCGGCGATATCCGAAATTGCAATCGGAATTATTTGCACTGGATTTTATTTTAAATATAAAAACGAACTCGGGTAAAACAGATTCGCGATAGCTACTTGTAATAAGTTTTAGCTATAAAAACAAACTCATTTCTGAACTATCCTTTTTCTAATTCTGCTCAATGATTCGGGCGTAATACTTAAGTAACTGGCAATATGAACGAGCGGTATTCGATTTAAAAAATTAGGATTCGATTTCATGAATATCAGATAACGTTCTTCTGGATTGTAATTGTTTAGCAAAGCAATATAACGTTCTGCTTTTCGATAATCTGAAACCATGATCAACGAAGTTATATGCTCCAATATTGGGCTTTTTAACTGCATTTCTAATTCTTTTTCTCGACTGCCACTCACTAAAATGGTGTCTTCAAGACATTGGATGTTAAATTCAGAAGGTTTTCCATCTAAGTAGCTGGAATAAATCACTAAAGGCATTTCTTCTATAAAAAAACCCGAGGTTTTTTCGACTCCATCAATCATTTTGAATTGTCTTAAACAGCCTTTTAAAACCAAATAACATTTATCGCTAATCTGGCCTTCTGTAACTACAAAATCGCCTTTTTTAAAAAATTCGATTGTTGTGTTTTCAATAATTAGATCAATATCTGAAGGCTTAAACCTATTGAATTGTCCTAAAAATTTCCGAAGCAGATCGTTCATTGTTATGGTTTTAAATTTTCATTTTTAAAAATAACAAAAGCTATTTAAAGTACTGAATTTGAGGCTTATTTTTTTCGCCACTATACTATTAAAAATACTCTAATGATAATTATTGTATTTTTGGACTAGCAAAATATATTTATTTACCAAACAAAAACAGTCCAGATGCTTCGACCGTGGCCATTAGAAATTCAGCTTGATAAAAAATCAGATAAAGCCATTTACCTGCAAATTGCCGATGCTGTAATAGATGCCATAAAAACTGGAAAATTGGTAAGCGGCAATGCATTACCAGGAAGCAGACAGCTCGCCGAATTATTGAAAGTAAACCGAAACACAGTTGTAGAAGCTTTAGATGTTTTAATTGCCGAAGGCTGGCTCGTGACAATCGACCGAAAGGGAACTTTTGTAACACAGTCACTTCCACAGATCAATCATGCAGAAAACAAAAAAGATCTGAAAATTAAAACAGAGGAATCTAAAAGTTTTTTAGTTTTTGATGACGGACTTCCCGATAGCCGCCTTGCACCAATGAATGATCTGGCAAGAGCATATCGCGAATTGTTTAGTCGAAAATCGCGTTGGCAGATTATGGGTTACAGCAGCGAATTGGGAAATTTGGAATTTAGAAAATCGATTGCTCAAATGCTGAATTTTAAACGTGGTATGAGTATTTCTTACGATCAAATCTGCATTACGCGGGGAAGCCAGATGGCGATGTATCTTGCCTCGCATTGCATTTTAAAATCAGGCGATTTTGTTTTGGTCGAAAATCCGGGGTACAAACCTGCTTGGGAAGCTTTTGAAAATGCAGGCGCAACATTACTTCCCGTAAATGTAAACTCAGACGGATTGGATATCGATCAAGTAGAAAAATATCTTGAAAAACATTCAGGCATAAAAGCAATTTACGTTACACCTCATCATCAATTTCCGACCACGGTAACGCTTTCTTTAAAAAAGAGATTGAAACTGATTGAACTTTCTAATCAATATAATTTTACAATTATTGAAGACGATTACGATAATGAATTTCATTTTGGACAGCGCCCAATACTTCCGATTTCCAGTTATTCGGTTTTGAAAAACTATATTTACATTGGCACTTTCAGCAAAATTGTTGCTCCTGCGCTTCGTATTGGATATCTGGCGAGTTCTCATGAAAACATTCAGAAAATCGGAAACCATAGAAAAATAATAGATGTTCAGGGCGATAATATTATGGAAGAGGCGATTTTGAACCTCATCAATGAAGGGAAAATAAAGCGTCATCTCAAAAAAGCCAATTTGGTTTACAAAAACAAAAGAGATTATTTTGAAAGTCTGCTAAATCAATATCTGAAAGATAAAATCACCTTTACAAAACCTGAAGGCGGACTTGCATTTTGGATTGTTCCAAAAGAAGAAATTAATGTTCTTGAAGTTTTTGAAAAGCTAAAATCGCAAGGCATTCAGATTATGAGCCCAAACCGATTTAGTTTTGATGAGACTATCAAAGGTTTTCGTCTAGGATATGCTTCACTCTCAGAAAAACAAATGGAGGAAGGAATAAGCGTACTTTCAAAATTGCTATAAAAAGCCCTTTGACTTCGCTCAGGGTGACATGAAGATTGTCTGGCTGAGCGGAGTCGAAGACTTTCTAGTTATCAGTCTTGCAAATTAATTTAATTGCAATTCTCCATTTCAATAATAGAAAACCCATTTGCCCGAATCTGATTTTCAACTTCAATCGGCGCTTTATCAATGTGACAGAAACGGCATTCTTTAGAAGATAAAGTCTGTCCTTCTTGCGCTACACTTTTTAGATATTTTTTACCGTATTCATATACCTGTTCTGCATCATTAACATTTTCATCTACCAAAATATCAAAGTGCATAATTTTTCCGTCTTTGCGGGTTACATAAGTATCCCAAACTGCTATTTTCATTTTTTTATTTTTAAGGTTATAAGCTACTAAGTCGCTAAGGGACTAAGTTTTATAATGCAAATTTACGTTCCATTTAAAAGTTGAAAATCATCCAGTTTTTTCATTTTTTGAAATATACTGGTCCAGCAGAATTTTGCTGTTTAGGCATAGTTTTGCAATATGGAAAGCGAAATTATTTTTAATTTAACTAAAGTGCGCCAGCGTATCGAAAATGCCTGCAAAATTGCCGGCAGAAACACTGCTGATGTTCAGCTTTTATTGGCAACTAAAACGGTTCCAGCAGAAAAAATACGTATTGCAATTGAAGCTGGCGAAACTTTAATGGGAGAAAACAAAATGCAAGAATTGAGAGACAAAAATGATGTTTTGAAAAATCTTCCAGTTGAACGTCATTTTATTGGACATCTTCAAACCAATAAAATAAAAGATGTCTTGAAGTATGTGACTTGCATTCAATCTCTAGATCGAATTAATCTGGCTGATGAATTGCACAAACAACTTCAAAACCAAAACAGAAAATTAGATGTTTTTGTGCAAGTCAATACTTCCTACGAAGAAAGCAAATTTGGTCTAGCTCCAGAAGAGGTTTTGTCTTTCATCAAAAAAATAAAAACTTACGACACATTAAATATAAAAGGTCTCATGACTATTGGTTTGCTTGATGTTGAAAAAGAAAAAATGATTCCGTCTCTAAGACTTTTAAGAACTATTCGCGATGAAATTTATTCGGAAGGAATTGACGATTTGCAAAATCTGAAACTTTCTATGGGAATGTCTCAGGATTTGGAACTTGCTATCGCGGAAGGTTCGAATATGGTTCGAATTGGCACTTCGATATTCGGAAACCGCTTTTTAGGAAAAGAAATCTGGAACGAAAACATTGCAGAATAAAACTTAATTTTGTAGCAAATAATAAGCAGATGAACCTGAATGATCTTACTGTAATTGATACTGAAAAAATTGCTTTAGACGATTTATTTTTTAGTGATGAAAACAAAGCTGCTTTGCTTCAGATTATCAAAGAGCATCAATATATCGAAGAACTAAAAAAGTACAATCTTAAAGTTGATAATAAAATTTTATTGCACGGAAGTTCTGGCTGTGGTAAAACGACAACAGCAAAAGCGATTGCCAATACGTTAGGCAAAAACATTATTATTGTAAACCTCAGCACTGTTGTCGATTCTAGAATTGGTGAAACTTCTAAAAATCTTAAAGCCATTTTTGATAAAGCCATTAGAGAAAGAGCGGTTTTATTTTTAGACGAATTTGACCAGATCGGAAAAAGCCGAGACAGCGATGATAAGGATGTAGGCGAAATGAGGCGTTTGGTCAATACCATTATTCAGCTTTTTGATTACTTCCCTTCTGATAGTTTATTGATTTGCGCTACCAATCATTATGAGATAATTGACAGTGCTTTATTGCGAAGATTTCAGCTTCGTCTGAAATATGAAATGCCGTCAGAAAAACAGTTGAATGTTTATTATGATAAAATTTTAAACAGTTTTCCAGAACATTTTCAAAACATGGAAAGACGTTATGCCATTTCGTATGCTGAGGCTTTAGATTATATTAATACTACTATGAAAAAGCAGATTATTGCTGCTTTGGATTCAAATAAAAACATATAAAATTCGACACAATTTCACGTTTAATTATTTGTTCCGTAGGAACATTTCATCGCTAGAATTGGATTGACATCATTGTTTTACGTTCCTTAGGAACGTTTGATTGTCATGCATTTTTTACCGACGAGACGTTCCTAGAGGAACGGGGTTCACTGGTTACCTTTTTTTACCGATCAAACGTTACTATGGAACGTGTAACCACAATCCACATTTTAATTCTACCGATGAAACGTTCCTAGCGGAACGTGGGTTGTTTTTTTTAAATCAAAAAACCCGCTGCAAATGCTCACAACGGGTAATTCTCTTGGGTGGAGTTTTATATATAGAATGAATAGTGTACTTATTTATAAGCCTCTTGTCAACCAGCCTTTTTTGTTGGCTGTTGCAATAGCATAAGGCCCGATCCAGAATAAACTGAAAGTGTAAAAAACACTATATGAATATGCCCAGAATGATTCTGAAAGCGTATATCTTTTTGCATAAAATACCATAGAAAATGTTGAAAACATTAAAATGGCTACCAATGTTGAACTTAAAAATAATACTGGGTGAACCGCAATAAAGTAAAACATAAATAATATAAAAGGATACGTCATTGCAATTTTAAAAAACTGGTTTAAGAATAGCATTCTCGCGCCAAATTTTGATCCTTTTCTAAAATCTGTAAAAACATATTTTGCCATCATTAGGTTTTCACGAACGTTGCTTCTTGCCCATCTTATGAACATTTTATACAGACCTTTGTATTCTTCAGGTACATTGGTCAATACAACGGCATTTCTTTGAAATTTAACTTCAAAACCTTGCTTCAAAATCATATTAGTCAAAGCACGGTCTTCTCCAATATCTGAAGGTTCGCCCATAAAAGTCTGATTGATCCATTCTGGGAGACAGTTGAAAACGGCATCTCTTCTATACGCTGCCAAAGCTCCCGGCGTACATAACACAGATCCCAACTCGCTTTCTGCAGAACGCTGAAATTCAAAACTCATTACGAAACTTACATTTAGCATTTTTGGCAAAATTGCTTTTTTGTTGTTCAAAACCTGAACGTTTCCTGCAACTGCACCGCATTTTTTGTTTACCACAAACGGACTCACCAAGTTTCTTAAAGTATCTTTTTTTACAATAGAATCGCTGTCTACGGTAACAAATATTTCTCCTGTTCCTAATTTAAATCCTCTGTATAATGCCTGACGTTTCCCTTGATTTTTTGGCTGCTGGAAAATTGTAACGCGATCTCCCAATTTTGCTTTTGCTTCTTGCATCCAGTACCAAGTATCATCTTTACTTCCATCATCAATTGCTAAAAGCTGTAGTTTTTCTGCTGGATAATCGCTGTCTGCAAGACTTAATAGAGTATCCCAAACTAATTTTCCTTCGTTATATGCCGGAACGATAATCGTACAGGTTGGCAATAAATCATCTGATACAGAAGGAATTGCTTTATATCTTAAATACAAGAAAGAGCTGTACAAGAAAACTCCTGCCTGATAGAAAAACAAAATGGTAGTGATTACTAAAAATGGCAATCCCCAAGTCGAAGCAATTCTTTCAAAATGAAATTGTTCAAAATCGTCTTGTAAAAGAAATACTGAAACTAATCCAGCAATTAATAATAAAAATGTTGCAACAAGAACCGCTAATCCAAAAGGGCTCGTTGGACGTTCTACATGCACTTTTGTTCTTTCGTTGGTTCTGAAAAAAGAACCATTTAATGTTTTTTCGCTGATTGCTGAACTGCCGTTCGCATAAAATTGTTCTGAGATAATTGTTTCGCTTTTCATGCTTATACTCCTTTTTTAATTTCCTTATTTGGCTTTTAGTAAAATCTTTTCTTTTCTCATTTATTGATGGCTCTTATTCGAGAAACAATAAAAAAACAAACTCATCAAAGATTTTGACATAAACACTTTTTACAAGTGACGTGCCAATACGATTTTAAACTGATAAAGAGCTATTTAGAAAAAGAAGTTCAAAAAAGAGTGTATAATTATTTCACACTTTTTGGATACGGTACACACTAAAATTGGAAAATTATGAATACAGAAAGTGAGATTTCAAAGGGTTTCTCAGCGATTTTGCTATTCGTATTTAGAAAGAAACGAAATCTCAAAACTATTTTTTCTCGCGAAAAATTAATAAGAATTAATAAAACGCCATTTTAAAAATAAAATTGTTTGAGAGAAAGAAAATAGATTCTAAAACAGCTTTTTTTAGGTCTTTGAAAAACATTCTTCATAAAAAATCAGGAAATCTTATCGAAAAAAGTTAAATTTATCCGAACAAACTTAACCCTAAATTAAGGAGACTACAAAATGAGTAAGGAGCATTACCATCTTTTACTGGCTGACGATGACGAAGACGACTGCCTTTTCTTTAAAGAAGCTCTCGATGAAATAGCTGTCAGCAATGATCTTTTAATGGTTCACGATGGCGTACAATTAATGGATTATTTAAAAAATAATATTGTAAATCTTCCAGAAGTTGTTTTTTTGGATCTTAATATGCCCCGAAAAAATGGCTTGGAATGTTTGGATGAAATAAAAAATGACGAAAAACTAAAAAATCTGCCCATCATTATTTTCTCTACTTCACTGGATAGTGAAATAGTAAATAGACTATATCAACAAGGTGCTTCTTATTATATCAGGAAACCTGGAGAATTTTCTAAACTGAAATCTGTTATAAATAAAGCCCTTACCATTGCATGTGAAAACAATTTCACACAGCCTGAAAGAGCAAATTTCATACTGCAACCCTAACTCTCTTTGGAAATGAGCCATAAAAAAAAGGAACATTATTTCCTTTCCGAAGGAGGAGAAATGGGAGAATTAATTCGTTCCGCAAATTGGAGCCAAACTCCTTTGGGTAATCCCGAAAAATGGCCTCAGAGTCTTAAAACCATGACTGCGATGATGTTAGGCAATCCGTTTGGAATGTACATTGCTTGGGGGAAAAATTATACTCAATTATATAATGATGCTTTTCGTCCTATTCTTGGCGCTTCAAAACATCCGGATGCGTTGGGCGGAAGCTCTAAAGATACATTTGCCGAAATCTGGGACACCATTGGTCCTATGTTTGCCAATGTTATACAGGGACAAGCGGTAAGTTTTCCTGATTTTAAAGTTTCCCTTCATCGAAATGGCTATACAGAAGATTGTTATTTTGATTTTTCGTATAGTCCGATAAAAATAGAAGACGGTTCTATTGGCGGAATTTTGGTTACCGTTATCGAAACTACCGAAAAGAAAATTGTCGCAGATGCTTTACAGGAAAGCAATGCACGATTTGTCAATAATATTATGCAAGCTCCGGTGGCAATGTGCATTTTTAGAGGGAAAAATCACGTTGTTGAAATTGTCAACGAACAAATGCTGCAGCTTTGGGAAGCAAAAGAAGAAAATGTTATAAATAAGCCTATTTTTGAAGTTCTGCCAGGATTAAAAAAACAAGGCTTTGATGAAATTCTTCATAACGTTTTTACCACAGGAAAAAAAGTTACTACAGAAGAGTTTTTTGTCCAATTAAATCGAAACGGACAAACTGAAAATACGTATATCAATTTTGTTTACGAAGCTTTGCGTGAAAAAGACGGCACTATTTCTGGCGTTGCTGCAATTGCAACAGAAGTTACCGCTCAGGTTCTGGCACGTTCAAAAGTAGAAGAAAGCGAACAAAAGATAAGACAGCTGGTTGAAAATGCCCCTTTTCCGATTGCGGTTTATGTCGGAAAGGAAATGCGCATTGAATTGGCAAACGATTCCATAATTAAAATTTGGGGAAAAGGTCCCGATGTGATTGGAAAAACATACACCGAAATTCTACCAGAATTAAAGGATGAACCGATTTTTGAACAAGTAGAAATGGTATACAAAACAGGAATACCCTTTCATTCAAAAAATTCAAAAATTAATCTTATTGTAGACAACGTTCTAAAAACCTCTTATTTTGACTACAGCTTTACGCCACTTTATGATAACTACGGGAATGTATATGGCGTAATGAATACTGGGGTTGAAATAACTGATTTATATTTAGCCAAACAAAAAATCGAGGAAAGCGACAAGCGTTTCCGCGACACAGTAAGACAAGCTCCTGTTGGAATTACGATTCTTCGAGGATCAGAATATATTGTAGAAATGGCCAACGAGGCTTATCTAAAATTGGTAGACAAAGAAGAGCAAACTTTTGTTGGCAGACCATTGTACGATTCTCTTCCAGAAGTTAAAGAAACCGTAAGCGCTTTATTGGACAATGTTTTAAATACCGGAATTCCTTTTCATGGAATTGAAGTTCCTGTTCCTTTAAACCGATATGGAAAAATAGAAACTTCTTATTTTGATTTTCTTTACCACCCATTAAAAGAAGAAAACGGAAACATTTCTGGAATTTTAGTAACAGCTACTGAAGTCACTGAAAAAGTAGAAGCTAGAAAAAAAATTGAATTAAATGAGGAACGCCTCAAAATTGTAGTTGAAGCCAGCGAATTGGGTACATGGGAATTGAATGTTAAAACTAGAATCCCAACTTATTCTCAGAGATATCTTGAAATTCTTGGCGGTTATAAGGAAGAAGTGACATTAACCCACGAAGAATTATTGGCTCATCTTCATCCTGATGATTTACACATTAGAAATAAAGGCTTTAAGGAAGCTTTAAGTACAGGTTTCTTAAATTATGAAGTCCGTGTAATTTGGAAAGACCAATCAATACACTGGATTGAAGGAAAAGGAAAAGTTTTTTATGATGAAAACCATGATCCTGAAAAACTCATTGGAACGATTCGAGATATTACAGAAGAAAAAAAATACCAGCAGAAGATTGAAGAAAGCGAAAAGAAACTTCGCAATCTTATTATGCAGTCGCCCGTTCCAAAAGCCATTTTGCGAGGAAATGATTTTGTAATCGAAATGGCCAATTTTGTACTTTTGAATAATATCTGGAAAAAAGAAGAAACTGAAGTTCAAGGAAAAAAAATACTAGAAATATTTCCAGAGCTGAAAAAACAAAAATATGCTGATTTATTAAAGAAAGTTTACGAATCTGGAAATGTATATTCGGAATCAGAATCATTATTATTTTTTGAAAATGAAAAAAGCGGCAACCCATTTTATGTCGATTTTGAATTTGCACCGCTCCGCGAAAGTGATAATTCGATTTCTGGAATTAGAATGACGCTTATTGATGTCACGGAGAAAGTTGAAGCGAGAAAGAAAATCGAAGAAAGCGAGAAGAGATTCCGACTGCTTACCGAAAGTATTCCGCAATTAATCTGGGAAACCGATGCCGATGGAAATGCCCTTTTCACTTCGGGAAGATGGCTTGAATATACTGGCATTGAACCAGGAGTTGAAGGGTCATGGCAGAAAATGATTCATCCAGATGATTTTGATGAAAATATAAAAATTTGGCAGCATGCGCTAGCAACAGGAGAAATGTACCGCTGTGATGTAAGAATGCGAAGAAAAGATGGTTCGTACAGATGGCATACTGTTATTGGCGAACCAGTTTTTGGACCTGACAATAAAATTGTAAAATGGGTGGGAGCCTTTACCGATATTCATACCGAAAAAGCTTTTACGCACGAACTTGAACAGCAGGTTACGGCCAGAACAAGAGAATTAATCCAAATTAACGAGTCACTTCGAAAAAGTGAAGAACGTTACCATTTAATGGTTGAAGAAGTTCAAGAATATTCAATACTCTACTTGAATCCAAATGGCATTGTGGAGAATTGGAATGTTGGAGCTGAAAAGATTAAAGGCTACAAGGCAGAGGAAATTATCGGAAAATATTTTGCTGTTTTTTATACCAATGAAGATCAGAAGAATAAATTGCCCGAGAAACTTTTGGAGTTGGCTCGCGAAAAAGGAAAAGTAATTCATGAAGGCTGGCGTACGCGTAAAGACGGAAGTTTATTCTGGGCAAGCGTAGTTATTACAGCTGTGCATAATAAAAAAGGTGACGTTATCGGTTTTTCAAAAGTTACGCATGACTTAACCGAAAAGAAAAAAGCCGATGATAAATTAAAAATGAATGCACTTGAACTAGAGCAGAAAAATAATGAGCTGGAAGAAATGAACAAAGAACTCCAGTCGTTTGCTTATATCTCAAGTCATGATTTACAGGAACCGCTCAGAAAAATACAGACTTTTGCTTCTCAAATTATTGAAAAAGAAGCCGAACATTTAACAGAAAACGGAAAAGATAAATTCAAAAGAATGCAGAACGCAGCACAGCGAATGCAGACCTTAATTAATGATTTATTGGCTTATTCAAGAACAAATGCTCAAGAACGTATTTTCATAAAAACAGATCTTGCCCAAATTATAAATGAAGTAAAGGAAGATTTAACCGAAGAACTAGAGCAAAAAAGTGCCGTAATTGAAATTGAAGACAGCGTTGAAGTTAATATCATTCCGTTTCAGTTCAAGCAGTTGCTCTATAACCTCATCAGTAATTCATTAAAATTTTCAAATCCTGATATTCCAATTGTAATAAAAATTAAAAGCAAAATTGCATTAGGAAAAGATTTAGAAAATGAAAAACTGATTCCCGCTAAAAAATATTGTCACATTGAAGTTTCAGATAACGGTATTGGTTTTGAAGCTCAGTACAACAAAAAAATATTCGAAGTTTTCCAGCGCCTTCATGGTAGAGACCGATACAACGGAACTGGAATAGGATTAGCTATTGTAAAAAAAATTATTGAAAACCACAACGGAATCATTACCGCTTCGGGTATTCAAAATCAAGGAGCTTCTTTTGATATTTATATTCCTGTAGAATAAGATTTTCTAAATTCTAAATTCTAAATTCCAAATTCATATAAAAAAAAACGGAAACTGCAAGTAAGCGGTTTCCGTTTTTCCATTTCAAAGGAAATTGAAATTATCTCAAAACAAATTTTATCTAGTATAAACAGTAATTATACCTGTTGTTTTGTCTTTAATTTTTAACTCTTTGTTGGTAAGATTCATGATATCGCTAGTAGAACTTACATTTCCAACAGTAATAGTCAAATCATTATGAGATCTTACATAAGTACCAGTAGTTTCTGTTAAAGCACAATTACTTCCATCATAATCTCCAATAACTGCAGCATTACTTAATTTTAACTCTAAATAATCTCCAGGGCATCCACTTTGGTTTTGTGGAGCATCTACTAAAACTTCTTGACCGTTAACAATTGTTCCTGTTTTGCTTAGATTATACTTCCCTTGGATAGGAACTATTGTTTCTCCTTCATTATCGTCGTTACTACAAGAGGTTACGAACATTCCCGCGCTTAAGGCTAATACGAATAATATTTTTCTGCTTTTCATGATTTGTTTGTTTTTTATTAATTTAATTCAATAATGCTAAATTAAAAGTATATACTTACAAAAAATTTCATGATTCTGCGAATATTTTACATAAATCGCATTTTCGATAGATTTTACTTTTTCACATATTTATTCAAAATATATCTAGTTACAGGTCTTAAAGGACTATTATTCTCGGGATGTCTTCCATGTCCATTGAAGAAATCTATTCCGTTTGCCGTTTTGCCATACCAGACAATTGCTTCTCCATTTGTATTAAAAAATGGTGTTGTATCGCATACTTTTATTTTTTTTAAGTCAAAAACAGTTTTGTCAAAAGGTTCTACAACATTAAAACTTCCCAGACCATTTACTTCCAAATCACAGCTTACTTTTTCGTAGTGATCATTTGACCATTGCATGCATTGTTTTTGAAAGAAAGCAAAATAAATCATTATCGCCAATCCAGCAGAGAAAGCTGTAACTACTGCATATATTATCATCCTAGATTTTGTTGGTTTTCCTGTCGCAACAAAAGTTGCTATAGGGATTGGTGCTATTTCAGATTCTGAAGATGGAGTTTGCTCTACTTCTTCGATTTTTAGATTATCGTCGTCTTCTATTTTATCAATAAAAGTATTAAGCGACGTATCTTTCTTAGGTGGAGGCGAAGTATCTCTTAACTCATCTATTAATTTCTTTTCTTCTGCACTAAGTTGCTTTCTATATTCATTAAAAGGTCTTGGCTGAAGATCAACTAATATTGCCGCCAATTGAATAGTATCTTCTGCTGGATTTTCTGTTTTGCCCAAGAAAAACCTCTTAACAGCTTCTAATTTATTCAGTTCATCTTCTCCAAATAAGTTTTTCTTATTCCTATCAAATGGAAAATCAAAAAAAGATTTAAAGGCAATTAAGTCATCTTGATTATTATTTGTATCAAATCTTTTGACGCACAAATTTCTAAGATTTGCTGCTGTAGGAGAATTTAAGTTATTTGAATATTCTCCATTTTTTTCCTCTTCATACTTTGCTTTAATAGCATTTTTATAATCTTCAAAAGTAATGGTTTGCATAGGCATTTGAACTTTTTAAAACTTTTCTAAAGTGCTTTCCTCGACTTTTTATGACTTTCTGGAACTTATCCCGACTTTAAGAAAATATATTCGACTTTCCTGACTTTACGCTCCTTACAGCCCTAAACCCAACATAACTTTGCCTCAACAAAATTAGTTATCGCTTTGATCTGCAGGTCAAAAGCAAATGTACAAAACTAGTTCATGTACCAAGTGCGGAAAACCGTAAGATGGATTTTATCCGGGAAGTATAGATGAAAATCTTACTGTTCTACGCACTTCACTTCCCAAACAAAATTTGGTATTGCCATTTAAAAACCAACCTGAAAAAAGATTTCAGGCAGCAATACCCATGTTCAACTTTTAAATTTTAAAAAAATGAAAACTTTATATTTATGGGGAGCGTGCGCGCTGTTGTCAACTACATTATTTTCTTGTACTGCAGATGAACTAGAATCTTCAGAACAAAAGACTGAAATAAAAAAAGAAATGCCAACTGAAGGGCAAGCAAGTGAACCAGATGGTCCTGGAGATGAACCGATCAATGTTCCTCCGCCACCAAAAAAATGATAATCATCACTAGTTAGTAAGTTATTAATTACTATTTTCGGGGAAAGTAAGTTTTATGCTGCGTTCCCCGTTTTTTTATTTGCTTTTTATAACTTTGTTTCTTTCCTGCCGAAAAGAAACAAATAATCATTTATCAAAAAATAGCGTAACAAGTGATGAGGCTATAGCAATACGCGATAAAGCTCTTTTAAAGTTCCAAAATAAAGATTATAACAGCGCTTTCTATAATTTTAATAAATCAAAAATAGCATTTGAAAATCTTAAAGACAGCTCCAATATTGTCTACAATCTTATCCAAATGGCGGCTATTCAACAGATTAATGGCGACTATTACGGAAGCAAAGAAACTCTTACAGAAGCCTTACCATATATTAACCAAAAAGATGTTTATAGTGCGGCAATAAATAATTATTTCGGCATAGCAGATAAAGAACTCTCCATTTATGAAGATGCTGTCTATTACTATAAAGAAGCTTTAAAAGAATGCAAAGATTCTATTTGCAAAAAAGCTCCTTTAAACAATATTGCTGTTATATATATATTGCAAAATAAATATGATAAAGCAATTCTAATTTTAGAATCAATTTTATTCAAAGGGCAAATAACTGACAAGTTGTTTTTAAAAACCCAAGCCAGAATTCTAGACAATTTAGGATTTGCTTATTTTAAAAAAGGCATGTCTGAAAAGGGACTTTCACTCATGGAAGAAAGTCTTCAAATACGAAATAATTTAAATGATCGCTACGGAAGCATTGAGAGCAATTTACATCTGGCTGAGTTTTATGCTAAAACTAATTCTCAAAATTCGAATCAATTTGCACTAACTGCCTACAAAACTGCAACAGAATCTAATAGTATTGATGAACGTTTAAAAGCTTTATCTTATCTGATTTCTAATGATTCAAATCTAAAAAGCTCCTATTACGCAAAAAAATTCGTGTCTTTAAATGATAGCATAATCAAAATCAGAAACAATTTTAAAAACAAGTTCGCTAAAATTAAATACGATTCCAAAAAAGAAAAAGACGAAAATCAGAAACTTAAATTAGAGAAAGCTGAGAATTTGCTTGCGCTTCAGAAAGCTAAATATCAAAAGATATTTTTCATAATAGGCATTTCATCTCTTTTTCTACTATTGCTTTATTTGAGAAAGTTTTATCAGAATCGAAATCGAATTGAGAAAATAAAAACAGCATACAGTACAGAAACCCGAATTGCAAAAGACATTCATGACGGTCTGGCAAATGATGTTTTTCATGCTATTACTTACACGCAAACTCAGCCTTTAACCAACGAAAGCAATAAAGAAAACTTACTCCAGAAACTTGATGACATTTACTCACGCGTTCGTGGAATTTCTAGAGAAAACAATGATATAGATACGAGTTCAAATTTTCCGAACAATTTAAAAGCAATGCTTTCTACTTATAATAGCAGTCAGACTAACGTTATCATAAATGGTGTTGAAAAAATAAATTGGGATTCGGTTGATGATTTAAAAAAGATTGCCATTCAGCGAGTTTTACACGAATTAATGGTCAATATGAAAAAACATAGTGAAGCTCCTGTCGTGTCTATAAAGTTCAATACGGACTCAAATTCTCTGCTTATTGATTACAGTGACAACGGAAAAGGCTGCGAAAAATCAAAAATTATAAAAAATGGTCTTCAAAATATGGAAATCCGTATTCTGGCTGTAAAAGGAACTATTACTTTTGAAACTGAACCGAATAAAGGTTTTAAAGTAAAAATAACAATGCCTAAATAAGAGCCTATGTTTAAAAAAGTAATAATAGCCGAGGATTTTGAAGAATTCAATTTAGCCATCAAACAGACTTTGAATGATTTCAACATTGTCAATTTCCAACACGCTAAATATTGTGATGATGCTTTTCTTAAAATTAGAAAAGCGATTCAGGATAACGAACCATACGATTTATTAATTAGCGATCTTTCGTTTAAAAAAGACCATCGCGAAGTAAAAATCGGCAGCGGAGATGAACTGATTCAAAAAGTCCGCGAACTCCAGCCTGATATTAAAATCATCGCCTACTCTATTGAAGATAAAAGTGTTCGAATAAAATCGCTTTTTGAAGATTCTGAAATTAATGCCTTTGTGCTAAAAGGCAGAAATAGTATTGAAGAACTCAAAAAAGCGTTGACCATAATTTCGTCTTCTGATCAAAGATTTATTTCGCCGGAAGTTGCTTCAGCGCTTCAGGAAAAAGGCAATTATGAAATAGACGATGTAGATATTAAAATCTTAAAATATTTGTCTGCTGGAACTTCTCAGGATGAAATTATAGAAATCTTTAAAAGCAGCGATATAAAACCAAATAGCAAAAGCGCTATGGAAAAAAGATTGGCAAAACTAAAAGACTTTTTCAAAGCCAACAATACCATTCATCTGGTTTCGATTACAAAAGATATGGGGATAATTTAAATCTCTATTTATTACCCATTTAAGCTCCTTCGGGAGCTTTTTTTATTTTCAAGAATTATAATATCGGATTATGGATTTCCGTAAAATACTGGTTTTGATTGGTTTTACTTTTGGGTTGTAAATCAATTTAAAAATTAATTAAAATCAAAAATTATGGAATACAAAGTAGTGCCATTCGTGGCTTCAATCGATCCAAAAAAAGGAACTTCTAATCATGTTGCTGAACAACTTGAAAGTTTAATCAAAAATTACACAAGCCGAGGTTGGGAATATGTGCGCTTAGAAAGTGTATCCACATTTGTTCATCCTGATAATGGTTGTTTTGGATTCGGTGCAAAACCAGGCTACACAACAAATAGTCAAATGGTTGTTTTTCAGAAAAAATGAAATATTTAACCTTATTAATTATTCGATTGTATTGGATTTTAATTCCGCAGTCTAACAGAAGGAAATGCATTTTTAAAAAATCCTGCTCAAATTATGTTTTTGAAATAACTCAAAAAGAAGGATTTATGAAAGGTTTAAAAGCATTTCAATTTCGATATAAAAACTGCAGAGGAAATTTTTCCATTTTTAAGAATCCAATTAATGACCAAATCCAAATGATTCTTCCTTCTCAAATCATAATTGACCGAGAAGAAATAGCGGAAAGATTAATTAAACAAATCTAAATTATCTATATCATGAACCATAAAAAAATTACTCAAGTTATACTTTCATTACTCGCAATTTTCGCTTTTGCAGTTTCATGTTCAGAATCTGGTGATTCAATTGAATCAACTGTAACTAATACAGGCTCGTCTTCGAGTCCGTCCTCAAATTCAAATTCAAATTGTCCAACAAAAACTTGTGGTGATTTCAAAAGTCAAGCCGATGCTCAAAAAACTTTTGAAAGCAACAAAAAATGCTATAAAAATTTGGATGGAGATGGAAATGGAAAAGCTTGTGAACATTTAAAATAACTAAATAAAAACCATGATAACACTAGAACTAAAAAGCCATTTTTTAAGATTATATCAAATGGCATTATCTGATGATCAATTTGATGTATTAGAACTTCAAATGCTGTATCATTTTGCAGACGAAAGAGGGATTCCAAAAGAAGAACTCGACAAACTTTTTCTGAATCCAATTAATACTGATTTTATTGTTCCGGAAGCTTTACATACCAAAATCGAATACCTGTATGATCTTACCCGTATTATTTGGGCGGATGGAAAAATTACTGACGATGAATTAAATATGCTGAGAAAGTATTGCAGAAAATTTGATTTTGTTGAAGAAAACATCAATGATTTATCTGATTATCTGATTGATTGTGTTCAGAAAAACATTCGTAAAGAAGAAATTATTAGTCAACTAAACGCTTAAGTTATGAAACCACTTGCACAATTATTTAGTTTAAAAAAATCTGAAGATTCTCCTTTTAGAATTTTGGAAGAAAATGAAGAAGATAGAGAACAAATCAGAATTACGTATTACCAAAGCGGTTTTGCCGCATCGGTTAAAGCAACTGGAAAACCAATTGTTTTAAAAGCATGTCTTCAAAATTTATATATGAGTTTTGAAGATCAGTGCCGAAAACAAAAAATGGAACAAGACAAACTCAAACAGCCGTATCGCGAAGAACAGGAAAAAAACAGAACTGAGCTTAAAAAATCTGAAGCCGCAATTGGCATTTATGAGAAAAAAGAACAGGATATAAATGATAATATGGATCAGATAAAAAACGAAATTATTGAAGTAAAACGAAATCCTGACAAATACGGAATCGAAGAAGGAAAAGGTTTAAAAGCACAATTTTATATTGGTTTGATTCTTTTATTGCCAATTACACTTTATGTTTTGGTGTTTTATATTTCGGCTTCTTATTCTGCTTTTTTCAAAGAATTTTCAAATGACAGTTTAACTGCAGCCATTTTTGATGCCGATGCATTTACAAATGCTTTCAAGGCAAGTTGGCTCGAAGGCGTTTTGGTTACCACTATTCCGTTTGTTTTTATGGGATTGGGTTATGTTATTCATATGGTGCAAAAAGGAAAAGGAATCAAAAATATTTTCAGACTTGCTGCACTTTTTACTATTACATTTCTATTTGATGGTCTTTTGGCGTACATCATTGAGAAAAAAATATACGAGTTTAATAAAACAACAGAATCTTCCCCTTACAATTTAAATATCGCTTTGGGTGAGCCAGAATTCTGGATGATCATATTTGCCGGTTTCGTAGTATATATCATCTGGGGATTGGTATTTGATTTTGTAATGAAAGAATTTGAAAACATTGATAAAATCAGAGCTTTTATAAGAGGCCGAAAAGAAAATTTATTAAATCTAGAAAAACTGAAATCTGATTATGTTAATAAAATCAATGATTTCAAACAGCAAATTGTTATTGTCAATGGAAAAATATCAGAATTACAAGCCAAAATTGATGGATTTGTTTTTCCTGTAAAAGAGTATTTGCATTATCATCACCAATATAAAGAAGGATGGTTTCAGGCAATTGGAACTGAATTGGCTTTACCATACAAAGAGAAAGAAGAACTTTTGCAAAATTGTGAACTTTATTCAGAAGAACATTTAAGTAAACTAAACTTAATAGATCCTGATTTCCAACATTTAGTATATTCTAAAATCAATTAAGATGAAAAATACTTTACTTAAAATCTCAATGTCTTTGTTGTTGATTTTCTTCTTTTCATGTAAAGAAGAAACCAAAACAGAAAGCAAAGAAACCTCAACTAAAAGTTCTGTTTCAGAAAATTATAACATTAGTATTTTGGTGGATTTATCAGACCGAATTAGCCTCAAAAAAAATCCAAATCCAACAATGGAAATTTATCAAAGGGACTTAGGATATATCAAATCGGTTTCTGAAGCTTTTACAGATCATCTGAAATCAAAAAGAATGAGACAGATTGATGACAAAATGCAATTGTTTTTTAATCCCGAACCTGAAAATCCTGAAATTAATTCTATTTCTAAAGAATTGAGAATTACGGTAAATAAAGATAATGCGTCCAAGAAATTCCTTAATTCCATTAATGATACTTATTCTTCAAAAACATCAAAAATATATGAATCAGCGATTAAAGATGATAAATATATCGGTTCAGATATTTGGAACTTTTTCGACAGCAAAGTTCAGGATCAATGCATTGACAAAGATTTTAGAAATATCTTAATTATCCTCACAGACGGATATATGTTTTATGAAGGAACGCAAATTAAAGATGGAAATTTATCGAGTTATTTAACACCTCAGCTAATTAAACAAAATGGCTTGAATACAAATAACTGGCAGAAAAGATTCAATGATGAAAATTTTGGTTTTATTAAAGTCGATACCGATTTGTCTAATCTTGAAGTTTTGGTTTTAGGAATAAATCCAAGCAAAAATAATCCGTTTGAAGAAAAAGTTATAAAGGCGTATTGGACAAAATGGCTTTCTGAAATGAAAATAAAACATTTCGAAATTAAAAATGCTGACTTGCCTTCAAACATGGATAAAATTATAAAAGATTTTATTTCCGAAAAAGAATAAAAAATCAAATTTATGCTTTTTAAAGAGGAACTTTATTGTCCTCTTTTTTCCGTTTAAATCCATTCCAAAAAACTTCCTTCAAAATTTTCATTCGATTACGGATTTCCATAATACGCTGATCTTTATTGGTTTTACATTTGAAATATTAATTTAAAACTACAACCCAATGGAAATGAATATTCAACTAAAATCATTAGCAGATAAAATAAATCAGCTAAAAAGTAAAATCGAAACCGAAGAATCTACAAAACATGCTTTTGTACTGCCTTTTATACATGTTTTAGGATACGATGCCTTTAATCCGCTAGAAGTAGTTCCTGAATTTACAGCTGATCTTGGCTTAAAAAAAGGAGAAAAAGTAGATTATGCTATTTTTCAGAATGGAGAACCAATTATTATTGTAGAATGCAAAAGCTGGAAAGAAAAACTTACTGTTCATAATTCACAATTATTCCGCTATTTCCATGTCACTAAAACGCGATTTGCACTTTTAACAAACGGAATTCATTATCAGTTTTTCACCGATTTGGACGATCAAAACAAAATGGACGAAAAGCCTTTTTTAGAATTTGATATCTGTAATCTAAAAGAAAATACGATAAACGAAATTGCCAAATTTCATAAAGCCAATTTTGATGTCAATAATATTGTAAGTAATGCAAGTTCATTAAAGTACATTAAGGAAATAAAAAAGCAGATAAGTACAGAATTAGAAAATCCATCAAATGAATTTACAAAACTTTTTGCCAACAAAGTTTACACAGGCAGACTTACAGAAAAAGTTGTGGAAGAATTCAAAGATTTAGTTCAAAAATCAGTAAATCAATTTATTAATGATAAAATTAATGATCGTCTAAATGCGGCTTTAAGTAAAGAAACAATCAAACAACAAGACGAAGAAATTGTCTCAGTTGAAGATGATAGCAAAGTGGTTACAACCGAAGAAGAACTTGACGGTTATCGTATAGTAGTTGCCATTTTACGACGAAAACTCCCAGTAGCCAGAATCGTATATCGCGATACACAATCGTACTTTGGAATACTGCTGGATGATAATAATCGAAAACCTCTTTGCAGGCTACACCTAAATGGCGGTAAAAAATATTTAAGTCTCTTCAACAATAATAAAACCGAAGCTAAAATTGCAATTTCATCAATTGATGATATTTACCAATACGAAAAAGAATTGTTAGAGACTGTAGCGCTTTACGAAACAGAATTAAATCCGGTATAAGTACTCATTTTAAAGAATTTAATTCTAAGTAGATTTATTGCAGCTAACCAAATACCACATCGCCTATGCAAAAAAACTACCTCATCTTACTTTTATTATCTACGTTTTATTCGTGCAAGAAAGCTGCTTCTCCGCCTCCATTGCCACAAGTAAATTCTTTTTACAAACCAGTCATTACACCAGATGACCGAAAAACAATTACACCAGAAGAAGCCAGAACGTATCATGTAAATAAAACGCATCAATACGAATACAGAACAGGAAACCCTGGAAATTAAGAGTACAATTATGATGTAAAAGGAATAAACAGCAGAGGCGATTCGGTTTGTGGGAATATTAACGTTCAGGGAAAATACGGCGCAGGAATTTTAACCAGCGATTCAGTTGCTGAAGTTGAAATAAATACGGAATGGATCTCATACGGAAAATTAAAAGCTACTGATAAACAAGGAAATGAATACCATTTGATTGTTAAATAAAAAATATATAGAATGAAATATACTCTACTTTTACTTTTTGTTTTTGCAACTTCTTTTCGACCTCCAGAAACAAAAGTGTTTATTTGCGGTTCTACTGGCGCAAAAAAATATCATTATAACGAAAATTGCCGTGGTTTAAGATCTTGTAGTCATGAAATAGTTAAAACATCGCTTAAACAAGCTCAAGGTTTAGGTTTGACACTATGTGGATGGGAAGATTAAACACCTTCCCATTTTCATTTTTAATTATTTGATAATAATCACTTTACAATAATTTCACATTAGTTTTTTTAATTTGATATAAAACTAATCGTTATGAAATTCTTTAATCTAAAATTCCTAGTATCATTCAAAGAATGGCTTTTTTTAAGAGCAATGCAATCTTCTTTCCTGCATTAATAAACCATTATAAATAAAGGAAAGCACTATTGAATGAATAAAATTGAAAGCTCATTTTTGAACAGAAACCAATTTGGTGAAGATTTCTTGTGGGGTGTTTCTACCGCCGCTTTCCAAATTGAAGGGGCACATGATGCCGACGGAAAAGGTTCTTCTATCTGGGATGTTTTTACTTCTCAAAAAGGAAAAATCAAAAACGGACATCATGCCTTAACAGCTTGTGATTTTTACAACTGCTATGAAGACGATATTAGTTTAATCAAAGAACTAAACATTCCGAATTTTAGATTTTCTATCAGCTGGCCAAGAATTATGCCGACAGGCATTCATCCTATAAATCAAGCCGGCATCGATTATTACAACAAAATTATAGATTCTCTGCTATCATCTGGAATAGAACCTTGGATAACACTCTATCATTGGGACTTACCTCACGAACTTGAAGTAAAAGGAGGCTGGACAAACCGCGAATCGGTTTCTTGGTTTAAAGAATATGTCGAAGTCTGCGTACAATATTTTGGCGATCGCGTCAAAAACTGGATGGTGATAAACGAACCTTCCGTCTTTACCGGAGCAGGCTATTTTTTAGGCATTCATGCACCTGGAAAAAAAGGAATCACCAATTATCTTAAAGCGATGCATCATGTTACTCTGGCCACTTCAGCTGGAGCTAAAATAATTCGTGAACGAATTCCAAATGCTAATATCGGAACTACATTTTCATGCACGCATATTGAACCTGCAACTGAAAGCTCAAAAGATGTTGAAGCCGCAAAACGTGTAGATACTTTATTAAACAGAACTTTTATAGAGCCAATTTTAGGATTGGGATATCCGCAGAAAGATCTTCCGGTTCTTAAAAAATTGAATAATTATATACTTGAAGACGATTTAAACAATCTCAATTTCGATTTTGATTTCATCGGATTACAGTGTTACACCCGAGAAGTTGTAAAATCTTCTATCTTAACTCCCTACATTGGCGCTGAACTGATAAGTGCTGAAAAAAGAAATGTGATTTCTACAGAAATGGGCTGGGAAGTTTATCCACCTGCTATGTATCATATCCTTAAAAAATTTAATGAGTATAACGGAATCAAAAAAATAATTATTACCGAAAACGGAGCCGCTTTTCCAGACACCGTTCAAAACGGAAAAGTGCATGATATAAAGCGAACTCATTTTATTCAGGATAATTTAGAACAAATTCTAAAAGCTAAAAATGAGGGTATAAACGTTGACGGCTATTTTGTTTGGACTTTAACCGACAATTTTGAGTGGGCTGAAGGTTACAATGCCCGATTCGGACTAATCCATGTAGATTTTGAAACCCAAAAACGAACTATAAAAAACTCTGGATTATGGTTTAAGGATTTCTTATCCTGATTTTACCGTGAAGTACGCTAAGTTTTTTAAATAACTTTCAGTCAAAACAAAGTTCGCAAAGCTATGTATAAATTGCTTTGCGAACTTTGCATTTATCTTTTTGCCTTTGCGATTAAAAAGCTAGACCCAAATAGCATTAAGACTTATATTTATAATTCTGTTTTAATATTCCAACATGGATTTTTCCATTAGTTTTTAAGTTAGTTATAATCCTAATAAATTTCTCTTCGGGATATTTTACATCAAAACTAAAGGTTGTATCTTTTGTTTTAACCTGAAGCAAGTGTTTCCCTTCACCAGATACCGACAATCCTACTGTTTCATAAGTAGGGAGTTCTTCTGTTGCTTTCAAATTAATCTCTTTCACTTTTTCTTTATCAAGAAATACTTCAAGCTTTAAGTTATCCAATTTCATATTTGTTGGCTGTTCAAACGAGACAACGTATTTTTTGCAGCTTACAGCGCATAAAACAATAAATAGTATGAGGAGCTTTTTCATAAAGGAATTTTAAACTGATTGTTATTAAAAAATCAAAACCGTTTTTTTAGAGTTTTATAAATATAAATAATTTTATTTCAATCTGCTGAAAAAACAAATTCTATAATTTTCTGGGGATATAGAATTACTCAAAAAAGTCCGAAAAAAAATATCCAAAAAAAAGCAAAAAAAGAGTAAAAAAATCTGTTATTTCATTGAATTTCATTAGGTTTATCCATATTTTTTTCTTATATTTATTGTGTAAAAAACAGTAAATATATGCCTAAAAACAAACTTTCTAAACGCCAAAATTACACTTCAAAAAATTTTCTTTTTTATCTCTTCAAGCATTTTATTTTTCAAAATGCATTTAAATTTCATTCTGAAATTATATTTCTCAATTTTTTTTCTGCACAAAATATAAGCATGCAGAAGATACCAGAGCAACTGCTCCAACTGCAATCGTAATTATTTTGCGCGGATATATTTTCTGAGCCACTTTTATAGAAAATAGATCTTTAAAATTCAGCATAAGATTTCTCTTTTTGGGAACTTCTTTAGACTCTTCATTTTCATTTTTCAACAAAACAGTTTTTTCTATGCCACTACCATCAATTTCAGCAGTTACATTCTCAACGACATTCTTAATTTGTTTGGCTTCTTCAATTCTACATTTTTCGTTGAATTTTTTAAAAGGGCGTGGCTGAAAATCGACTATTACTGCTGCAAGATTTATGGCATCAATATTTGATGGATCTGTTTCGCCCTTAAAGAAAGTTTCAATAGGCCTAAACTTATCTTTTTGATTTTTAAACTTATTCTTTTGAGTATAGTCAAAATCTACGCACAGTAAATTCCTAAAAACTTTTAAATCATCTTGAGTCGGATTATCTTCAAAGATAAGCCAGCATAAATCGCGTAGTTTTCCGCGTGAAGGATGGTGTAGGAAGTCAAAATACTCTCCCTCTTTTTCGATCTCGTATTTAATTTTAATCGCCTTTTTATATTCTTCTAATGTATTATTCATTTTGCCTTTTTTAGAAAATTCTTTTGACTCTTTGTTTTCACTCTTAACCAAAACTTTTTATATGCCTTTATTTTCGATCTCTACAATTAAATCTTTACCAGCAATTCAATTTTTGTTCCAAATCTATATTATTTATATAATTTTTTTTAGCTATTCGCAACCAACTTTTGACCGACAAATTGCATCTATTACAATAGATATTTGTATTAAAATTAAATAATTCAAACTAGACTTTTAAGCTTTTTTCTGGGAATTTCTGGGAATCTCAGGAAAACGCAGGAATTCCGGGAATCCCTTGCCAGATAAGGCCTGGAAGCTCCTTTACTTTGCATCAAGAAATTAGTTCAGGTTTTGTCTGCAGACTAAAACAATAATGAAAACCAGTTCTAATTAAGAGTGTAAAAAACTGTAAGACCGAGTTTATTCGGGAAGTATAAATAACGTCTTACTGTTCTATACACTTCACTTCCCAAAACCAATGTTGGTATTGTCCCAAAAGCCTCTGGATCATTCCGGACCGCAATACCTATGTCTAATTTCTTAAAAATAAACAAAATGAAAAAACTAATACTATTTATCGCTTTTGCGTTATTGTTCACGATATTTTCTTGTACTCCTGATGAGTATGAGACTACACCAAAAAAGAAAATCGAAAAAGTTGGAACACCGTCAGCTGATTACAATGATGGTCCAGGTGATAGCGGAACTAAGCCTCCTCCTCCTCCTCCAAATCCATAATAAAAAAAAAATTGTAGTATCTAATTAATTACTATTTTCGGGGAAAGTAAATTTACATGTTACGATCCCCGTTTTTTTATTTTATAATAACCCTTTTTCTTTTTTCATGCGAAAAGAAAGAGTTTGTTGCTCCAAAGACAGAATCTATTCGAAAAAAGGCTCTTGCTTTTAGAAACAAAGCAATTGAAAACACTGAAAAACAAAACTTTAACACCGCTTACTACCAATTTAACAAATCTAAAACACTTTACGAAACCTTAAAAGATAGTGCGAATATCTCATATATTCTTATTGCAATTGCAGAAATTCATCAGATTAATGGTGATTATTATGGAAGCAAAGAAATTCTAACTGAAGCATTGCAAGCAATACCATCAATTAAAAAAAAAGGAGTTTACCCTGCGAGTATAAATAATTATTTGGGCATTGCAGATAAAGAGCTTTCACTTTATGATGATGCTATTTTTTACTACAAACTATCAGCAAATGAGCATACAGATTTAATCTCAAAACAAAGCGTTCTACAAAATATTGCTGCTGTTTATATTCAGCAAAAAAAATACAATAAGGCAATTGTCATTTTAGATTCTATTTCAAAATCAATTGTAAGCAAAAAACTAGAAGATAAAACACAAAATAAAAGCAAATCTATACGATTGGATAATTTAGGCTATGCTTATTTTAAAAATGGAATGGATAAAAAAGGATTTCAATTAATGAATGAAGGTCTACAAATTAGAATTGATAATAAGGACACCTATGGAAGCATTGAAAGTTATCTCCACCTCGCTGATTATTATTCTAAAAAAGACAAAAAAGAATCAGATGAAAATGCTCTTTTGGCTTATAAAGCCGCTACAAAGCTTAACAGCATTGACGAGAGATTAGAAGCACTACAAATTTTAATTTCAAATGATAATACTGCTAATACCCCAAACTATACACAAAAATACTTTACGCTAAATGACAGCATAATTAAAATTAGAAATAATTTTAAAAATAAATCTGCCAAAATTAAATACGATGCTACAAAGGAAAAAGATGAAAATGCCAAACTTCGTTTAGAAAAAGCCGAGAACCAATTATCGCTTCAAAGAGCCAAATACCTAAAAATCGTATCGGCAATTGTTTTTTCTTTTTTAGTTATTCTAATACTCATTTTAATACGTTATTACAAGAATAAAAATAAGGCCATCGAATTTAAAACCTCATACAATACAGAAACCCGAATTGCTAAAAAAATCCATGATGAGTTAGCTAATGATGTTTTTCAAGTTATCGCTTTTGCCGAATCTCAACCGTTATATGCAGAAAATACCAAAGAGAATCTTTTGCAAAAACTAGACGATATTTACAGCCGTGTTAGAGGTATATCTAGAGAAAACAATAGTATCGATACCGGTGCAAATTTTACCCGCAGTATAAAAGAAATGCTTTCTGCCTATAATACGCGAGAAAGAAATATCATGGTTACCAATTTAGAAGACATAAATTGGGAAGGCATTGACGATATAAAAAAGATCACCATCAGCCGAATTTTACAGGAACTAATGGTAAATATGAAAAAACATAGTAAAGCAAGTCTTGTAGTTATACGATTTGAAAGTGACCAAAAATCAATTTTTGTAAATTATATGGACAATGGTATTGGCTGCGAAAAAAGTATGATTCTTAAAAATGGTCTACAAAACATGGCAAACCGTATTCTCGCTGTTAACGGTACATTTGATATTGAGACAGAACCAGACAAAGGATTTAAAGTAAAAATATCAATGCCAGAACAAACGCAGATTAAAGTAAAAGAAAAGTTCGCATATTAAAATTAAAAGCCTTTCTGAATTAAATCTACAAAGCCTTTATAATTTAAAAATATACTTTTCCCATTTTTTTTCCTATTCTACAACTCCGCTTTCTAATATACTGAATGTTTTGTTTTCAGAATCTATTTCAGCTAATACACCAAACGGAAGGGTAAATGTTGGGCAAGTATGTCCAAAATCCATTTCTGTTACAATGGCTAGTTCAGTTAAATTTTCTTCATTTATAATTTTCAAAATTTCGTCATTGTATTCTTTAATATATTTGGAATCGTATGGACGGCCGAAAATAATTCCTTTTAAACGATGCAAAATTCCTTGTGCTGCATAATTTCTAAGCCAATATCTTAACGTGCTTGGTTCAGCCATATTTTCAGAAGTTTCCAAAAACAAAATACAGTCATTCCATTCCTCTACAGATGGCCAAAATTCTGTTCCTTTCAAAAATTCCAAAACGTCCAAACAGCCTCCAATTAATTTTCCCTGAACTTTCCCATTTCCCTGCAAAAAAATCCATCCATCAGATGCCGTAAGTTTTCTTTTTGTATTTGACAGTGATGCATCAAACCAATCCAGATATTCTGATGTCCAGCCTTCCTTATTCGGCATAATTTCTCCAACTGGTTTTGTAGCAAACAATGTTCTTTTAATATCCTGAATCTGATAATCATGCATTCCGCAATTCTCAGCAAATCCAACCAAAAGTGAAGTGCCGTAAAAAGAAGTCAATCCTGCCTTTAAGCAAGCAAAATGTGTTATTGTTGCATCGGAAAAACCTAAGAATATTTTTGGATTTTTTGCCATAATCTCCAAATTTAAAAAAGGCAGAATTCGAACGCTCTCTTCTCCACCAATATTACTAATAATAGCTTTAACAGATGGGTCTAGAAATGCTTGCATTAAATCTTCTGCACGAGCTTTTGGATTATTGTAAATCCAATCAGCAGATTTCAATGCATTTTTAGTTTCCACAACTTCCAATCCGAATACTTCCTGAAGCTGTTTCTTTCCATATTCATATCGGTGAGGCAATTCTCCTGCGCCTCCCCAAGAAAGCGATATTGTGGCAACTTTATCTCCCTTTTTTAGTACTTTTGGCTTAATAAGATTTTTCATAAAATAACTTTTGAAATACAAATATACAGAAGTAAAATTTTTTGTTCTGAAACCGAAAAAGCCTTTCAGAATTTTACTTCCGAAAGGCTTTTCCTCTACAAATTAATTGGCAAAATTATTTCCATCCGCCGCCCAAGTCTCTGTAAACATGAACTGCAGCATTTAATTGTTCTTTTTTCGTATCTATTAATTCTAATTTCGCTTCCAAAGCATCTCTCTGTGTCATCAAGACTTCGAAATAATCTACTCTAGCCGATTTAAACAAATCGTTAGAAACATCAATTGAAGTATTCAGAGCGTCTACTTGTTTCGATTTAAGATCGTAACCTTTTTGCAGATTCTCAATCTTAGACATTTGGTTTGAAACTTCTAAATACGCATTTAAAACTGTACGATCATAGTTGTACAATGCCTGAAGCTGTCTTGCATTAGCACTAGCAAACTCTGCTTTGATAGCGTTTCTGTTAATCAGCGGCGCCACAAGATCTCCTGCTAAAGAATATAAAAGCGATTCAGGCATAGTAAACAAATAAGAAGGTTTGAAAGCATTAACTCCTATCGCTGCTGTAATATCCAAAGAAGGATAAAACTCTGCACGAGCAACTTTTACATCTAATTTTGCTGCAACCAATTCTAATTCTGCTTGCTTAATATCTGGACGGTTCTGTAATAGTTGAGAAGGAATTCCAGAACTTACAGCAGCTGGCAATAAGCTTAAGAAGTTAGTGCTTGTCGTTCTTTTTATTTCCTGAGGATATCTTCCTAGCAAAAAGTTGATTTTGTTTTCGTTTTCTTTGATCTGCTGTAAAATATCAAACTCCAGACTTTGTGAAGTTAAAACCTCAGCTTCAAATTTCTTAACTCCTAATTCTGTTGCTCTTGCCGCTTGCTTTTGAACTTTTACAATTTCTAAAGCATTAGTTTGCAATTTGATAGTCTGTTTTACAATATCCAATTGATTGTCTAAGGCCAATAATTCATAATAAGAATCAGCAACTTCTGCGATGAGGTTGGTAATTACAAAATTTTTACCTTCCACTGTAGCTAAGTATCTGTTTAAAGCTGCTTTTTTAGAATTACGCAATTTTTTCCAGATATCTACTTCCCAATTTGCATAAGCTGCAATGGTAAAATCTCCCAGCGGGTCTGGCGTTTCTACTCCTGGTTTGATCTCTGTTGTAGCATCACCTGCACCTTGACTAGTATATCTACCCACTTTTTCTACTCCTGCTCCCGCACGCAAACCTGCTGTCGGCAATAAAAGTCCTTTTTTAACACGGATATCATTCTTTGCAATTTCGATTTCCTGTAAAGTGATATTCAGTTCCTGATTATTTTTGAGCGCAACATCTATTAAATCTATAAGATTTTGATCTTTAAAATAATCTCTCCAGTTTAATGCTGCCGTGTTGTTGTTTGCATCCTGCGTTTGAGCTGTTGCACCAAACGATTCAGGAACTGGCGTACTTGTAGTAACTGCTGCCTCAGGCGCAGGGGTTTTACACCCTGCAACTGCTAGACATACAGCTAATGCAATACTATATTGATATGATTTAACTTTATACATGATTGTTATCAATTTCTTCTGTTAATGGATTTTCTTCTTCATGTTTTACCAATTTGTATTTTTCTGCAATTTTGGCAAAAATGAAGTATAAGCCTGGAATTACAAATACACCGCAAATGGTTCCGATAAGCATACCTCCAGCAGCTGCTGTACCAATTGTTCGGTTACCAATTTTACCTGGACCAGTTGCAAAAGCAAGCGGTAATAAACCTGCAATAAAGGCAAATGAAGTCATCAAAATTGGACGGAATCTAGCTTTTGCTCCTTCCATTGCTGATTGTAAAACTGATAATCCTGCAGCGTGTCTTTGAATCGCAAACTCTACAATCAGTACGGCATTCTTACCTAATAATCCAATAAGCATTACCATGGCAACCTGAGCGTAAATATTGTTTTCTAATCCTGTTAATTTCAATAAAAGGAAAGCTCCAAAAATACCCGCTGGCAATGAAAGAATTACTGACAATGGCAGAATGAAACTTTCATATTGTGCTGCCAATACCAAATAAACGAATCCTAAACAGATTAAGAATACCCAAATAGCTTGATTACCTTGCGCTACCTCATCGGCAGAAATACCTGCCCAGTCAATGTCATATCCTCTTGGTAATTTTTCGGCAGCTACTCTCTGAATTACTTTAATCGCTGTACCAGAACTATATCCTGGAGCTGGCGAACCACTGATTTGCGTTGAGGTGTACATATTGTGACGCGTAATTTCTGAAAGTCCGTACACTTTTTCTAATTTCATAAAAGCAGAATAAGGCACCATTTCATCACGATCGTTTTTCACATACAATTTCAAAATGTCATCTGGCTGTGCACGATATTCCGGTGAAGCCTGAACAATAACTTTATAGTTGATACCGAATTTAATAAAACTGATCTCATAGTTACTTCCCACAAGGGTTGATAAGGTATTCATCGCATTTTCAATAGAAACCCCTTTTTGCTGTGCTAAGTCGTTATCGACTTTCATCATGTATTGAGGGAAACTAGAGCTATAAAAACTAAATACGTTTGATAATTCCGGCTGTTTGTTTAATTCAGCAACGAAATCATTATTAACCTGTTCCATTCTCTTATAATCTACAGAACCGGTTTTATCTAACAAACGGAGTTCAAACCCTCCAGCAGCACCATATCCTGGTACAGCCGGCGGTTGGAAAAATTCGATATTTGCCCCCGTAATATCTTTACATTTTTCTTCCATTTCGTGCATAATCTCCAAAACAGATTCTTTTCTGTCGCTCCAGTCCTTCAAGTTAACCAGACATGTTCCAGAGTTGGCTCCTGTACCTTCAGAAAGAATCTCATATCCTGCTAATGAAGAAACCGATTTTACTCCATCGATATCTTCTGCAATTTTCTGAACTCTCTCTGCAATATTATTTGTTCTTTCTAAAGATGAACCTGGAGGAGTCTGAATTACGGCATAAAACATTCCCTGATCCTCATTTGGAATAAATCCTGAAGGAACTGAACTGCTTATTAAAAATGTTCCAATACAGAAACCTACAAGCGCCAAAATGGTAACCACTCTTCTATCAACAATTTTACCTAATAGATTTTGGTATTTTCCTTGCGCTAGATTGAATTTTTCGTTGAAAGCATCAATAAATCTATTGGCTGGCGTTGGTTTTTTAGGTTTTCCATGATTGTTTTTTAACATCATTGCACAAAGCGCAGGTGTAAGTGTCAAAGCCACAATACCAGAAAGAATAATCGCAGTTGCCATAGTTACAGAGAACTGTCTATAGAATACTCCAACAGGACCAGACATAAACGCAACTGGAATAAATACCGCAGCCATTAAGAAGGTAATTGCAATAATTGCCCCTGCGATTTCATGCATGGCTTGTTTTGTCGCTTTAAATGGCGAGAGATGTTCCTCTTCCATCTTGGCGTGAACAGCTTCGATAACTACAATCGCGTCATCGACGACGACTCCAATTGCCAATACCAAAGCGAATAATGTAATTAAGTTCAATGAAATATCAAAGAAAGTCATGAACACAAAAGTTCCAACCAACGATACTGGTACTGCAATTGCAGGAATAACTGTAGAACGCCAGTCTCCCAAGAAAAGGAAAACGACTAAACCTACTAGAATGAATGCTTCAACAAGCGTATGGATTACTTTTTCAATAGAAGCATCAAGGAATTTAGAAACGTCATATGAAATTTCATAATCCATTCCTTTTGGAAATCTCTGTTTGATTTTTTCCAGTTTCGCTTTAACTTCTTCAATAACTTGATTCGCGTTACTTCCAAAAGACTGTTTCAATACAATCGCAGCAGATGGTCTTCCATTCAAATTAGAATAGATGTCATACATTGAGCTTCCAAATTCGACTTTGGCAATATCTTTCAGACGTAAAAGTTCTCCATTTGGATTTGCTTTTACTACGATATTCTCATATTGCTCTTTTGTTGTAAAACGCCCAGAATATTTCAATACATATTCAAATGCTTGAGAACGTTTACCAGAACTCTCTCCAGTTTTACCTGGAGAAGCCTCTAAACTCTGACTTGATAATGCTTCCATTACTTCATCAGCAGAAATTTTATAGGCCAACATACGATCTGGTTTTAGCCAGATACGCATTGCATATTCACGTGTTCCTAAGATATCTCCAGAACCAATACCATTTACCCTTTTCAGCTCAGAAAGTACGTTAATATCAGCATAGTTATATAAGAACTTCATGTCAGTATTTTTGTCTGTACTGTAAAGGTTCACGTACATCAACATACTTGGCACCTCACGGGTAATCTTGATTCCCTCACGAATTACCAAAGGAGGAAGTTTATTGGTAACAGAAGCCACACGGTTCTGCACGTTAATGGCTGCTTGGTTAGGATCTGTTCCTAAGTTAAAAACCACTTTGATTGTAGCTTCTCCATCGTTTCCTGCATCAGAAGCCATATATTTCATTCCTGGAACCCCGTTTAAGGCTCTTTCCAAAGGAATAACAACTGCCTTAACCATCAATTCACCGTTAGATCCAGGATAATCTGCAGTAACGTTCACCATTGGAGGCGAAATTGTAGGGAATTGTGTGATTGGTAAATTTAAAACCGACAACACCCCTAAAAAGACAATAATCAACGATATTACTATCGATAGAACAGGTCTTTGTATAAATTTATTAAACATTTTTATATTTTTTAAATGATTAAACTTATTGAAGTTTAAAATGTTTCAAGTTTCAGGTTTCAAGTTTTTGGTTCAGTACGAAACTTGAAACCTGAAACTTGAAACTATTAAAACAAAAAACTATTCTGCTTTTAAGCGTAAATGATTGATTACTTCTTTAGGAGATTCGTAATCGAATTTAATTTTGTCATTTTCTTTTACTTTCTGAACACCTTCAAGTAAGATTTTATCATTTTCTGTAATACCGCTTTTGATTACGTATAAATCAGGAATTTCTCCTGTGATTGTAATCTCTCTAGAACTCACTTTGTTGTCCTTACCGACTACAAAAACATATTTTTTGTCCTGAATTTCGTAAGTCGCTTTTTGCGGAATTACAACGGCATTTTTAAGTGGCACATTCATCTGAACTTGTCCAGTCTCTCCATTTCTAAGTAATTTTCCAGAATTAGGGAACCTTGCTCTGAAAGCGATATTTCCAGTTTCATTGTTGAACTCACTTTCAATAACTTCAACATTTCCTTTTTCTTTAAAAAGCTCTCCGTTAGCCAAAACTAAATTCACTTTGTTATCGGCACGGTCTTTAATGTGCGTTTCATAACTAATGTATTCTGGCTCAGAAACATTGAAATAAGCAAACATTTGACTGTTGTCTGAAAGGCTTGTCAATAGTTCTCCTTCGTCAATTAAACTTCCAAGTTTTAAAGGAATACGGTCGATTGTTCCATCAAATGGAGCTCTGATTTCTGTGAATGATAAATGAAGTTTTGCTAATGATACTTCAGCTTTTGCAGATTGCAGTTTTGCTTGCGCCACACTCAATTCGTTTTTAGAAACGATATTCTTATCTGCCAATAATTTAGCATTTTGCAATTCGATTTCTGCCGATTTTTGTTCAGACTGCGCTTTTAATAGTTCTGCCTGATACATGTTTGGCATAATTTTGAACAACAATTGTCCTTTTTTTACAAACTGTCCTTCGTCAACATATATATTTTGTAAAAACCCTTTTTCTTGGGCACGAAGTTCTATATTTCGAACCGATTTTATTTGTGAAACGTATTCTTTAGTAAATGAAGTGTCGATTCTAACCGGATTAGTAACGGTAAATTTTTCAACTTCTTCTTTTTCTTCTTTTTTAGATGTACAACTCGTTAAGCACACCAAGGCCATTAAGCCTGTGAACACAATGATTTTTTTCATGATTTAGTTTGGAAATTAAGCGATTGAATGCTTTTGGAATAAAAATTCCTTTTGGATGTTAAAATGCATCAGTCAGCCTTAGTCCAGACCTTAACCTTCATATAAGCAGAAGTAGAAAAATATACAACAGCAAGATACGCAGAGATCAAAACTCAGGTAACCGATGTATACTGTAAAATCAAATTCTTAATACTCGTTGAGTAATATAGATAGGATTTGAATGCCCGAAGACAGGCGTAGAAAATTTTAAACGATTAGAATCATTCGCTGCAGACTGATCTGAAAGTGCCAGATACAAAGCGTCTACCAAACTATACGAAGCAGTAAAATACTTGTTCGTTAGTAAATTAGTGTCATCACCGCCAAGAAAATCCTCTTCAATATCAACATCGGCAACGTCTTCTATTATAGAACTGCCTCGATCTTGATTGGTAAATTTAACTCTATGTTTTTGCAGATGATGGTGATTATGAGGACCAAAAGTATTGGCATTCAAATATTGGCCTCCGCCAAACAGAAGCATATTCATGAATACTAAAAATACGATTAAATTTCTCATTTCGGTGCGAAAGTAATAAAAGAATTAAAACAAAAAAAGATTTTTTAACAAGCTTTAACAGTTAGATAAAATGAAAACGTTTTCGGTAGCTTTTCACATGAAGATTAGATGAAGAAAAATATTATTTCATTCAAAAAAAACACGTATAAACAACTACAGTACAATCATTTATAAAAACGAAATGAAATTTTATTTTTAAATTTTAATTTGCATTATTGTAAATTCTTGACCAGCTTTTACAAACATTTTATGAGTATCTATAAATCCTATTTTTTCATAGAATGTTTTCTTATTACTTCTGGCGTTACACCAGACTTTTTCTATTTTTTTACTTTTTGCAAACTCCAATATATATTTTAGAAGATAAGAAGCCATTCCTTTTCCCTGATATTCTTCTAAAGTGGCTAATTTTCTAAACTGCATTTCTTTCCCTTCTATAAAACAAGAAATTATAGAAACTAATTTACCATCTTCAAAAACTCCAAAATGAAATCCTAAATCGTCTTCTTCTAGCTGTACAAACTCAAAAGGCTGGTCAGGCCACATTACTTCATGGCGGATCTGCCAAGTATCAGATGCTTTGATTGTTTTTATTTCCATAAGTTATTTAGTAATCTTTTCAAAAATAATTGATTTTAATCAACATAATAAAGTAAAAACAAGAAACATACAAAACTAACAATCAAAGACTTATAAAAAATAAATCAGATAAATCATTCAATTTAAATCTATTATGTTTATTTTTATGGTACCAAAATCAAATAAGATCCTTATGAAAAAATTCTTTTTAGCAGCATTTTTATGTTTTTGTGTAAATGGATTTGCGCAATTAATACAAGTTGGACCGCAGTTTTCGACCAATATTACTTCCGTTGATGCAAAAAACTTTAGTTCCGACCATACCAATACAGGAGTTGGTTTTTCTGCTTTTGCTCGAGTAAATCTTACCGTTTTTTATGCGCAGGGAGAATTTGGTTATGCCCAAACTAATTTCAGCGTTTTCCAAGACGGTGTAGGAGAAACCGAATTTAAATTATCTGGAACCGATGCGACCTTAATAGCTGGTTTTAAAATTATTCCGCTTGGAAAAATAGGAAATGTAAGAGTCTTTGCAGGGTACAATTGGAAGAATTATTCGGACATAAACCCAAGCAATAATCTAAATCATATAGCATTTGAAAGAAACAATCACAGTGTGCTTGGCGGTGTCGGCGTAGATGTCTGGAGACTTACTTTTGACGTAAGGTATCTTGCAGGACTCAGCGACATAGATGCTTCTAGTGGCGAAATTAAAACTGGAATAACCAGTCTTTCACTTGGATTTAAATTTTTATAAAGTATAAACCATAAAAAAGGGAATCAATTGATTCCCTTTTTTTATTTAAATCTTAACATAATAACTTTCTTCATTATCATTATCTATCTTCTGTATTCCTGTTTTTGTTTTAACCGCAACATTAACGACATGAAGAATATTTGACTTTTCATTCAGACTGCAGTTCCAAATTGTTCCGTCTGAAAGGATGATTTCTGAGAATACTGATGCAGTGCAGTTTGCATCATTATAAACTAAATTTTCTGTTTTTAGAAGTTTCTTTACTTTTGTTTTTTTGTCTACTTCATAAAACGCTATTTCATTTTCTTTGATCTCAATTAATTCGTCAAAACTAGATTGATTGGCATTATCTGCCGTAGCTGCAGACCAAACTGGCTGATTCCCTGTTCGCTTCCAAGTTCCAATGGCTTGACTTAAAATTTCTTTTCTCAAAAGGCTACGTAAGGTATCCACTTTATTTACAGCATCTTTTCCAATTTCATTGTCTGGTTTAATCTTTGCTGCTAAAGAAAATAAGTCGATCGCTTTTACAAACTCGGCTTTTTTGTAGTAAGAAACAGCTAATTCATATTTGCTTTTTTGAAATGCTGTTTTTTGGTCATTCTGTCCAAAGAACTTGAATGTACTTAGTAATACAATCAGTGCAAATGTGTTTTTCATTAAATTTTGTAGGTTTTTTATTATTTCACAAACCTAGTCTTTTTTAAAGAAATTCATTTACGGTTTTCCGTATTTTTGATTATTATTAATGATTCAAAACAAACAATGTTATTTTATTAAATACAACACAACATTGTTAACAAATTTATTAATAATAACCCAATCTATTTAACAAGTAAAACATTGTTTTCTGGCGTTGCATCCATAAAAATCCCCCCATCCAGCTGAATTTGCAGTATTTTTTTTGTGCTTTTCAAAATGATTTTAGCCGTTTTCTGATTTTTTTCCCAAATTGCTGGTGTTTGATGTAAGATTACTTTCGATTTATCAGCGTAAGTAATTACAACGTCAAACGGAATGGCAAAACCTCCAATGTTTTCTACTGTTATCATTTTCTTGTCAGCAGAAATACCTTTTACTGCGATATCTAAATAATTGTTGGTAAAGAACCAATTATTAAAAAACCAATTTAAATTTTTACCTGTTGAGGTATTAAATGAATTAAAATAATCCCACGGAATTGGATGTTTGCCATTCCAAGTATCCATGTAATCGTGTAGTGCTTTTTTGAATAAGTCGTCGCCCAATAAATCTTTCAGTGCCAGATAAGAAAGCGAAGCTTTTCCATAAGAATTATTACCGTAGCCAGCTCCAGAAACCTGTGTAGACATTGTTATAATAGGCTGATCTTCTTCTGAAGATCGATCGTTTATATAATGTTTTACTCTGAATTCTTTATAAAAGTTATCCGCGGCCTCTTTTCCATGCTCAGCAATCCCGATTAAATATTCAAAAGTTGTTGCCCATCCTTCGTCCATAAAAGCATAACGTGTTTCATTAATTCCCATATAAAAAGGGAAATAAGTATGTGCTACTTCGTGATCTTGCACTAGCTGTGCAAAAACAGGATCTCCCATTTGTGAGTCGTTGCACATCATTGGATATTCCATATCGGCAAAACCTTGAAAAGCCGTCATCTTAGAAAAGGGATAAGGAACTCCTGGCCAATTATTAGAAAACCAATCTAAAGCATATTGATTGTTTTTTACAGAATTTACAAAGTCTGTTCCTTTAATATCGTAAGCTGCCTGAATACTCGCACGTCGATTTGTTTTCTTGTCTACAATTACACTGCTGGCATCCCATAAATAATGGTCACTTAAACCAAAACATACATCTGTGATATTTTTAGCTTCAAATTTCCAAACATTCCAATCGTACTGTTTGGTTACGATACCGCTTTTCATTTCTTGCTCGTTAGCGATATGCAAAATTTCATTGGTTGTATAAGATTTCTTCAAACGCGATGCAAATTCAGGCTGTAAAACCTCATCCGGATTTAATAAATCGCCTGTTGCGTAAACCACATAATTTTTTGGTGCTTTTACAAAAAAAACATAATCGTTAAAGTCATTATAGAATTCCTGACGGTCTGTGTGCGGCAATCTATCCCAACCATTGTAATCGTCAAAAACAGAAACTCTTGGATAACTATATGCTACAAAGAAAGTAGTTTCATCAATCTGCCCTTCTCTTCCGCTCTCTTTAGACAAAGGATAATTCCACTCAATATTTATAGTTGTTTTTGAGTGCGGTAGAATCGGTTTTTGCAATTTTACATTTCCAACTGTTCCCCAATTTTTAGCATCTTCTTTATAGACTTCATTTTCTATCTTTAATGAAGTAATCGTCAATCCGTCGCTTAAAAAATCGCTGCTCACATCGCTTCCACGAGACGAAGTGGGTTTATGAAGATTATTTACAAAACGGATAACTAAATTTCTTAGCGTATCCTTACTATTGTTCTCGTAAATAATAGTTTCTGTGCCTGAAACCAATCTGGTTTTAGGATCAACAGAAATTTCCATATTATATTTTCCGCAGTTCTGCCAATAGTTTACGCCAGGTTTCCCGTCTTTAGAACGTGTTCCGTTTTCGTAGGCTTTTTTTATATTTCTCGGCATATAAAGCTCTTGAGCAATAGTATCTTGGGCAAAAAGAACAAATGCTATTAATGCAAATTGCAAAAATCTCTTTTTCATAATGATTCTTAGGTCTTTAAATTGTTTGGTATATAACTAAGACTGCTTTTTTTAAATAATGTTACAAATTTAGTTATTAATTATTAATGGTTTGTAGTTGATGGTTGTTGGTTAATGGTGCTTTTTAATTTTTAATTTTTAATTTTTAATTTTTAATTTTTAATTAAAAAACCTTAGCATCTTAGCATCTCAGAACCTTAGTATCTTAAAAAAAAACCGTTTGTCACCAAAGCAACAAACGGCATCTACAATTAATATATAACCTTGATGACTACAAAATATAATCTGTATTAATAAAATTCGATTCTTTGCTGTTAAGCAATTCCTGCAGAATCTCATTATTATAATCGATATCTTTTGAAGCTACAAACGTACGGATTGAGAATGAACGTAAAGCATCTGGAATACTCAAAGTTCCGACAGCAGAATCTTTTCTTCCTGTAAAAGGGAAAGCGTCTGGACCTCTTTGGCAAGAACTGTTGAGGTTTACTCGACAAACTAAGTTTACTAAGGCATCAATAAGCGGTGCCAACGTTTTTATGTCTTTACCAAACAAACTTACTTGCTGCCCGTAGTTTGATTCTGCCATATCTTTCAATGGTTCTTTAATATCTTTGAAAGAAAGTACAGGAACAACTGGTCCAAACTGTTCTTCGTGATACACACGCATTTCTTTGTTTACTGGATAAAGAACTGCGGGGAAAATATAGTTTTCAGTATGTTTACCTCCTTTTTCATTTATCACTTTGGCGCCCTTTTGAACAGCGTCGTCAATTAAACCTTGAATATATTTTGGCTTATCTGTTTCTGGAAGCGGTGTTAAAGAAACTCCTTTTTCCCAAGGATTTCCAAAAACCAAACTATCTACTTTCTCAGCAAAACGTTTATTGAATTCTTCTCTAATAGATTCGTGAACGTATAAGACTTTCAGCGCCGTACAACGCTGTCCATTAAAAGATAAACTTCCTGTGATACATTCTTGAATAGCCAAATCTAAATCGGCATCTGGAAGGATAATCGCTGGGTTTTTAGCTTCTAAACCTAAAATCAGACGCAATCTGTTTTTGTTCGGATGCTGATCTTGTAAAGCAATTGCCGATTTACTGTTTCCGATTAATGCCAAAACATCAATTTTTCCAGATTTCATAATCGGAGAAGCCACTTCACGTCCTCTTCCGTAAACGATATTAATTACACCTTTAGGAAAACTGCTTCTGAAAGCTTCCAACAATGGCGAAATACATAAAACACCGTGTTTAGCAGGTTTGAAAATTACAGTATTTCCCATAATCAAAGCTGGAATCAGCAATGAGAAAGTTTCGTTTAAAGGATAATTGTAAGGTCCAAGACATAAAACTACTCCAAGAGGTCCGCGGCGAATCATGGCGTTTACTCCTTGAACTTTTTCAAAGTGTGAACTACGTCCGTTTAGTTCTTTGTAGCTTGCAATTGTATCGTAAATATATTCTACTGTTCTGTCGAATTCTTTTTGCGAATCACCTAATGATTTTCCGATTTCCCACATTAAGTATTTTACCACTTCTTCGCGGGTTTCTTTCATTTGCTTCACAAATTTTTCCATGCATTTAATACGATCCACTACTTTCATAGTTGGCCATAAGCCTTGTCCCATGTCGTATGCATTGGTAGCAGCTTCGACAACTTCTGCTGCTTCTTTTTCTCCCATAAAAGGAATAGAACCTAATAAAGTCGGCGAATATTTTTCGGTTGAAGAAATAGTAGAAAACACAGGTGTGGTTTGCCCTGTCCATTGTTTCAATTCTCCATTCACAAGATAAGTATCTTGATTTATCAGCGCATTAATCTGATATTCTTCTGGTATAAAACTCATAATTTGGTTATTTAATGGTCTGGTAATTCTATTTTCAAAATAAAAAAGAGGCTTTTTTATTGCCTCTTCTTCTTTTTATGGATGTACTGTTTCACCTTCCCAATCTAGGATTCCTCCAAGCAGATTGTAGGCGTTTTCTATACCCAATTCGTTCATGATCTGGCATGCTTTTGCACTTCTAGCCCCAGAACGGCAGTATACGTAATAATTTTTATTTTTGTCTAATTCTTCTATTTCATAGATAAATGCTTGCCCTTTATTGATATCAATGTTTAGAGCATTCTCAATGTATCCGTCATTAAATTCGTCTTCAGTTCTTACATCAAGTATAACTGCATTTTCGTCAGCCTGTAACTGAGCAACCCAATCTTCTTGTGATAAATTCATAGTAAAATGTGTTTTTGTAAAATTACGACGTTTCTTTATATAAAAAACGTACCAAATGCGATTTCGATTATTATTCTCAGAAAACGTTTTAGAGAAAGTATTATAATCAGTGAATTACAAATTTAGTTACTATTTTTAAAAATTCAGCCTACAAAATCGATAGAAAATAGGATTTCTTCATTTACATAGAATTACTCATAAATCTAGTTTTCTGACAATTATTCCCATTTCAAACCATTATCTTTGTAATCAAATACATTTTTTAATTCGATTTTGATAAAAACTTAGTCACAATGATTTACATCTTTTGGTTCAAACTAGATCCAAAAAATAGAAAATTCGACTTGGCTCTATGTGACAAAATTATTACACAACATGCAGCAATCATTAAAAACCATATTTCCTAATTTCTCTAACGAACTTATCGCTACAATCGAAGAAAACGGAAGTCTTCAGGATTTTAAAGCCGGAACCATTTTAATGCGTACCGGACAGTATATTAAAAATACCGTTCTGATCATTAAAGGTAAAATCAAAATATATCGCGAAGGTGAAGATGGCGGAGAATTTTTAATGTATTACTTACAGCCTGGACAAGCCTGTGCGATTTCGATGATCTGCACTGCCAAAAGCGAAAAAAGCCAAATTATGGCAAAAGTAGTAGAAGATGTAACTGTAATGATGATTCCGCTGCAGCTAATGGACAAATGGATGATGGAACACCGTTCTTGGTACGAATTTGTTATTGAAACTTACCGAAGCCGTTTTGAAGAAGTCTTGGAAGTTGTAGACAATATCGCTTTCCGTTCTATGGATGAAAGGTTAGAATTCTATTTAAAAAGACATTCTGATGCCTGCGGCTGTTCTGAAGTAAATCTTTCGCATCAAGAAATTGCAACCGAATTAAATACATCGCGCGAAGTGGTTTCCAGATTACTCAAAAAAATGGAACAGCGTGGTCTAGTCAAACTCAACCGAAACCAGATTGAATTATTAAAATAAAGTTTTAGCCACGAATTAACGAATTAGCGCTAATTTTATTTGTGCAATAAATTCCACGGATTAGCTAATTTGCTTTCGTTTAGATTGTAAAAAATAAAATTCGTGAATTCGTGGCAAAAAAAATCTTCTGTGATAAATGTTACTGTAGAATTCTAATTTCCGAAGCAACTTTGCATTAAAATAAATGCAATGGAATACTTAGGATTTTTCGCCTCAATCATAATCGGAATTACACTTGGCTTAATTGGCGGCGGTGGTTCTATTCTGACAATTCCAATTTTAGTTTATTTATTTAAAGTCAATCCCGATCAAGCGACTTCTTATTCCTTATTTATTGTAGGATTAACAGCTCTATTTGGAAGTTACAGCCATTATAAAATGGGAAATCTAAAACTGAAATCAGCTTTGTATTTTGCGATTCCCTCAGTTGTTTCTATTTTGATAATCCGCGAAGTAATCTTTCCGCAAATTGCATCGACTTTGTTTTCTGTCGCTTCTTATACGGTTTCAAAAGATTTTCTGATTATGATTATCTTTTCACTTTTAATGATTACTGCCGCTATTTCGATGATTAAAAAAAATCAAACCGAAATTAAATCGGTTGAAACTAATTATTTCCAGCTTAGCTTTATTGGATTCTTAGTCGGAATTGTAACTGGATTTCTTGGCGCTGGCGGCGGATTTCTGATTATTCCTGCCCTTCTTTTTTTCGCTAATCTTCCCATGAAACAAGCCGTTGGAACTTCATTATTAATCATTACCATAAACTCGTCAATAGGTTTTGCAGGCGACCTATATATCGGAACACCTATAGATTATACTTTTCTGATGAGCGTTTCAGCCATGGCTTTAATAGGCATGTTTATTGGGAGCCAACTTTCTAAAAAAATTGACGGCACAAAATTAAAACCTCTTTTCGGATGGTTCGTTCTCATAATGGGATTTTATATTATTGCTAAAGAAGTCCTATTCTAACAGCAATTAAAAAAAAATATTTAGTTTCACTTGTAGAGTAATCTTTGTCAAAGCATTATGCTCTGACAAAGATGAAACTAAAACTTTAGAGTTCTCCGAATTTATCTTTATAACGTTCCAATTCTATTTCGGTTCTAGAAAGCAGTTTTTCTAATAATTGGATTTTATCTTCATAAAGTTCTTTTATAATCGAAGTGTTATCGGCATTAATTAAAATACTGCCGTTATTATTTCCATTTATTTTATTGAAACTATTAAAATATTTGTCGTAATCAAAACTAATTATATCCTCTACGCTTACATCTAAAATCTTCCCTATCTCAACCAGTTTTTCATAACTCAAAGAAGTTTTTCCTTTTTCAATTTTACTGTAGCCCGCTTGGGTTACACCTAATCTTTCCGCCATATATTCCTGAGTGTAATTTTTTAACTCTCTAATGTTTTTAATCTTGCTTTTAATTGTTGTGGCCATAATTTTATTCTGATTTGGGATCATGTATAGTTAAAACAGCCAGCCGTTAATTTGTAACGACTTAACTATACTTATTTTTGGGTATTTGTTAAGCTACTTCATAATGAACACTATGACTTAGCGTTTTGTTAATTTTCTTTTTTTGATAATAAAATAACCATATATCAGTGCTGCCATTATGAAAAAAACATCATAATGGGAAATAGTAAATACAAACATCTCTGATTTTTCTTAAGCAGTTCTTTGTATACTGCGTTCAAATTGAAGATCTAAATAACTATCGATCTGCTTGCCAATTAACACGCGGTCTTCTGGCTCAATTTTAGTTCTTATTTCATTCTGGTAAATATCTTTAACAAAAACAAAATATACAAACTCGTCTTTATTACCAAACCTGGCAACTATAATAAATGCATAGCATAAAAGCGCAGGAATAATGTAATACAAGTCCATTAAATTGGAAAACAGCATGCAATAATACGCAACAGTTGTTACAGCTATAAAAGCACCATTTTCTAGAAAATATTTTCTCTTTTTTTTGAGCAGTCCGAGCTCTTTGATTTCATCAAATTGATACTGCCAGTTTTTAGATTTATAACAAAACCTAACCTCGTCGGAAAAAATTGTTAAAGGCATAAATTCAGTAGGTAAAATAGATTTAAGTTTTAGTAAAAATCGTATCCAAAAAATCTTTTAGGGGGAAAAAATTCTTAGATACGCAATATTAAGCATTAACTGCTTTTTTTTTCGGCAATACAGCTTATAGAATATAACTGTTGGTTGTAATTAAATCTTTTGTAAAAATTGCCTTATGGTTTTTTATTGCTAAATATTCTAATTAATAGAAAATATTATTATGGGCGTTTTCGCCGCAGCGAACGGGCTATCCGCTAAATTCCCGATTAACAAAAACTACGGCTAAAAAAGCCTTGTTTTTCTAAATGGGGAGATACCGCTTCTATCCCTAACGCAGACTCAGGTAAAATGACGTTTTGTTTTTAATATTTTCAATCAATTGCCTTCAGCTTTAGCTGGAGGAAAAAAATGTATACAAAAAAAGCTTTAGCCAAAAACCGCAAAGTTTGGCTAAAGCCCAATTTCAAATTCAACAAAAAACCTCCAGTTAAAACTGGAGGCAATTGATTTGATATTGAAGGAATTAAAATTCGTGTATTTCATAGTTACAAAATTCAGAATTCCATTCAAATCAAAATAAAAATTCGTGATCCCGATAGTTATTGGGAGTGGCTATAAAAAAATCAATGCTCCCCATACCCAACATCATCCATTTTACCGCTAAAAACTCGATATTGAATTATAAAATAAACAATCACCAGAAACAAAGCGATAAAAAACCAACTTAAACCAGCGTTTAATCCGTATTCGTGAGCAGCAGTATTATAAATCGTTAATGACGGATTTACTTTATTGGTTGAAGGCAAAACATTCGGAAAAATAGAAACCGCTGTAGAAGCAAATCCTCCCAATAAAAATAAAGTCGAAAACAAAAATCCGTGACCGTCTTTTTTAAAAGAACGAACTTTGAATAATCCAGCAATTCCAACAAAAGTCATTAAAGGAAAAAACCAGAGAATCGGGTTTTCAACAAAATTATGAAATGGTTTCGGCTCGATAAAGTGCCAAATGCCCAAAGAAATAAATACTAAAACAAGTAACACAAAGTTCAGTCTAAAAACAACATTTTTTAATTTCGGATTTAGCGCCGAATTTGTTTTATAAACAATCCAGTTTGCACCGTGAATCGTCAGTGCGACAACACTTACAACTCCTAGAAAAAGTGTAAACCAATCGATAATTCCCAGTTCATTTGCTTGCGGACTAAAAGTCGGATTCCATAAAGGCAGAAAGAAATAATGCGCTTCTTGCGTAGAAACGCCATTTTGAACCATTCCGAGATTGACACCGCGAACGATATTTCCTAAAGCAATTCCGAAGAAAAGAGCCAAAAGCAAACTGGCAATTCCGAAAGCTTTGTCCCAAATTGCTTCCCACATATGATTATGAATCTGTCCACGCATTTCCAATCCGATGGCGCGAAAAATCAACAGCCATAAAATCATAATCAAAGGCAAGTAAAATCCACTGAAAGACGAAGCGTATAAAGTTGGAAATGCAAAAAACAAAACGCCTCCAGCTGCAATCAGCCAAACTTCATTGGCATCCCAAAATGGACCAATCGAATTGACAATTACTTTTTTATCTCTTTCTGTTTCGGCAAAAAATAAATGAATAATTCCTGCACCAAAATCATAGCCGTCTAAAACGAGATAAACAGCCAAAATTCCCATTAAAACTACGTACCAAAAAAATTCCATACTTATATTTTTTCTGTTGAAAGTTCCACATGACGCGGCCCTTTATTGATAATTTTTCCAATCAAAAGCAAAAACAGCATTCCCAGTAAAAGGTATAAACCGATAAAACCAAGCAATGTAAACAAGGTGTTTCCTGAAGAAACCGTCGGCGAAGCTCCAGATGCTGTTCGCATTAAATTATAAACCAGCCAAGGCTGCCTTCCTAATTCGGCCGTATACCAGCCTGTGGTATTGGCAATATATGGAAATGGCATCATAAACATCAAAGACCATAAAAGCCATTTGGTTCCAAATAGTTTTCCTCTTATTAATTGAAAAAGTGAAAGCACCATTAATCCAATAAACACAGTTCCAAGACCAACCATAATATGATAGGCATAATACAATCCCGAAATATTAGTTGGATGCAGATCTTCTTCAAACTGATCTAAACCTTTTATTTCCTGATCCCAATTTCCATAAGTCAGGAAACTCAGAATATTTGGAACGGCAATTTTATTATCGAGTTTTTTATCTTTTACGTCTGGCTGTCCGATTAAGACAATTTCTGAACCTTTTTTCTCGGTATGAAAAATCCCTTCCATTGCAGCAAAAGTCACGGGTTGATATTTCACCACATTTTTAGCAGCTAAATCTCCCGTTGGAACCGCCACAATAATGCTCGAAATCAATCCGAAGATTACTCCTGTTTTCAAGAACAATTTCCCGAAAGAAACATTTTTATTACTTAAAATATAGAAAGCTCCAATTCCGGCAACGACAAAAGAACTTGTCACCAATGAAGCCGCTTGGTTGTGCAGAAAAGAAGGCCAAAGCCAAGGATTTAAGAATAAAGCTTGAAAATTATTCAATACAAATTTTCCGTTTTCCAAAATTTCATAACCAACAGGGTTTTGCATCCAAGAATGTGTGGCAATGATTAAGAATCCGCTGGCCCATGAACCAATACAAATTAGCAGTCCCGTTACAAAATGCCATTTATGTCCGAGAAGTTTTTCTCCAAATAAAAATAATCCAAGAAAAGAAGATTCGAGAAAGAAAGAGAACATTCCTTCCATTGCCAATGTCTGACCGATGATTCCTCCTGTCAATTCAGAGAATTTTGCCCAATTGGTTCCAAATTGAAACTCCATCGGAATTCCCGTCACAACACCCATTGCAAAATTGAGGGCGAAGATTTTCATCCAGAAATGGGTGGCGTGATTGTATTGTTCGTCTTGAGTTTTGAGATATTTCCACTTGAAGTAAACAATGACGAGCGAAAGGCCCATTGTAAGTTGTGGAAAGAGATAATGAAAAGTAATGGTGAAGGCAAATTGCATTCGATCATAAAAGAGCATTTCTTCCATAATGGTAATTTGTTTATGAAGTTCCACAAATTTAACCATTAGAACCCGAATTAACGCCCTTTAAAAAAAGTTTATCACTCGATATTTGTTAAACTTTTCAACAATTTAAAGGGTAGAAATGACACTTGTTATTACAACTTTGACAAAGTTTCTTCGTATATATTTTTTGCGAACTGTTTTGTCATTTCGACGAAGGAGACTCGAGCGATAGCGAATAGGCGAAGCAAATCTCCGCAAGTAACTCCGCAACGAGAAGCCTTTCTTTGTCGAGCTTCTTATGAAGATTTCTCCCTTCGGTCGAAATGACAAGATTGCGTATAGATTTACATGATCAAAAACATAGCCCGTGGTTTGCATTGTGTCCCTGCGGTTGAAACCGCAGGCTATGTTTGATTTTGATTACGCGGTTATTATTGATTATTTTTCCAAAATTCCCTTTTCAACACTTTCATTAATCAAGCCTTCAGCGTAATTCCATATCGATTTTGAACCTTCTTTAATGACACTTTTCTTTTCGTAAACTTTATCATATTTCACTCCGAACTCTTTCCAAGTTCCGCCGTTGTTAGATGTGTTCTGCAATAATGGTTCAAGTCTGTCCATAGATTTTGCAAATTTAGCTTCGTTGGTTTCTCCTGCTTCAAATTCTTCCCAAATGGAAATTAACTCTTCAGCCTGTTTTTTTGGAAGCAAACCAAAGATTCTATTTGCGGCCAACCGTTCTTCATCTGTGTTCGAATGATTTTTTACGGTATCGTAAATAAAAACATCGCCAGCATCTATTTCTACAATATCATGAATCAAAACCATTTTTACGACTTTCAAAACATCAATCGGTTCATTTGAATGTTCTGCCAAAACAATTGCCATCAAAGCCAGATGCCAGCTGTGTTCTGCATCATTCTCGCATCTGTCGCTGTTGAATAATTTGGTCTTGCGCTGAATGTATTTTACTTTATCAATTTCTTTTATAAAAGCAATCTGATCCAATAAGTCTTGTGTCTTCATTTTCTTTTTTGTTTTGAAATGACATTCGTCATATGCAAAATTAGAGCTTAAAGCGTAATTGCTCCACTTTAAATTTAATTTATCTCAACTGAATATGTCAAACACCACATTTTTTTACACAAAAACCTAATTTCTGTAACATTAGTCACCTATTTTTTTAAAAAACAAGACTACCTTTGTCTTCATTATTTTTATTACTGAATCATGAAAATAGAACAAATTTACACCGGATGCCTTGCTCAAGGTGCATACTATATTACTTCAAATGGCGAAGCGGCCATTATTGATCCGCTTAGAGAAATTCAGCCTTATCTGGATCGTTTAGAGCGCGATGGAGTGAAACTGAAATATATTTTTGAAACGCATTTTCACGCCGATTTCGTTTCTGGACACGTAGATTTAAGCAAAGAAACAGGGGCGCCAATTGTTTACGGACCAAATGCTGCCTGCGAATTTGACTGCATTTCTGCAAAAGACGGACAAGAATTTAAAATCGGAAAAGTAACTATTAAAGTGTTGCACACTCCTGGTCATACTATGGAAAGCTCTACTTTTTTACTGATTGATGAAAACGGAAAAGATCACGCCATTTTCTCGGGAGACACTTTATTCATTGGAGATGTTGGACGTCCAGATTTAGCTCAAAAAGCAGCCGGAATGACACAAGACCAGTTAGCTGGAATTTTATTTCATTCGTTAAGAGATAAAATCATGACGCTTGCTGATGACGTAATTGTATATCCTGCGCATGGTGCTGGAAGTGCTTGCGGAAAAAACATGAGCAAAGAAACCGTTTCGACAATCGGAAATCAAAAAGCTACCAATTACGCTTTACGTGCTAACATGACCGAAGAAGAATTTATCAAAGAAGTTACTGATGGATTATTGCCTCCTCCTGCTTATTTTAGCATGAACGTCGCAATGAACAAAGGTGGTTATGAAAGCTTTGAAACTGTTTTACACAACGGAATGAGAGCTATAAACGTAAAAGATTTTGAAGCCGTAGCAGAAGAAACTGGCGCTTTAATTCTAGATACAAGAAGTGCTGCCGATTTTAGTAAAGGATTTATTCCGCAGTCTATCAATATTGGAATCAACGGTGATTTCGCTCCATGGGTTGGAACTTTAATTGCAGACGTAAAACAGCCAATTATATTGGTTACTGCAACTGGAATGGAGGAAGAAACTGTAACGCGTTTAAGCCGTGTTGGTTTTGATACGATTATCGGACATTTGGAAGGCGGTTTTGAAGCTTGGCAAAACGCAGGTTTCGAAATTGATACTGTAAACAGAATCACTGCTGAGCAATTTGCCAACGAATTTAAATTCGGAGATGATAAAGTGGTTGATATCCGTAAAGAAACAGAATACGCCGCAGAACATATAGATGACGCTTACAGCAAACCTTTGGCTTATATTAATGATTGGGTAAAAGATATTAATCCGAATGAGCATTTTTATTTGCATTGCGCTGGAGGTTACAGAAGTATGATTGCCGCTTCTATCCTTCAAGCAAGAGGTTTCAGAAATTTTTCTGAAATTGAAGGCGGTTTCGGAGCGATTTCAAAAACTAATGTCCCAAAATCAGATTTTGTTTGTCAGAGTAAAGTATTAAAATAGTTAAAGATACTGAGATACTAAGATTCTAAGGTTCTAAGATTTTAGCCTTAATTTAATATCTCAAACCTAAAAACAACAAAGATTTTAACCTTAGTAACTTAGAATCTTAGCAACTTAGAACCTTAAAAAACATGTTAGAAATTATTAAAGAACCATGGCCTTGGTACATTGCAGGTCCACTAATTGGATTAACAGTTCCAATTTTATTAATTATCGGAAATAAATCTTTCGGGATTAGTTCTTCGCTTCGTCATATTTGTGCGGCTTGTATTCCTGCAAATATTTCATTTTTTAAATACGACTGGAAAAAAGAAAGCTGGAATCTATTCTTTGTTCTTGGAATATTTTTCGGAGGTTTTATTGCTGCTCATTTTTTATCGAATCCAAATCCAGTGGAAATTGCTCCTGAATTATCAGAGAAATTAGCCACTTACGGAATCACAGATCATAGCGGTTTGGTTCCTGCACAATTATTTTCTTGGGAAAGTTTATTAACTCTTCGCGGATTCATTATGATTGTAGTAGGTGGATTCTTAGTAGGTTTTGGAACTCGTTACGCTGGAGGGTGTACAAGCGGACACGCAATTATGGGATTATCAAACTTGCAATGGCCATCATTGGTAGCGACAATCTGTTTTATGATTGGTGGCTTTGTAATGGCACTTTTGATTTTACCTTATATTCTTTCACTTTAAAATTTCAAAAATGAGTTTAGAAAATAAAAATATAGACGGCGAAGGAATCAACGCAAGCCAGAAAAAAGAAACGGCATTAGCGAACCTTAAATACTTAATAGTTGGAATCTTTTTCGGAATTGTATTCGTAAAAGCTGAAATCATCAGCTGGTTTCGTATTCAGGAAATGTTCAATTTGGAATCATTTCACATGTATGGCGTAATTGGATGCGCTGTCGCAGTTGGATTAATTTCTGTTCAATTGATTAAAAAATTCAATATTAAAACTCTTGATGGAGAAAAAATCGAAATTCAGCCAAAAACTTTCAATAAAGGCCAAATCTATGGCGGATTATTATTTGGTTTTGGATGGGCCATTACTGGAGCTTGTCCGGGTCCGCTTTTTGCGCAAATTGGCACAGGAGCAACTGTAATTGTGGTTACTTTGGTTAGTGCCATTGCTGGAACTTGGGTTTATGGTTTGATTAAAGAGAAATTACCTCATTAAAAAATGAATACAACAGAAAAGCTATCTCTTAGAAAAGCGAATCTTTCAGAAATACCTCAAATCTGGGAAATCCTGCAAGATGCCATCGAACAAAGAAGATTAGACGGAAGTACACAATGGCAGGATGGATATCCGAACGAACTTTCCATTAAAAGCGATATCGAAAATGGTTACGGTTATGTTTTTACTGAAGACGAATCGATTTTGGCTTATGCAGCTATTATTTTTGACAAAGAGCCAGCTTACGAAAATATCGAAGGCAAATGGCTTACCGATGGCGATTACACTGTTGTGCATCGTGTAGCCGTTTCAAAATTGGCAAAAGGAAAAGGCATTGCAACAAAATTATTCCAAAGCATTGAAGGTTTGTCTGTCGAAAATAATATTTACAGCATAAAAGTTGACACCAACTTCGATAATACCCCGATGTTGAAAATTTTAGACCGATTAAAATATACTTACTGCGGAGAAGTCTATTTTAGAGGCTCTGCAAGAAAAGCATTTGAAAAACGATTGATATAAATATACAATCCGTAAAATTGATAACCCGACATTTTAAAAATCTGTCGGGTTATTTTTTTTAGATCTAGCATATCAAACTTGAAACTTGGAACCTGAAACAAATAAAACCATAATTTTTTTCTTCATCAATTTTTAATTTCATTTCGTTAAGTTTGCTTTAAACAAAAAGTCCCATACATATATGAACCGCTCCGAGCAATTAACCAAACTACACAATACCGAAAAATGGGACGTAATAATAATTGGCGGAGGTGCAAGCGGTCTCGGGACGGCAGTTGATGCAGCAAGTCGCGGTTATAAAACCATTTTATTTGAAGCTGTAGATTTTGCAAAAGGAACTTCTAGCAGAAGCACCAAATTGGTTCATGGCGGTGTACGTTATTTAGCTCAAGGAGATGTGCATTTAGTTAGAGAAGCATTAAAAGAACGAGGCTTATTAGCGCAAAACGCAGCTCATTTAGTGAAAAACCAATCGTTTGTAATTCCGAATTATCATTTATTGAGCGGTTATTTTTATACAATCGGATTAAAAATTTATGATTTATTGTCAGGCTTTTTAAGTTTAGGAAGTTCTAAATATCTTTCAAAAAAGAAAACTATAGAAATGCTTCCAAACGTAGAGGAAAAAGGTTTGGTCAATGGCGTTATTTATCATGATGGCCAATTTGATGATTCTCGTCTGGCTATTAATCTTGCTCAAACAGCTGTAGAAAACGGAGCTTGTCTTTTAAATTATATAAAGGTTACCAATTTATTGAAAGACGAAACAAATAAAATTATTGGCGTTCAGGTTCAAGATCAGGAAAGTGGAATTAAATATGAAATAAAAGGTTCTGCTGTAATAAATGCAACGGGAGTTTTTACAAACGCCATCATGAAGTTAAATGATACGGTATATAAAAAATACATTGTTCCAAGTCAGGGAATTCATTTGGTTCTTGATAAATCCTTTTTGCCAGGCGAAAATGCTTTAATGATTCCAAAAACAAAAGACGGAAGAGTTTTATTCGCTGTTCCATGGCATAACCGAATTGTGGTTGGAACCACCGATACTTTAATTAAAAAACAAAGTTTAGAACCTATTGCTTTAGAAAGCGAAATTCAATTTGTTTTGGAAACCGCACAAAGATTCTTGGCAAAAAAACCTGAAAGAAAAGATGTATTATCTGTTTTTGCGGGATTACGTCCGTTGGCTGCACCGAAAGAAGAAGGCAAAAGCACCAAAGAAGTTTCTAGAAGCCATAAAATTATAGTTTCTGAAACAGGTCTTATTACTATTACGGGAGGAAAATGGACAACCTACAGAAAAATTGCTGAGGACATTATTGATAAAGCCATTAAGACTGGCAAATTGCAACCTAACGAATGCCGTACAGAGCATCTTTCTATTCATGGAAATCAGCCAACGAATGCTGCAGACAGAGAAAATCACCTTTATATATATGGTACTGATATTTCAAAAATAATTGAATTACAGGAAAGCGAACCCGAATTAAAAGAAAAACTGCACCCTAATCATGAATTTACAATGGCAGAAGTAGTTTGGGCAATCCGTTATGAAATGGCACGAACTGTAGACGATATTTTAGCCAGAAGAGTTCGTTTATTATTTTTAGATGCCAGAGCTGCAATTGAAGTTTCGGAGAAAACCGCACGAGTACTCGCCAAAGAATTAAATCATAATGAAGCGTGGATACACTCAGAAATTTCCAATTTTAGACAAATTGCGAAGGGTTTTCTTTTGTCTGAATTCCGATAAATCACTAAAATTTCGTTGATTCTGAGAATCTTTCGGCTTAAACACATCTTACAAAAATAGGTTGAGAAATATTTTATACACAAAATTTCATTCGACATTAAAAAACCATTAATTCACAAAATATCAAACCTTTACAATAAAAATTATTTTAATTTTATCATCTAAAAAACATTCTCTTTAGTTCCTTGAAAAACCTGCTTTTCTTGTATTAACAAAAAATTAACACAACACTTGTATATACAACTATTAAAAGTTATACATTTGTATATACAAATTATACACTTACGACTATGACAATTGAAGAGGTTATAAAGAGTACGGTTAAGATGGATAATGCGAAAAAAGTTATTCTGAATATCATGTACACGCAGAATGTGGTTCAGGATCATTTCAACGAGTTGCTGAAACCGTATGATTTATCTGGAGAACAGTACAATGTGTTACGTATATTAAGAGGACAAAAAGGGAAACCTGCTAATATGTGCGTGATACAAGAACGAATGCTTGCTAAAACAAGCAACACAACACGATTGGTAGACAAATTATTATTAAAGGATTTTGTTACGAGAAATGTTTGTCCGGATAATCGAAGAAAAATTGAAGTTTCCATTACACAAAAAGGATTGGGTGTTTTAAAAGAGTTAGATCCGAAAGTTGATGAACACGAACAAATGTTTGCAAATAATTTAAAACCTGAAGAATTAGTTTTCCTAAATCAATTATTAGAAAAATATAGAACCAACAAATAAAATAATAAAAACTATGAGCAATTTCTTAGAAAATCAAAATTGGAGATACGCAACTAAACAATTTGATGCTTCAAAAAAGATATCTGATGCTGATTTTAATACATTAAAAGAAGCGGTTAGATTAAGTGCATCGTCATACGGATTACAACCTTACAAAGTAGTTATTGTTGAAAATCCAGAATTAAGAGAAAAATTAAAAGGCGCTGCTTGGGGGCAAACTCAAATTACAGATGCTTCTCACCTATTCATTTTTGCAAACGACTTAAACCTTGATGCAGGTTCTGTTGACAAATATATCAGCAATATCAGCGAAGTGAGAGGCGTTCCTACAGAAGCTTTAGGTGGATTCAGCGATATGATGAAAAATGTAATCGCAAATTTATCTGAAGATGCAAAACATATCTGGACCGCAAAACAAACCTATTTAGCTTTAGGAAACTTATTAAACGCGGCTGCTGAATTAAAAATTGATGCAACTCCAATGGAAGGTTTCAATGCGGCTCAATTTAATGAAATCCTAGGTTTCGATAAATTAGGTTTAAACGCTTCTGTTATTGCAACTGTAGGTTACAGACATGATGATGACAAATCTCAGCACCAGAAAAAAGTTAGAAAATCACACGAGGAATTATTTATCACTATATAATTATTATTAATCAAATTCAAATTTAATTTTAAAAACATGAAAAAATTAAAAACTATTGCAATAGCATTATTCGTAGCAGCAGCTGGAATCTCAGTAAACGCTCAAACTAAAAAAATCGACGTAAAAGCATCTACTATTAAATGGGTAGGTAAAAAAGTAACTGGAGAGCACTCTGGAACTGTAAACTTCAAAGAAGGAGCTCTTGTTTTCAAAGGAAAAAAATTAGCTGGTGGTAACTTTACAGTTGACATGACTTCATTAACTGCTACAGATTTAACTGGAGAATACCAAGGAAAATTAAACGGTCACTTAAAAGCTGACGATTTCTTCGGAACTGACAAATTCCCAACTTCAAAATTAGTTTTCAAAACTATCGGTGCAAAATCTGCTGACGTTTATACTGTAACTGCAGACTTAACTATCAAAGGAATTACTAAACCTGTAACTTTTGATATCACTGTAAAAGGAAACACTGCTACAACTGCTTTCAAAGTTGACAGAACTAAATATGACATTAAATATGGTTCAGGTAGCTTCTTCGACGGTTTAGGAGATAAAACTATCAACGACGAATTTGAATTGGCTGTAGCTTTAAAATTCTAATATTTCAAGCTTACTAATTCAGAAATACAATAAACCCCAGCAGTACAAAACTGTTGGGGTTTATTCTTTTATAGCTTTTCAAAAACTTAACATTCTTAATAATATAGTAACTCTTTCGTAATAAGTATCAGGACTTTGATTAACATACGGCTTCTAATTTTGGGACTATTAAAAAAGTCAAAAACTAGAAGTTAAAATCATAGTTATGAAAACAAAATTACATATCGCATGTATGACCTTCATTGTCAGCTTTTTCACACAAGCACAACAACAGCCAAAAGGAATCATTGGTTCTTCAAACTGGATGACTAACTGGACAAGCTTTAAACCTGCAGGTAACGACTATGGAGAAGCAACCAATATAATTGCTGGAACAATCGATAAAGACACTCGATTAGTAAAGCGTAATATTTATCATTTAGTTGGAGTTGTGTATGTTACAAATAATGCGACTCTGACTATCGAGCCCGGAACTGTTATCAGAGGCGATGATAAAACTTGCGGAACTCTAGTAATTACTAACGGATCAAAAATTGTAGCTGAAGGACTAGAAACAGATCCAATTGTTTTTACGTCTGAAAATGAAATAAACAACAGAAAACCTGGTGACTGGGGCGGAATTATCATTTTAGGAAAAGCTCCAATAAACTCTTTAGGAGGAATTCACACTTTACCTTTCGATTTAGATCCAACTTTAAATCATTACGGAGGACAAGATTCAGAAGACAATTCAGGAGTTATGAAATATGTGAGAATTGAATATGCTGGAAGAAAATTAAGTGCCTCTAAAGAATTAAATGGTCTTTCTCTTGCTGGAGTTGGGAGAAAAACAGCCATCAGCCATGTTCAAATCAGTTATTCAAATGACGATTCTTTTGAATGTTATGGTGGCGATTTGAATCTGAGCAATTTAATTTCGTACAGAACAACCGATGATGATTTTGATTTTACGCAAGGAGCTCAAATTAATATCTCAAACAGTATTGCAATTCGCCATCCGTTTTCTTCAGATATTTCAGGTTCAAGATGTTTTGAGGTAGATTCATATGAAAAAGTTGCTTCTACAGACATGACCAAAAAGATGACTAAAATCAATGCAAGCAACATTACGTTGGTTAATTTAGAAGAAAATAACCAAGGTTTGGTTAGAGAATCTGCTTACATCAAAGAAAATACATTTTTCAACTTAACGAATAGTGTGGTTTCAGGTTTTGCTCCTTTTATTTTATTGGAAGGAAATATTGGAAACGGTGAAGCTAATTTGTCTAAAATTAGTTTCAAAAACGTTGTGGCAAACAATTGTACAGGCGAAATTGAAAGTGAATCTGGGAGCAATATTCCAGGTATAAAAAGCTATTATGGCAATCCAGCTTACGGAATAGAATACACAAAAATGAAACTTAACGAGTTATTTGCAATACCAAACATCAAAGGAAATCCAGATTTTAGATTAAACGTAAATAACACGATAGCAAGTGGAAATTAACGAGTTATAAAAGTATTCCGAATCAAAATTTAACAAATTTTACAAATTCGAAAAGATTTTTTTCAAATTTTATGTCCTCTAATTAAAATTACATTTATATCTTTGTCACATCAAAATAAAGAAATGAGAACAATTTTAAACAATACTTGGTGGTGGAGCAATTTACGTCAGACGTCGTGAACGAAGCTTCCTATGGTATTGTAAGAAATATAAAAATATAAAGGGCTTGTCATCACGACAAGCCTTTTTTTTTTTGATCAAAACCGAAATAAATTAACAACACATAAAAACTATATATTTTGAAACCTTTTATTCTTAATACACATTACAAACAAATTCTGGCAGATACGGTTACGCCAGTGAGCATTTATTTCAAAATCAGAGATAAATTCCCAAATAGCCTGTTATTGGAAAGTAGTGATTATCACGGAAATGACAACAGTTTCTCGTACATCTGCTGTAATCCTATTGCTACTATAAAAATCGAAAATGAAGTTATCTCTAAAACTTTTCCTGACGGAACTTCAGAAAAAATTGCCATCGATGCTTCGACAAATATTCCACAGGTAATTCAGGAATTTTCAAGTCAGTTTAAATCAGAAAAAAACGATTTTAAATTTATCAATAATGGTTTATTCGGATATATTTCTTATGATGCCGTTCGTTACTTCGAAAAAGTTTCAATTGCAAAAAAAGACAATGCGACTTCTATTCCAGATGTTTTTTATGCAGTTTACCAAAATATTATTGCAATTAACCATTTCAAAAATGAAGCATATATTTTCTGCCACAGCGTTGACAAGAAAAATAATATTGCAGAAATCGAGCAATTACTGCAATCAAGAAATATTGCTTCTTATAAATTCACAAAAGAAGGCGAAGGTTTTTCTAACCTAACCGACGAGGAATTTAAAGCAAATGTAGCTTTAGCCAAAAAACACTGTTACCGCGGCGATGTTTTCCAATTGGTTCTTTCTCGCCGATTTACACAAGGTTTTAAAGGAGACGAATTTAATGTGTATAGAGCTTTAAGAAGCATCAACCCTTCTCCATATTTATTCTTCTTTGATTATGGCGATTTCAAAATATTCGGTTCTTCGCCAGAAGCTCAAATTATTGTAAAGAACAGAAAAGCTGAAATTCACCCAATTGCTGGAACTTTCAAAAGAACAGGAAACGACGAACGTGATGCACTTTTAGCAAAAGAACTTTCTGAAGATAAAAAAGAAAACAGCGAACATGTTATGCTAGTAGATTTGGCAAGAAATGATTTAAGCCGAAATGGACACGATGTAAATGTAGAAAAATACAGAGAGGTTCAGTTTTTCTCTCACGTAATTCACTTGGTTTCGAAAGTTACAGGACATTTACATGATAAAGCGACAACGATGCAAGTCGTAGCGGATACTTTTCCAGCAGGAACTTTGAGCGGTGCTCCAAAACACAGAGCAATGCAATTAATAGAAGAATGCGAGAAAACAAACCGTAACTTCTACGGAGGTGCAATCGGTGTTATGGACTTTGACGGAAACTTTAATCACGCGATTATGATTCGAACTTTCCTTTCTAAAAATCATCAGTTGCACTGTCAGGCAGGAGCTGGAATTGTAGCAAGTTCTGATGAAGAAAGCGAAATGCAGGAAGTTTACAATAAATTAAGAGCATTAAATACAGCGCTAGAAATGGCAGAAAATATTTAGTGTTCTCTCTCCCGATAACTATCGGGATCAGTCTCAGAACTTGAAACCTTAAACAATTAAAAAAAACAAACCATAAAAACCACAAACTATGAAAAAAGCAGTATCAATTTTAGTTTTAATCATTGCCATGACTTCTTGCAATTCAGAAAAAAAGCAAAATCCGATTGAAGGAACCTGGCGTCTTATATCAGCCGAAACAACTGAGAAAGATTCTACTTTTTCAACTTTCAATCCAAAAACAAAAATGATTAAAATTATTAACGATACACATTTTGCTTTTTTTAATCATGATTTAAAACACGGAAAAGATTCAACAGTAGCATTGTTCTTTGGCGGAGGCGGAAAATATACTTTGAAAGACAGTATTTACACAGAACATTTAGAGTTTTTCAACAACCGCGATTGGGAAGGCAACAAATTTGAATTTGTGGTGAAAGTTCAAAACGACACCTTAATTCAAAAAGGAATAGAAAAAGTAGAAAAATTAGGCGTAGATCATATTATTATTGAAAAATACGTTCGAGAGAAATAAAAAATTTGGTTGCCAGTCTCAGTCTCAGTTTTCAGCAAAAAAACTTAGTAACTCAGAAACTTAGCAACTTAGCACCTTAAAAAAAATGAAAAAGATTTTAGTTATAGACAATTACGATAGTTTCACTTACAATTTAGTGCACTGTTTAGAAGATTTAAACTGCGAAGTTACCGTTTACAGAAACGACGAATTTGATATTGATGAAATTGCATCTTTTGAGAAAATTTTACTTTCTCCAGGGCCTGGAATTCCAGATGAAGCAGGTTTATTAAAAGCCGTAATCGAAAAATACAGTCCAACAAAAAGTATTCTTGGAGTTTGTTTAGGACAACAAGCAATTGGTGAAGTTTTTGGCGGAACACTTTCAAACCTTGATAAAGTATATCATGGCGTTGCAACAAATGTAAAAACAGTAGTTTCAGACGAAATTTTATTTGAAGGTTTAGGAAACGAATTTGAAGTAGGAAGATACCATTCATGGGTTGTAGACAGTAATTTACCTGAAGATTTAGAAGCGACTTCGGTAGACGAAAACGGACAAATTATGTCATTAAGACACAAAAATTATGATGTAAGAGGCGTTCAATTCCACCCTGAAAGCGTTTTAACGCCAAACGGAAAAAGGATTTTAGAGAATTGGATTAACAGTTAGTATTCAGTGTTCAGTCACAGTTTACAGTCACAGTAAAAACTCAGAACCTTAGCATCTCAGCAACTTAGAATCTTAAAAAACAATGAAAACTATATTAAACAAATTAATCAACCACGAAGTGCTTTCTAAAGAAGAAGCAAAAAACGTATTGATTAATATTTCAAGCGGTCAATATAATCCAAGTCAGATTTCGGCTTTTTTGACTGTTTTTATGATGCGAAGCATTACAATCGAAGAACTTTCGGGATTTCGCGAAGCTTTACTAGATTTATGCATTCGTGTTGATTTATCAGCCTACAATACCATCGATTTATGCGGAACAGGAGGTGACGGAAAAGACACTTTCAATATTTCAACTTTAGCTTCTTTTGTATCGGCTGGAGCTGGAATAAAGATTGCAAAACATGGAAATTACGGCGTTTCTTCTATTTCTGGGTCAAGCAACGTGATGGAAAAAATGGGAATTAAATTCAGCAACGATCCTGAATTTTTAGAGAAATGTATTGACAAAGCTGGAGTTTGCGTTTTACATGCTCCCCTATTTCACCCAGCAATGAAAAATGTTGGTCCAATCAGAAAAGAACTGGCTGTAAAAACCTTCTTTAATATGTTGGGACCAATGGTAAATCCATCATTCCCACAAAATCAATTGGTTGGCGTTTTCAACTTAGAATTAGCTAGAATGTACGCTTATCTATATCAAAATACCGATGTGAATTTTACCATCCTGCATTCGCTTGACGGATATGATGAGATTTCCTTAACAGGGCCGACAAAAACAATTTCTAACCACATGGAAGGAATGTTAAATCCAGAAGATTTTGGTGTTCATCTTTTATCTCAAACTGAAATTGAAGGTGGAAAAACTATCGAAGAATCAGCAGAAATCTTTACCAACATTATTTCAGGAAAAGGGACTGAGGCACAGAATAATGTGGTTTGTGCCAACGCTGCAATGGCAATTGCAACAGTTACAAAATGTTCTCCAAAAGAAGGTTTTGAATTAGCAAAAGAAAGTCTATTGTCTGGAAAAGGACATCAAGCATTGAAAAAATTACAAGAATTAAGTAAAAATTAGTTTCATGTTTCATGTTTCATGTTTCAAGTTGTTGGAACGTGAAACTAAAAAAGACTTGAAACTTGAAACAAATCAAGACAATGAACATTTTAGATAAAATAATAATAGACAAAAAACGAGAAGTTGTTCTAAAGAAATCGATTATTCCGGTTTCTCAATTGGAAGCTTCTGTATTTTTTGGAAAACAGACTATTTCTCTTAGTCAGAAATTGAAAGAAAGTAATTCTGGAATTATTGCTGAACACAAACGCCGTTCTCCTTCAAAATCAATCATCAACAATAATTTTACTGTTGAAGAAGTAGTAAAAGGTTACGAAAATGCTGGTGCTTGTGGCATTTCAGTTTTAACCGACGGAAAATATTTCGGTGGTTCTCTTGACGATTTACTTTTAGCAAGAGCATCAGTAAATATTCCGCTATTGCGAAAAGAATTTATTGTAGACGAATACCAGATTTTAGAAGCAAAAGCACATGGCGCCGATTTAATTTTATTAATCGCGGCAGTTTTAACCCGCGAAGAAATTAAATCTTTATCTGAATTCGCTAAAAATTTAGGTTTAGAAGTTTTATTGGAAGTTCACAATCAAGAAGAACTAGAAAAATCAATTATGCCGACTTTAGATATGATTGGTGTGAATAACAGAAACTTAAAAACATTTGAAGTGAGTCTTGATTTCAGTAAAGAATTAGCATCACAAATTCCGAATGATTTTGTAAAAGTATCAGAAAGCGGAATTTCATCAATTGAAGCCATTCAAGAACTAAAACCTTACGGCTACAAAGGTTTCTTAATTGGAGAAAACTTCATGAAAACAGAAAACGCAGGCGAGGCGGCAACAGAATTTATTAAACAGCTTTAAATTTTAGTTTGCCACAAATTAGCACAAATTTAATTAGTGTAAATTAGTGTAATTCGTGGCGGAAAATCTTTGCGAACTTTGCGTTTTTTAGGCTGAATCAAAATAAAAAAATCTTAGCGCACTTTGCGGTAAAAAAACACAACGAAATGAAACTCAAAATATGCGGCATGAAATATCCCGAAAACATTCTCGAAGTAGGATCGCTCCTACCCGATTATATGGGATTTATTTTCTGGGAAAAATCCGCTAGATATTGCAACGGGAATGTTCCCGAATTAATAAAAACGATTAAAAAAGTGGGCGTTTTTGTCGATCAGAGCCAAGAAGAAATTTTGGAGAAAGTTGCAAAATACAATTTACAAGCCGTTCAGCTTCACGGACACGAATCCGTTGAATTTTTATCAGAATTAAAAAATCAATTGCCAAAGAAAATTGAAATCATAAAAGTATTTTCTGCAGATGAAAATTTTGATTTCGAAATCATTAAACCTTTTGAAAATGTCTGCGATTATTTTTTGTTTGACACAAAAGGAAAATTGCCTGGCGGAAACGGAACAACTTTCGACTGGAGCATCTTAAAAAAATATAATTCGAAAAAGCCTTTCTTTTTAAGCGGAGGCATCGGAATGAACGAATTAAAAGCCATTGAAGAAATTTCAAAAACCAAATTGCCAATTTATGCGGTAGACGTAAACAGCAAATTTGAAATCGAACCAGGGCTAAAAAATAAAAATCTATTAAGTAATTTCAAACGCAAATTTGAAATTGTAAACATTTAAACTTTAAAAAAATGAGTTTTAACGTCAACGAAAAAGGATATTACGGAGAATTTGGAGGAGCCTATATTCCTGAAATGCTTTATCCGAATGTAGAAGAATTACGCCAAAAGTATTTAAGTATAATGGATGAACCTGATTTTAAAGCAGAGTTCAATCAATTACTGAAAGATTACATTGGGCGTCCTAGTCCGTTGTATTTTGCAAAACGTTTATCTGAAAAATACAATACCAAAGTTTATCTAAAAAGAGAAGACTTAAACCATACCGGAGCACACAAAGTAAATAACACGATTGGTCAGATTTTATTAGCAAAACGTCTAGGTAAAAAAAGAATTATTGCCGAAACTGGAGCTGGACAGCATGGTGTGGCAACAGCAACGGTTTGCGCATTAATGGGAATTGAATGCATCGTTTATATGGGTGAAATCGACATTGCTCGTCAGGCACCAAACGTTGCGCGTATGAAAATGTTAGGCGCAGAAGTTCGTCCGGCACTTTCAGGTTCAAGAACTTTAAAAGATGCAACAAACGAGGCGATCCGCGATTGGATCAATAATCCTGTAGATACACATTATATTATCGGATCTGCAATTGGTCCGCATCCTTATCCAGACATGGTGACGCGTTTTCAAAGCATTATTTCAGAAGAAATCAAATGGCAATTGAAAGAAAAAGAAGGACGCGAAAATCCTGATTATGTAGTTGCTTGTATTGGCGGAGGAAGTAATGCCGCAGGAACTTACTATCACTTTTTGCACGAGCCAGAAGTTGGAATTATTGCGGTTGAAGCCGCTGGAAAAGGCGTTGACAGCGGTCATAGCGCAGCAACAAGCAAATTAGGAAAAGTTGGTGTTATCCATGGCTGTAAAACGCTTTTAATGCAAACACCAGACGGACAAATTACAGAACCTTATTCTATTTCAGCAGGTTTAGATTATCCAGGAGTTGGACCTTTGCACGCACATCTGGCACAAACAGGACGCGGCGAATTTTTCTCTGTAACCGATGATGATGCTATGAATGCAGGTTTACAGCTTACAAAATTGGAAGGAATTATTCCAGCGATTGAAAGTGCGCACGCATTTGCAGTTTTAGATCAGAAAAAATTTAAACCAAGTGATATTGTTGTAATTAGTCTTTCTGGACGTGGCGACAAAGATTTAGATAATTATATTGATTACTTTAAATTGTAATAAAAGTATTAATTTGCACATCTCTAATCGCAACTATTAACGAGAAAAATATAATTATGGAAAAGTTATTCTCATACGGAACATTAAGATCGAAACAAATTCAAATGCAGATTTTTAAAAAAGTATTAGTTGGAACTCCAGATCAGCTCTTGGGTTATAAACTAAAAAGTTTACAGATTGAAGAAGAATTTGGAATGGCAGATTATGTGGTTGCAATACCAAGTGAAAACACCGAAGAAAATATTCATGGTGTAGTTTTTAATGTTTCTAATGCGGATTTAGCAAAAGTCGATTTATTTGAATCTAATTCATATAGAAGAGTTCAGGTCAAACTGAAATCTGGAACAATTGCTTGGGTTTATACGGAAAATAAATAATTAAAAAATGATTTTAGCAGCGGCACAGACAAAACCAAAGCGCGGAAACATTGCTTCAAATTTATTAAATCATTATCAGCTTATTGAATTGGCAGCTCAAAATGGAGCTCAGCTAATTGCTTTTCCTGAAATGTCAATTACAGGATATGAAAGGGAAAATGCGATGGAATTGGCTTTTGCCGAAGATGATTACAGGATAGATCATCTGAAAGATCTGGCAACCGACAATAATATTGTCATTATTGCTGGCGCTCCGATTTTAATTAAAAATGAATTGTTCATTGGTCAATTTATTATTGCTCCCAACGATTCGGTTTCTATTTATACAAAGCAGTTTTTGCATGAAGGCGAAGATGAATTTTTCCAATCTTCATTTGACAACAATCCGATGGTTACGATTGAAGATCAAAATATTGCATTTGCGATTTGTGCTGATATTGATCATCCGAAACATCCTGAAAATGCTGCAAAAAATAATGCCGATATTTATATCGCGAGCATTTTCTTTTCGCCAAACGGAATTCCGAATGCGTACAGAGATTTGCAAAATTACGCTGAAAAACATCAAATGAATGTTTTGATGTCTAATTTCAGCGGAGAATCTTGGGGTTCGCCTTCAGCAGGTCAAAGTGCTTTTTGGAATACTAAAGGCGAATTAGTTGCTCAAATGAATGACTCTGACTCTGGATTATTACTTATTAAAAAACAAGGTGACGATTGGGAAAGTCGAATCGTAAAATTTTAAAATATAATGCCATAGATTAACCGATTAGTATAAGTATTTTTTTTTACGCAGATTCTACAGATTAAAGCAGATATAAATTGTAAATCTGTTGAATCAGCTTAAATCATTTTAAATCTGCGTGAAATAAACTTTTAATCTTTGGCTAAAGCAAAACATAAACATACCTAACAGTTTTTTGAAACCTGTTAGTATAAAAAAAATTAAAAATGAACAGAATAACTCAAAAATTACAAGAAGATAAAAAGATCCTTTCTATTTATTTTTCTGCGGGATATCCGAACTTAAATGATACTGTGCAGATTATTCAGGATTTAGAAAAAAACGGAGTCGATTTAATCGAAATTGGGCTTCCTTTCAGTGATCCTTTGGCAGACGGACCGACAATTCAGGCGAGTTCAACACAGGCGCTTCATAACGGAATGACAACTCAAATTCTTTTTGATCAGCTGAAGAATATCCGCGAAAGCGTAAAAATTCCGTTGATTATTATGGGGTATTTTAATCCGATGCTGCAATACGGAGTTGAAGCTTTTTGCCAGAAATGTGCTGAAATTGGAATTGACGGTTTAATTATTCCAGATCTTCCTGTTGATGTTTATGCAGATGAATACAAAGCGATTTTTGAAAAATACGGATTGATCAATGTTTTCTTGATTACGCCTCAAACTTCAGACGAAAGAATTCGTTTTATTGACAGCGTTTCAAACGGATTTATTTATATGGTAAGTTCTGCAAGTGTTACAGGATCTCAATCTGGATTTGGTGATGTACAAGAAAGTTATTTTGAAAGAATCGCTAATCTGAATTTAAAAAATCCTCAAATTGTTGGTTTTGGAATTTCGAATAAAGAAACTTTCAATCAGGCGACTAAATATGCAAAAGGCGCTATTATCGGAAGTGCTTTCATTAAACATTTAAGTGAAAAAGGAAGCGGAAAAATTGAAGAATTTGTTGGAGAGATTCGATAAATACATCTTTCATGACTAAGAAAACTAAACGGCTGATAAACTCAATTACTGCAGGATTATTTTCCACATTATTTTTCTTTCTAGCTTATATAGGTTACGAAAAAAGAAACATTGACTTATCAAAACAAGATCAGTTTGAAAGTATAATAATCGATAAAGGAATTGATATTCATTATGGAAGTAAAGGTCAAAAATCAGATGTATTTTTTATATCTCTAAAAAATCTAGATGAAGATTTAGGGGTTTATAGAATGTCTAAAGACTATAATGATTTATTGCAAAAAATAAATATTGGAGACAAGGTTAAAGTCTATTATCAAGCAAATTCTAATGAAGATGAAAATATAAATATTGATCTAATTCAACTTGAGAGAAATGGAAAAATTATAATTAATAAAAGTGAATACGAACAGAAAGAAGGCAGTCTTTTATATATTGGGTTAATTGCTGGTTTTTTTATTCTTTATCTCTCATATCGAAATTACAAAAGATAATCTGAGAGCGTCAAAATTTGATAAAGCTGAAATACTTTGGTATTTCAGCTTTTCTATTTTAACTAATTCCAAAACAAATTAACATAAATTATCGAAAACGCTTTATGTTAATATTATGTTAAAATAAAATTAAACAAGCGTTTAAATTAAACAAGTGTTTAATTTTGCATCCGATTAGAAACAACACCATGTCACACATCGAATTGAACGATAAAAAAATTCAGATTCTCAATGTTGCAGAAAGGCTTTTTTCTGAGAAAGGATTTGAGGGTACATCGATACGGGATATCTCCAAAGAGGCCAAAATTAACATTGCCATGGTCTCGTATTATTTTGGGTCAAAAGAAAGACTGCTGGAAGCTCTTATTTTCCACAAAACCGTTGATTTAAAATTACAGCTTGAAAACTTATTACAAGAAGACATAGAACCTCTTGAAAAAGTCAATAAATTAATCGAAATTTACATCAACAGAATTTGCCTTAACAAAGGGATTTACAGGGTTTTACATTTTGAACTTTACAATAAAAAGAGAGAAAAAAGCCTTCAAGCTTTTACTGAACTTAAAAAAGGAAATTTAAAATCAGTTGAAAGCATTATTAAACAAGGTCAAGCCCAAGGAGTTTTTAGAAAAGATGTCAATATCCAACTCATCACTCCAACCATTATTGGAACCTTTTTTCACTTTCACATGAATCGCTCTTTCTTCGAAGAATTATTTGATTTAAAAACCGAAGAAATGTTTAACAATTACATTAAAAACGATCTTACAAAGCACATTCAACAAACTATAAAAGCGCTACTTGTTTATGAAAATTAGTCAATTAATGCTCTTTGGAGTTTTCTTTATCGGAATATCCTCAGTAGATGCACAAGAAAAAACAAGTTTAACCTTAGGCGAAGCCGTGAAAATGGCTTGGGAAAAGAGTGACGAAGTTACGCTTGCCAATACCAAGGTAAACACTAAAAAATACGAATTACAGACGGTTAAGAATAACCAATATCCTGATTTAAAAATTTCTGGCCAATACCAGCGTCTTACAAAAGCTTCTATTGATTTGCCAAATCAGGGTCAAAGTGCTTCTTTAGCATCTCCAGACCGTGCCATGCTTGGAATGGCTAACTTAAGTTTGCCAATATTTGCCGGATTTAAAATCCAAAGCAGCATTGATGCTTATGATAGCATGTATGAAGCTGAAACTGCAAATGCTGCAAAGACAAAAGAAGATGTAGCATTAAAGGTAATCACTTACTATACAGCTTTATACAAAGCACAAAAAACTTTAGACGCTCTAAACGAAAATCAAAAAAGCGCCAAGCAGCGTGTTACTGATTTTATCGAATTAGAGAAAAACGGAATTATCCCGAGAAACGATTTATTGAAAGCACAATTATTGGTTTCAAAAACACAATTATCTATTGATGAAGCTAATAATAATATCAATAACATTAATTTCTATCTGACAACATTGCTTAAATTAGACCCAACTGTGAAAATACAGGTAAATGAGGATGATTTTTTCAATTTAAAAACAACAGGCGCGCCTTCAACAGACGCATTGGCTCTTGAAAACAGAAAAGATCTTGAAGCTATCCGTTTACAGCAAAAAGCTTCTGAAGCAAATGTTAAGATTGCTAAAGCTGGATATTACCCAACGCTTTCATTACTTGGAGGTTATACTGCTTTGGATCTTAAAGACATCATTACTGTAAAATATGCAATGAATTTCGGTTTAGGTTTATCTTATGATTTATCTGGAATCTTAAAAAACAATGCACATGTAAAAGAAGCCGAAAGCAAAGCTCTTGAAGTAAAAAACACTGAAGCAATCATGACAGACCGCATTAAAGTTGAAGTTCAGAAATCTATTGAAGATTATGACTTAGCAATCAACCAAAGTGTGGTGTATGACGAAGCGCTTCAGCAAGCAGCCGAAAACTACAGATTGGTAAAAGATAAATTTGACAACGGTCTTGCTGACACCAATGATTTGGTTGAAGCCGATGTTGAACAATTAAGCGCCAAAATTAACACTGCTGTAGCAAAAGCAACCATTATTCAAAAATATTACGAATTACTTTCAGTATCAGGACAATTATCACAATCATTCAATCTTTCTAAAATATAATCGATAGCTCTCATGGAAAAGAAAAAAACAAATAAAAAATTCATCATCATACTTGCAGTTCTGATTTTAGGAGGCGGAACTTACGGAATATCTAAATACCTACACGGACAAGCTCACGAAGAAACAGATGATGCTCAGATTGAGAAAAGAATGAACCCGATTATCCCAAGAGTTTCAGGATATATCAGCAAAGTTTATGTGAAAGATAATGATTATGTAAAAAAAGGAGATACTTTATTTACAATCGACAAGAGAGATTATCAATTAAAGATTGACGAAGCTAATGCTGCATTGTTAGCCGCAGAAGGACAATACGAAGCTGCAAAAGCAGATATCGGAAGTGCAAATGCAAGCATCTCAGTTTCTGATGCTCAAATGAGATCTGCAACAGGTTCTATTGAAAGTGCCAAAATTAGATTGAGACAGCTTACAAACGATTATAACCGTTACAATAACTTGTACAAAACACATACAATTACAAAACAGCAATATGAACAAGCATTAACTGCAAAAGAAGAAGCTGAAAACCAAGTGCGTGTTTTAGAACAACAACAAAGAGCTAGTTCTTACCAAAAATCGGTTATTCAGTCAAAATCTAAAGTTTCTGACAAACAAACAGAAGTTGCAGCAGCAAACATCAAAAAAGCAAAAACAATGTTGGATGTGGCTCATTTAAACCTTTCTTATACTGTAGTAACAGCTGCTATTGATGGTCAAGTTTCTAAAGTTGACATTCAGCCAGGACAATTGGTTCAGCCAGGACAATCTTTATTCTACATTATTAACAATAATGAGGCTTGGGTTGTAGCTAACTTCAAAGAAACACAATTGAACAAAATGGTTGTGGGCCAAAAAGTAAGTTTAAAAGTAGATGCTTATCCAAACTATGAGTTTAAAGGAACTGTATCTTCTTTCTCTCCTGCAACAGGATCTCGTTTTTCATTATTGCCTCCTGATAATGCAACAGGAAACTTCGTAAAAACAATTCAAAGATTACCAGTAAAAATTACCATAGACGAATCTAACGATCCTGAAAAAGTAAAACTTTTAAGACCAGGGATGAACGTTGACGTAGATGTACATTTGAAATAAAATAAATGGCAACAGCAGTACAAGACGACGATTTAGTAGAATACGGTTTCAGACGTGTTATCATTACGATTACAGCAGTACTTTGTGCACTGCTGGAAATTGTAGATACGACGATTGTAAACGTAGCGCTTACAGACATGCGCGGAAGTCTTGGTGCTACCTTGACTGATGTGGCATGGGTAATTACAGCATACGCAATTGCGAATGTTATTGTAATTCCGATGACGAGCTGGCTATCGCAGCAATTTGGAAGACGTAATTATTTTGTGGCTTCCATTATAATATTTACAGTCTGTTCTTTTTTGTGTGGTAATGCCACCAATATTTGGGAACTAGTCGCTTTCCGTTTCGTACAAGGTATGGGCGGTGGAGCATTACTTGTAACAGCCCAAACGATTATTACAGAAAGTTATCCCGTAGCAAAACGTGGAATGGCGCAGGCTATTTACGGAATGGGAGTAATTGTTGGTCCAACTCTTGGTCCGCCATTGGGAGGATATTTAGTAGATAATTATTCTTGGCCTTATATTTTCTATATCAATATTCCGTTGGGAATTATTGCTACGATTTTAGCTTTAACTTTTGTTAGAAGTCCGAAATATGGAGAAAAATTAAAAGCCAATCAGGTTGACTGGTGGGGAATCATTTTACTGAGTGCTTTTATTGGTTCTTTACAATTCGTATTAGAACACGGACAGCAAGACGACTGGTTTAATGACTCTACAATTGTAGCCTTAAGTGTTGTTACTGTTTTAGGGTTGGTTCTTTTTATTTGGAGAGAGCTTACATACGAGTATCCGATTGTAAATCTTAGTGTTCTAAAAGATGGGAATCTTAGAATTGGAACTGTAATGTGTTTCATTCTTGGTTTCGGATTATATGGTTCTACTTTAATTATCCCAATTTACACGCAATCAATTTTAGGATGGACCGCTACAGATGCGGGGTTGTTGTTGATTCCAGGATCTATCACCACAGCACTTATGATGCCATTTGTAGGTAACATGATTCAGAAAGGTGTTCCGCAGGGATACATGGTTGGAGTTGGATTTTTAATTTTCTTCTTCTTCACTTTCATGATGTATAGCCGCATGACACCAGATACCGGAGTTGAGCATATGTATTGGCCTTTAATTTTAAGAGGAATTGGTTTAGGATTGCTTTTCGTTCCTATTACAACCCTTTCTCTTTCTACATTAAAAGGGAAACAAATTGGTGAAGGAGCAGCTTTTACAGGAATGATGCGTCAGTTAGGAGGATCTTTTGGTATTGCGATTATTACTACTTTCATTACCCGTTTCAGCCAGTCACATAGAGTAGATTTAATTAATAATCTAGACCCTGCCAAATTTGACGTGCAGCAGCGAATTGCAGGAATGCAGCACGCCTTTATGGCAAAAGGATATAGTGCGGATGTTGCTTTGAAAAAAGCATATCAGGCAATAGAACTTTCAGTTATGAAGCAAAGCACCGTAATGGCTTATATGGATATTTTCCTTTACCTAGGAATTATGTTTTTATGTTGCATACCGATTATTCTCTTTATCAAAAAAGGGAAGAACAAAATTAGTGCAGCCGACGCAATGCATTAATAATAATAATTTTATAATACGCAGAAACGCTGAATTCATCATTTAGAATTCGGCGTTTATTTTTTTAGTTTAACCGCAAAGTGCGCAAAGAATTTTAATTCTGAGAATCTTTAAAAACGCAAAGTTCGTAAAGCTTTGTGATAAAAACTTTGCGAACTTTGCGAAAACCTTGCGTCCTTGCGGTTAAAAAAACTCAGAATCTTAGTATCTCAGAATCTTAGCAACTTTAAAAAATCATCTTGTAAAAACCAAGTGATTTCCTTTAGAAAGATTCGCATCAAACTGATATCCTTCGTAATTAAAACCTTTTAAGTCCTCTATAGTTTCTGCATTAGTGTCAATAATATAACGCACCATCATGCCTCTCGCCTTTTTGGCAAAGAAACTGATCATTTTTAGTTTTCCGTCTTTGTAATCTTTGAAATCTGGAGTAATCACAGGCACTTTTAAAGCTTTTACATCAACAGCAGAAAAATATTCGTTACTAGCTAAATTCACAAACAATTCATCTTTTTTCAATTCTTTGTTTAAGGCTTTAGTTACTGTTGGTTTCCAGAATTCGTGTAGATTTTTAAATTCACCAACTGGCATTTTAGTTCCCATTTCTAAACGATATGCCTGCATTAAATCTAATGGTTTTAAAAGTCCGTAAAGGCCAGATAAAATTCTAAGTTTATCCTGAAGAACATCTAATTTTTCTAACGGAATGGTATAAGCATCCAAACCTGTGTACACATCGCCATCGAAGGTATAAACTGCCGGACGCGCATTTTCAGGTGTGAAAGGTGTTTTCCAATCCTGATTTCTTTTCCAGTTTAAATCGGCTAGTTTGTCTGAAATTGACATCAGCTCTGATAATTCGAAAGGCTTTTTTTGTTTAACCACTTTATGAACCACTCTTGCTTCCTTTAAGAATGAAGGCTCTGTATATTGAGATGTTGGTAATTCTTTTTCGAAATTCAATGATTTCGCAGGAGATATAACAATTTTCATGTGTGCTTTTTTCTATGTTTCAAAAATACAAATTGAAAATTTAAAAATTATTATTTGCAATTGATTTGTTCTATTGTTGTATTTTTTTTAGCCACGAATTACACGAATTTCCACGAATTATTTTTTTGCCACAGATTACAGGATTAAAAAGATTAAAAAAATCTGTGTGAATCTTTTTAATCTATGGCAGAAAAAAATTACGACCTGCATGAAAGAAAAATTAGTGGAAATTCGTGAAATTCGTGGCAACCCTTTCTCAATTCATAAAAATCGACGCTACAAAATGTGAAATTGTTCAAAAAAGTGAGCTCTAGATTATAATAGGCATTTTCTATGTTGTAAATTTGCATGCATTTTATTTCGATCGAAATTTGAAATGTATTTTTATTCAAAAATTAGCGAATTCGTGGCGATACAAACAAACTATAAAACTGCTTTACAAAACAAAATCTTCGAAATCATTTCGAAAGCTTCTCAGGAATTAAATGTTGACTCTTATGTGATAGGAGGATTTGTTCGTGATTTGCTTTTAAATCGAGGTTCTAAAAAAGACATTGATGTAGTGGCTGTTGGAAGCGGCATCGAATTGGCTCTTAAAGTTTCCGATTTACTTCCGAACAAACCAAAAGTTCAGGTTTTTAAAACGTATGGAACAGCAATGCTTCGTTTTGAAGATACGGATATCGAATTTGTTGGTGCACGAAAAGAATCGTACACTCGCGATAGCCGAAATCCGATTGTAGAAAACGGAACTTTACAAGACGATCAAAATCGTCGTGATTTTACAATCAACGCATTGGCTTTATCATTGAATTCAACTAATTTCGGAGATCTTTTAGATCCTTTCAATGGATTAACAGATTTAGAAAATAAAACAATCAAAACACCATTGGATCCAGATATTACCTATTCTGATGATCCTTTGCGCATGCTGCGTGCGATTCGTTTTGCTACTCAATTGAATTTTGAAATTGAAGAAAATTCATTGAACGCCATCACAAAAAATGCAGAACGCATTAAAATTATTTCTGGCGAAAGAATTGTAGATGAATTGAACAAAATTCTTCTAACAGATAAACCTTCGACAGGATTTTTACTTTTATACAAAACTGGACTTTTAGATTTAATCTTACCTGAATTAACCGCTTTAAATCAGGTAGAAGAAATTGAAGGTCATACACATAAAAACAATTTTTACCATACGCTTGAAGTTGTAGATAACATTTGTCCAAACACAGATGATGTTTGGTTGCGTTGGGCGGCTTTATTGCACGATATCGGAAAAGCACCAACTAAACGTTTCACTAAAAAACAAGGTTGGACTTTTCACGGACATGAATTCTTGGGCGGAAAAATGGCAAAGAAAATTTTCGAACGTTTGCACATGCCTTTGAACCACAAAATGAAATTCGTTCAGAAAATGGTTATTATGAGTTCGCGTCCGATTGTTTTGGCTCAGGATATTGTGACTGACAGTGCGGTTCGTCGTTTGGTTTTTGATGCTGGTGAAGATGTAGAGAATTTAATGACGTTGTGCGAAGCGGATATCACAACCAAAAATCCTTCAAAATTCAAGAAATATCATAAAAATTTCGAAATCGTTCGCAAGAAAATTGTTGAAGTTGAGGAACGTGATCATGTGCGTAATTTTCAGCCGCCAATTACTGGAGAAGAAATTATGGAAATATTCGACTTGAAACCTTCAAGAGAAATCGGAATTTTGAAAGAAGCGGTAAAAGAAGCAATTCTTGAAGGCGATATTCCAAATGAATATCAGGCGGCTTATGATTTTGTGATTAAAAGAGCTGCCAAACTAGGCTTAAAAAAAGTTGAGAAATAAGTATTATTTAATAAAATGAAAAAAGAGAATAAATCAGTAATCATTTGGTTACTATCGGGTTGTGTTTTATTATTTTTAATGGTCGTTGTGGGCGGTATCACGCGTTTGACCAATTCAGGTTTATCTATGACCGACTGGCATTTGGTAACCGACACCTTTCCGCCTTTAACAGAAGCCAAATGGCAGGCCGCTTTTGACGAATACAAGAAATTTCCAGAATATCAAAAAATCAATATTCACAACGATTTTCAATTAGCCGATTATAAGTTCATTTATTTCTGGGAATGGTTTCACCGTTTCATCGGACGTATTATTGGTTTGGTTTTCTTTGTGCCGTTTGTTTACTTTTTAGCAAAAAAGAAATTAGATACACCAACCATTAAAAAATGCATCGTTCTTTTAGCAATGGGAGCTTTCCAAGGATTCTTAGGATGGTTTATGGTAAGAAGCGGATTAATTGACAATCCAGATGTAAGCCACTTCAGACTTTCATTACACTTAACTTTTGCTTTCATTACTTTCGCATACACACTTTGGGTTGCGCTAGATTTAATTTATCCTGAAAGAAATATCAATAAGATTTTACCTTTAAGAAATATTGCTCGTTATGCTTTAGTCGCTTTATTAATCCAAATTATTTACGGTGGATTTGTTGCGGGATTAAACGCAGGATTAATTCATAATCACTGGCCTTTAATGAGTGACGGAGAATTTATTCACGAATCGGTTTTTATTGAACAGTCTTCTTTAATAAAAAATTTAATTGAAGGAAAAAGCGGGGTTCAGTTTGTACACAGAACTTTTGCTTATGTTGTAGTTGCGATTATTCTTTTCCTTTTCTTTAAAAGCAAAAAATATACGCTTACGCATACTCAAGCAAACGGAATCAAAACTTTAGTGGTTTTTGTTTTCATTCAGTTCTTGCTTGGCGTTTTCACTTTATTATATAGTGTGCCTTTGGCTTTAGGATTAATTCACCAAATTATGGCGTTTTTCCTTTTAAGTGCTATGACATATACATTACACCGTTTGAGCAAATAAAACGGAACATATTAAAACATAAAAAAGGCTGTCTCAAAAGGACAGCTTTTTTTATAAGCTTCAGAGAAGCGAAATATTTATAGCAAAAGATAAATCTTTACAATATAAAAAGCTCCAGAGGAGCGACATATTCTTTTAGTCTTAATATATGCCGCTCCTCCGGAGCTTATTTTATTTTGTTTTATTATAATTCTATAAATCTTGCACCCCGCTGGGGTTTTACTGAATTAAAATCTGCTTATTTTCTACTTTTAAAAATATAATTTTATCCCAACCAAGCTTTAAAATCCTGCACTTTTTCTCGGCTTACAATTACCTCATCATCTTTGTAACTTGGCAAAATCACTTTTAATCGTGAATTGGTATACACTTGAATTTCTTTGATTGCTTTTAGCGGAACAATAAATTTTCTGCTTACGCGAAAGAAATCCTTTTTGTCTAGTTCTTGTTCTAAAATCTCCAAAGTCGAATCGATCAAATAATCGCGATTGTCATAGGTATGAATGTACGTTCCTTTATTTTCACTGAAAAAACATTCGATTTCTTCAGTTGTAATTACTTTTAAATGCTGTCCTATTTTAACTGTAAATCTCTTTTTATATGTTTTCTCAAAAGGATTAGATAACATTTGGCGAATCTGCTCAAAATCAAGCTGAAGATTTGAAGATTCAGTAGCTGCTTTCGGAAGACGCGATTTGAATTTTGAAACAGCAGTTTCCAAATCATCTTCATCAATTGGTTTTAGAAGATAATCGATGCTGTTCAATTTGAAAGCTTTTAATGCATATTCATCATAAGCCGTTGTAAAAATGATAGCGCTTTTAATGTCTATTTTTTCAAAGATTTCAAACGATAAACCATCTGACAATTGGATGTCTAAAAAAATCAAATCGGGATGCGGATTATTTTCAAACCATTGAACCGATTCTTCAACTGAATGAAGCATCGTTTCTACGGTTACGTCTAGCTTTTCAAGTTTTCTCTGCAACAGTCTTGCAGCTGGTTTTTCGTCTTCTATAATTAATGTAATCATTTACTATATTGTAAAAAAATGAAAAATGTTAATACGTTGAGTAAAATTATTTTAAACACATACAAACATTGTTTTATAGGAATCTACTACAGGCGTTTCACTTAGAATATTACTTGCTTTTTTTTACTCTTAAACACAAGCAATAAAAATCTATGTTTCTATGTGTTAAAATTAAATTTGCTTGCTTTCACCAAACAGACAAAAATATACATTCAAAGTTACTCCCATTTATTTTTATTTGCAGCATCTTTTTCCATGTATTTCTGGATTTTTCTTTTTTCCCAATCTGATCCAAAAAACCAATCAGTCCCGAAAACAGATAACGCGTGCGCTAATAGACCAATTCCCCAGAAAAATGCAGTCGAATAAGTATGCCATTCTGTTAAACCACTAAAATCCATCCCTTCGTTAAAATTATCGCGAGTCAAACTTGATACAATGATGATAATATTTACAATAAGGAAAATTTTCAAATGTGAGTAAAACCTTTTAAGTCTTTTTACTCTTCTATAAGCTGCATTATAATTTTCATCGTCTGTATATTCTCCAAAATGCTGTCTTGCGTAATCTTCGTACATTTCTCTTCTAAAACGTCCCATAACTATGTTTTAATTATTTCCACTTGTTTTTATTCTGTTTTTCCTTCTCCATAAATTCTTTGATTTTTCTTTCTTCCCATTCCTTGCCCATTCCTGGAAAAACCTCAAAAACTTTAAGTCCGTGAAAAACAACTCCTACTCCCCACCATAACAATGGCCAGAAAAACCATAAGTATTGAGGCGATGTATATAAATTGATAAAGATTAAAATAGCATTTACTAAAATGTATGCTAGAAGATTTCCGTAAAAACCTTTAATGCTTTCAACTTTCTTTTTGGCTTGGATATATTTTTCCTCGTCGCTTAAATTCCTTTCCATAATTATTCCCATTTTTGTTTTTTATACTTTTTTTCTAAAATGCTTCTTAGTTTTCGCTCTTCCCATTCTTGTCCAAAAATCTTGTAAGAAGCAAACAAATCGATTGCAGAACCTACAATTACAGCGGTCCAAATAATTACAATTACCCAATTTATGTATTTAATCGGAAAAAATTGCAATGGCAGATTGGTGTATTCCTTTAAAAGAAAAACTATCAATACAATGGTGTAAAAGAACAAATGCTTGTAAAAAGATTTCAGCTGAATTACTTTTTTACTGGCTAATTCTTGCAGCATTACTTCTTCCTGATCGTTATTCAAATTTTCCATGACTATTTTCTAAACGTTGCTGATTTGCTTTTTCTAGAATTTCTCTGATTTTTTTCTCTTCCCATTTCTTATTGAAAAAAGGCGGCAGACTAAAAACTTTTAATCCGTGTAAAATAATTGCGACCCCCCAACCCAAAACAGACCATATAAACCATAAGTATTCTGGACAAGTCATTAAGTTAACCACAATTGCTATTGGGTTGCACAAAACATAAACAGTCAAATGTTCGTAAAACCCTCTAATTTCTTTTACCTTTTTCTGAGCTTCATAATAGCGGTCTGCTTCTGTGAAATCTTTTTCCATTATTTCCACGTCTTTTGTCTGTTATCTTTCTCTAAAATCTCACGAATTTTTCTTTCTTCCCAATCAGAGCTATATCCAAAAACTTTAAAAGCATGCATGGCAACTCCAAATCCCCAGCCTAAAGCAGAAAACCAAAACCATTGAAATCCTGGCGAAAATTTTAGATTAATAAAAATCAAGAACGGAATCACACAACAATATGAAATTATATTTCCGTAAAATCCTTTTAGTTCTTCTACTCGTTTTTTGGCTCTATAATAAGCTTTTGCTTCGTCTGTATAATCTGCACTCATTTCCATAACCGTAATTTGTTTGGTTAAAATTGGAATTTTAACGGTGAAATTCTTTTCATCTTCCTCAATTTTCACTTTTCTATCCGTTATGATTCCGTATCTGTTTACAATATTCTGCAGTCCTACACCTTGTCTGTCCTGCAAGACTTCTTTTTTTTGAAGATCATTCTGAATGGCCAGATAATCTTTATCAATAAAAATTCTAATATGAAGTGGTTTCTGCTCGCTTACTACATTGTGCTTTACGGTATTCTCCAATAAAAGCTGTAAAGAAAGTGGCACCACTTTGGCTTCCGGATTGATGTTTTCTGTTGGCAATTCGTAAAACAAACTATTTTCGAAACGCATTTTCAGAAGATTCATATAGGTTTTTGCAAATGACAATTCGTCTTCAACCGAAACCAATTCTTTGTCTTTCTGTTCTAAAACATATCTGTAAATTTTAGAAAGAGAGGTTGTAAAACGCTGCGCATTATCTGGATTTTCTTCTATTAAAGAACTAAGAACATTCAAGCTGTTAAAAAGAAAATGCGGATCGATCTGATTTTTTAAGCTTTCGAATTTGGCATTTGCCGTTCCAGCAATAATTTTCTGTTGTGTTACTTTATTTTCCTGATAGAGTTTATAAAAATTAAGTCCATGAAAAAACAAAAGCACAATAAAGGTCATTACTGCAGATTCGATATAATTTTCTGCCCTTTCATTGGCAAGAAAACCTATAATCGTTTTATTCTCGATTATTACGCTTGTAAACAAACGCAATACTCCAATTATAATCATCGAAACTAAAAATGAACTTACAAAACCAATGAATATTCTCTTTATGGAATATGGATTTTCTCTGAAAACCCTATCTAAAAAATCAAAAAGAACAACGTTTACGATATACAAAACCACACTGTAAAGCATGCAGTACAAGAAATAAATGTAAAGATTCTTGGTAAAAACTGCAGTTCCTAAAGAAGCAAACCGAATTAGAAAAGAGAATAAAAATACTATTCCTCCAACTAAGCATGCTTTTAACAAATTAGGTTTTAATATCATCATTTTTATAAACTAGTGAATTATTTACAAGTTTTCTGAATTTCTAATGCTCTATCCAATCCCCATTTTGGAGAATAAGGCGTTGCTGGTTTAAAAGTATTAAAAAGTTCAATAGATTTATCAACTTGCGCGCATAAAGGTTTAGTGTCAACGCCTGTCCATTTTGCTCCTCCTATTTGATAATCTGCTTCGCCAAAAACCGCTCTTGGATTATTTGGATCTAATGCTTTAGCTTTCGCGTAAGCTTCCATCACTTTAGCAGAATATTTCATTCCGTTTGTCATTGGGTCTGCCACCACATAACCGGTATAAATTAAAGCTTGCATTACATACAATTCTGAATTGGCTTGGTCTTTTATTAATTCAATATCTAAGGCATCTTGCGCTTTTGTCAATAATAAATCGATTTTTGTTTTGTCTTTTTCTGTAAAAACAGCCGTTGCATTAATTAAAGCTACGTAATAATTTGGCAGATAACTGTTTTTTTTCAGCCGCAGCAATTCTTTCAAATAATGCAGAAGCTTCAGCATTTTTTCCTTCTTTCCAAAGTCCGAAAGCTTTGTTCATTCCTTGTTCAAATTGTGTTTGAGCTGAACTTATTACTACTATAAAAAGTGCTGCTAAAGTGATGATTTTTTTCATTTTATAAGTTATTTAATGGTTTTGTTTATATGGATTAGTTATTTGTCTATTTAGAATACAATTTCAACTTTTGAATCTTTGCTGATATTAAATTTAGCATCTTGATATGACGGAGGTCCCATAAATCCTTTTGCGTTGTTTGAAGCTGCATACTCTTCAGATGGAATTCCCATTGCGTTTCTGTCAAGCTTTCCATTGCTATTTTCATCATGATAAGTAGAAATTGCATATTCTCCCGCTGGAAGATTATCGAAAGTTACAACCGCTTTGTTGTTTTTAATTTCCGAAGCCAGACTTTTGTAAGTTGTTTTAAGAAATGTTCCGTCTGAATTGTATAATCCTACTTTAACCACTCCTGTGTCGTTTTTTAATCCAGAAACAGTCACAGTTAATTTTGCATTTTGAGCAGACATTAAGCTGCAGATAAATAAGATCGTTATTGTAATAATTTTGGTCATGATTTCTTTTTTTTAAGTTTCTAAGTTACTAAGGTTCTGAGATTCTAAGTTTTTTTTGTTGATGATTAAAACTCTTTTTTTAAGGTTCAGAGGAACAAAGTGGCAAAGTGGCAAAGGTTTCTTTTTTTTACTTATTTAAGATTCAAAACCTTGAACCTTTGCCACTTTGTTTCTTTGTTCCTTTTAATTTACACTTCAAAAGTATACTGGTTTTTAGTCTTTTAAAATTAAATGCTGCTGAGTTGTTGATTTTGGTTACTGAATTGTTTTTTTTTAAAGTGACAAAGGTTCAGAGGGACAAAGTAACAAAGGTTTCTCGCATAAACTCTTTTAAAAGCTTTGTCACTTTGTTACTTTGTCACTTTGCGACTTACAAGTTTTTCAACTGATTCTCATTTTTATTCTGACTAATCGTCCAGAAGAAACCTATAAAGAAGAATCTATCTGCTGTTGGCACTACGGCTTGTCTTTGATATACTCCGCTTGCGTCTGGTGTTTTGGCGTAATCGTATCCGAAAACATTTTGAGTTCCTAAAACATTCGAAACTGAGAAATAAAGGATTTTTTGTGTGGTTAATAAATACGCCCAGCTAAAACTTAAACTATTATATGATTTTGTTTTTCCGTTCATAAACTGTGTCTGGTTCGGATCATTGTACGGACGTCCTGAGCTGAAACTGTTTGTTAAACTCGCCTGAGATTTCCAGTCTGTAATAAAATATTTTGCAACTACAGATAAATTATGGTTGGCAATAAAACTTGGAGTTGCCATGTTTGGAAAGTTTTTATATTGTCTTTCCGAATCTATATACGAATATGAAATCCAATATTCTAAGTTTTTATACAGATTGCTGTCTCTCCAAAATAAATCCAATCCTTTTGCATAACCCGATCCGTTATTATTGAAGACCGAATTGTACTGAATATCTCTCGTGTCGTACTGCACCAAATTGCTGTAATCTTTGTAGTAAGCTTCTGCTCTCAATGTTTGCCCGGGTCTTGTAAACGTATAATTTAAAATGTAATGTCTTGCTTTCTCACTTTCAAACTGATGGTATTTAGAAAATTTAATATAATCTACAACTGGCGTTTGAGAATAATCTCCGTAAGCAAAAGAGAATTGACTGCTTTTTGAAGCTTTATAACCTAATGAAGCTCTTGGCGCAATATTATTTTCATTTAAAAGACTGTTGTTTGAATATCTTAAACCGACTTTTAAAGCTAATTTTTTAGAAAACATAATATCGCCTTCAGTGTAAGCTGCAAAAATGTTAGAATCGTAACCATTTGTAACATCAAGAGCGACATTATCTGCTACATTTTCGTCATATTTTGTAATGAAATAATCAGATCCGAAAGATAATTTAAAGTAGTTTGAAAACTTCTTGCTAAATTTCAATTTCAGTTGCGCTGCATTTTCTTGGCTATTTACTCCTGTAATATCATATTTCAGTTTGTTTTTGCTGTAACCGTAACTAACTCCAGAAGTAATCTGCCATCCAGTTCCAAAACTCCCTTTATAAGATGAATTCAAATAGAAGTTATTGTTGTTCATGTCAGTTCGAATCGGATTCTCGAAATTGACGTTTTTCTGATTCAAATCAAATTTTTCAGAATCAAATGAAGCATACAGCTTAAATATTCCGTTTGTGAAATTGTATCTGTAAACTGTTTCACCTCCAAGCGATTGATACGGATTGTTCCAATCTACATTTTGAGGAATAACCGCCTGATAAGGCGCTAAATTCACATACATCATATTTACGCTCAATGAACTTTTTTTGAATTTCTGTGTATTTCCTAAGCTCAAACCAACGGTCATTAATCCAATATCTGTTTTTTCATGATCTTCTTCATCTTGCGTATTTAAAAGTAAAACACTTGATAAAGCTTCGCCATATTCTGCAGAATACCCTCCAGTAGAAAATGCAATTCCGCTGAACAAGAATGGAGAAAAACGGCTTCTTGTCGGTAAATTATTGGTTGTTGCACCGTAAGGCTGCGCTACACGAATTCCATCTACAAAAGTTTGAGTTTCGCTCGCTTCACCTCCACGTACAAACAAACGTCCGTCTTCGCCAACCGTCTGCGTTCCTGGCAAAGTCTGCAATGCCGCCACAATATTTCCAGCAGAACCTGCTGTGGTCACAATATCTAAAGGTTTTAAAACAGAAACTCTCGCCTTATCTCCAGATTCTAAAGTTCCCGCTGTAATGACAACAGCATCTAGAGCATTAACATTTTCTCTTAATTTTACCGTTTGATCTTTATAATTGGCAACATCAATTTCTTGTTTGTAAGTTTCAAAAAGTAAAAAACTAACCACTAGAAACTTGTTTCCTGTTTCTGCAGTTTCAAAAGAAAAATCTCCAGTTTCAGAACTTGTTGCACCGTCATAAGTTCCATCAATATAAATATTTGCGCCTGCAACTGGTTTTCCTTTTTGATCTACTACTTTTCCTGAAATAGTATTTTGAGCAAAAATTAAAACTGTAAAAAATAAAAAACTAAGGGTAAAAAATAATCTGGTTTTCATGTCATCTTTGGTTTTTGATGAAGCAAATGTATTTTAACAATTCATGTTAAAAAATATATAATAACCCAATTGTAGATTTTCGAGGATGAGTTGTAAAATACTAATTTGTATCTTAGCTATGAAAACCAAAATTATCTTTTTATGTCAGAAAGTAAACGAATTTCAAATCTATATCAATCCATTTATAACGGAAATCCTTGGCTTGAAGTCAATTTAGACAATACTTTAAAAAATGTTACAGCCGAGCAGGCATACAGAAAAATAAATCCAAACCTTAATACAATTTGGGAAATTGTAAATCATTTGATTCAATGGAGAAGGAATATTTTACAGCGTATGCAAGGAGAAACAATCATAACTCCAGACCATAATTATTTTGTTCCCGTTATAGATCCTTCTGAGGCTGCTTGGGAACAATCGCTTCAAACACTTGCAAAATCCCAAGATTCCTGGAACGCTTTTTTTGAAAGTTTTGATGATGAAGATTTAGCGAAAATTTACGTGAACAATGGTCATACTTATTACGAGCACATTCACGGAATTATCCAACATGATGTGTATCATTTAGGACAGATTGTTATTTTGAAGAAACTGCTCTAATTATAAAAAAAATTTTCGCACAGTATTGTCATTTCGACGAAGGAGAAATCTTCGTTGGTAGCTCGACAAAGATTGACGACTTTCTTTACGGAGTTTCTTGTGAAGATTTCTCCTTCGTCGAAATGACAAAATTGAGACTAATTCTAAAATTAATTGATCAAATGAAGACCTCAATTTTTATTCTAGCATTTCTATTTTTTAATGCCATCGGTTTTTCACAAGAAACCGAAGTGAAATACGATGAATCTTTGGCCAAATCACTTCACGCCGACGAATACGGAATGAAGAAATATGTTTTCTGTCTTTTAAAATCTGGAAGCAATACAACGGCTTCTAAAGAAGAAACCAAAAAACTCTTTGCTGGCCACATGGAAAATATTGGCAAATTGGCCAAAGAAGGAAAATTGGTTGTAGCTGGACCTTTTATGAAAAATGACCGAAATTATCGTGGCATTTATATCTTTAATGTCGAAACGATTGAAGAAGCCAAAGCGCTTGTTGCCACTGATCCAGCCATAAAAGCCAATTTACTCGAAGCCGAATTAACGCCTTGGTATTGTACCGCTGCTTTGCAAGAAACTGTAAAAATACACGACAAAATTGCCAAGACGAAAATGTAAATAATGAAAACCGAAAAAGAAAAAATGATCTCTGGCGAGTATTACAATGCCTTTGATCCAGAATTGGTAAAAGGTCGTCGTGCGGCAAAAAACCTTTTGCATAGCTTAAATGTAAAAGAATACAGAGTTACCAAAAAAGCAAAAGAGATTTTAAAGGAATTAATTCCAAACGCAAGAGCTGGTTTTTATATTGAACCTCCTTTTCACTGTGATTACGGTTACAATATTTTTGCTGGCGAAAATGTTTATTTTAATGTGAATTGTGTGGTTTTGGACTGCGCGCCTGTAACAATTGGGTCGAATGTATTTATTGCACCAAACGTTCAGATTTATACTGCTTCTCATCCGCTTGACGCTGAATTGAGAAAAACATTAGAAAATGCTTATCCAGTTACAATTGGAGACGATTGTTGGATTGGCGGAAATTCTGTTATTTGTCCAGGTGTGACTATTGGAAAAGGCTGTGTCATTGGCGCTGGCTCTGTCGTTACAAAAGATATTCCAGACAATTCGCTTGCTGTTGGAAATCCTGCAAAAGTTATTCGAAAATTAAATCAAGAACCTGAATCCAAAAAATAATGCTTACCCTTAATAAAGTTCACCATATTGCCATTTTATGTTCCGATTACGAAAAATCGAAATATTTTTATACCCAGATTTTAGGCCTCACTATCATTAGAGAAATCTATCGCGAAGAGCGCCAGTCTTATAAATTAGATTTGGCCCTAAATGGCACTTATGTTGTCGAATTATTCTCCTTTCCAAATCCGCCACAAAGACCTTCAAGACCAGAAGCGGTTGGTTTGCGCCATTTGGCTTTTGAAGTAATTAATCTAGAAGAAACGATTGCTTTTTTAACTTCAAAAAATATAGAATCAGAACCAATAAGAATTGATGAAACAACTGAAAAACGTTTCACTTTTATTGCAGATCCAGATTTATTACCGATTGAGTTTTATGAAAGATAGTTTTTTGCCACAAAGGCGCTAAGACGCAAAGATATTTCGCATTTTTTGTCATTTCGACGAAGGAGAAATCTCCGCGAGAAGCTCTACAAAGATTGGCGATTTTGATTGCGGAGTTACTTGTGAAGATTTCTCCTTCGTCGAAATGACAAACTACCTGTTTAGTCTTTGCCTTAAATAAAAAACTTTGCGTCTTAGCGCCTTTGTGGCAAAACCTTAACAAGAAAGCTTTTCTTACTAATCCCATTTTAACACACTAAATTAAAGATTTCCTAGAAAAAACCGAATTTGATGCTTAATTTTGTAATCCGCAGAAAAAAATGCGGAATTCTCAAACTTATAATGATGAACAAAACGGCGCAAATCAAAAAAAATCATCAATTCATTAAACTCCGAAAATTAGTTATTGTTTCTATTTTAATTGGCTTCCTTTCTGGCTTTCTCGGAATTTCACTAAAAAAAATAACAGAATATTACGAAGAAATCTTCTTTCACGAAGTATCGGTACACCCTATTTTTTATATCGTATTTCCAGTTTTCGGATTATCGGTAATTTATTTTTTAAGGCAATATCTTTTTAAGAAAAAAGAAAATAAAGGAATCAAAGAAGTTTTTGAAAGCACCTCATCAAAATCTAAAAATCTCCCTTCTTATAAAATTCCATCACATTTCATAAACGGATTACTAACCGTTATTTTTGGAGGTTCAACAGGAATTGAAGTTTCTACCGTTGTCGCTACAGCAACTATTGGATCTGTTGCTCATGAAAAAGAAAATGTTTTCCGTCAATACAAGACAGAATTAATCTGTGCGGGAGTTGCTGCAGGAGTTACGGCACTTTTTAGCAGTCCAATTGCTGGAGTTTTATTTGCTTTCGAAGTAATTTCTAGAAAGGTAACTCGCGCTTTTATGATTTCAAATTTAATTGCAGTTTCTATTGCATTTGGTTTATTAACGATTTTAAAAGAAGAACCTTTATTTGCCGTTTCAATTGCAACTTGGAATTTAAAAGCGATTCCGTACTTCATTCTTTTAGGAATTTTAGCTGGAATGAATTCGGTTTACCTAACACGTTGTGTCTTATTCTTCAAATCACAATTTGGTAAAATCGACACACATTATTACAAAATCATTTTAGGTTCAGCAGTTTTAAGTATTTCCTTATTCTTTTTTCCTCAATTATACGGAGAAGGTTATCACGCCATTAAAGGAATTTTTGGAAATGCACCTCAAAATCAATTGACTATAACTTTAGCTTTAACATTTATGGGGATTTTAATTCTAAAACCAATTGTTACATCAATAACATTGGCTTCTGGAGGTGACGGAGGTGTTTTTGCTCCAAGTTTATTCATCGGAGCATTTTTAGGATTATTATTGGCTTCTATCTTAAACAGCTTTTTCCATGTAAATGTAATTCCGGTTAACTTTATGATTATCGGAATGGCGGCGGTTTTGAGTGCCAGTATTCATGCGCCTTTTACAGCCATTTTTCTAGTTTGCGGTTTAACAAACGATTACACTTTGTTTTTTCCAATTCTTGCAGTTTGTTTAATTTCAAAATATACTGCAAAAACAATTTATCCGTATACTGTATATAGTTATTCCCCAAGCCTAATTAAATAACCTCAAACTGACAAGCTACAGATTCACATAGCAATAAAGTCTAATAACATACCGCAAAGTATATTTAAAAACATAACGAGCAAAATAATACCACATACTATGCCCACTGAAAAAATAAAACGAAGTTATCGCAAAACACGTTACATTCTTTACAAAGAAACCTTGATAGATTATAAAGAGCATTTTTGGTCATTTTTAGGTTCTTTCGCCGGAATTGGATTTTTAGCTTATGTTCAATCGATACATTTTTCTGGTCCAGATGCGGTTTATTTAATTGGTTCTTTTGGAGCATCGAGTGTTTTGGTTTACGGAATTATTCAGAGTCCGTTTTCCCAACCTCGAAATTTAGTTGGCGGTCACGTAATTTCGGCTCTTGTTGGGGTTACAGTCAATAAACTGGTTCCAGATATTATGTGGATTGCAGCGCCTTTATCGGTTTCGATTGCTATTATTTTAATGCAAATTACCAAAACGCTTCATCCGCCAGGAGGAGCAACGGCTTTAATTGCAGTTATCGGAACAGAAAAAGTAAAAGCCCTTGGTTATATGTATGTTCTTTCTCCAGTTTTTACAGGCGTTATGATTTTACTTTTAACAGCCATGGTTTTTAATAATATGACTTCAAGCAGAAGCTATCCAAGTCATAGTACTTATCACAAACATTATCATAAAATTAGAAAAAGATTGGCGAGAAAGTAGAAGTTTTCAAGTCTCGTTTGTTACCCTGAGCAGAGTTGAAGAGCATTCTTATTGGTAAAAGGCTTCGACTTCGCTCAGCCAGACAAACTAATTGAAAATCAAATTTCTAAAATCTTTTCAACAAATCGCAATTCGAGATTCGAATTTCGTTTTTTATATTTTACCTTTGACCTCTCAATAAAAACAAAGATTATGGTTTATAAATTTAGAGTTATTCTAGACGCCGAAGAAGATATTTTTAGAGACATTGCAATTCTTGAAGATGATACTCTTGAGGATTTACACAATGCAATCTTCAATGCTTTTGGCTTTGACGGATCAGAAGTGGCTTCATTTTATACTTGTGATGATACATGGAATCAAGAAGATGAAATTCCGCTTTTTGATACAGGAGATGTTCCTGGCGAAATAAGAACCATGAACGATTATCCGTTATCTAGTATTTTAGACAAAGAAAACACAAAGATTATCTACGTTTATGATTTTATCAGCATGTGGACTTTCTTAGTAGAATTGGCTGCTATCGAAGATGAAGCTGTTGGGGCAACTTACCCAGAAACTTTATTCTCTCACGGTGAAATGCCAGACGAAGCTCTTGAAAAAAACTTCGAAGCCGATGACATGCACAATGATATCTACGGAGAATTTGAAGACGATCTAGACGAAGACGATCTTGACATGTTCGAAGGAGATGACAGCTTCGAAGATTATGGATTTGAGGAGAATTGGAACTAATTTAAGGTTCTAAGGTTCTGAGATGCTAAGGTTCTAAGGTTTTAATTTTTGAAAGTTTTTTCTTATTTTTAATTCTTCAAATTAAAAATATTAAGCATGAGCAATTTTAGAACTTTACTGGTTTGGCAGAAGTCTATGACCTTGATTACCAAAATTTATTCCTTAACAAACAAATTTCCAAAAGAAGAAGTTTTCGGATTAACTTCACAAATTAGACGAAGCTCGATTTCTATTCCCAGTAATATTGCTGAAGGATTTGGCAGAGAAAGTGATAAAGATCTTTTACGCTTCTTAAACATTTCTGTTGGCTCTTTATTTGAGATGCAAACGCAATTAGAAATCGCAAAAAATATATCTTATTTAAAAGAAGAAGATTTTAACAATTTATACGAGGATAGCCGAGAGGTGGAAAGAATGTTAGTTTCTTTTATTAAAAAAATAAAAGACAGAACCCGACCTTAGTACCTTAGCATCTCAGAACCTCAGTACCTAAAAAAATATGATAAACTTATTCAACACCCACATCGACACGCTGTCAATACACCGCGTAGGAAACAAAAGCCGTAACGAAGCGATTTTTTTATCAGAGCAGCCATTTAATTTAAATGACGAAATTGTACCGCTGATCAAAGAATTCTTTTTTAAGCCTTTTAGAGAAAAAGAAGAAAACTATTATCAGTTTGCACACGAAGTGGACTTGGACTACAACGACATGTTTAAATATGCAACTGAGATTTTTGCTAATCCGTCAAATGTTCATGAGGTTTCTAAAAACATCACAAAACATTTATTTGAGCAGTCAAATCACCCGCATATTAAGAACGGAGAGGTTTATGTAACATATTTGACCAACTTAAGCATTGATAATAATGTAGTTGATGCAATTGGAATCTTTAAAAGCGAATTACAGGCAGACTTTTTACAGTTTGAAGAAAAAGGAAGCAACCTTGAAATGATTTTACAGCAAGGAATTAACTTGAGTAAATTGGATAAAGGATGTTTGATTTTCAATTACAAAAAAGAAGAAGGATACAAAATCCTGACTGTAGACAGCAACCGTTATGACGCGCGTTACTGGTTAGAGCACTTTTTATCTGTAGATGCTTTTGAAGATGAAAATTTCATCACTAAAAAATATTTAAAATTCTGTCAAAACTTCGCAAAAGACGTGGTATTGCCAGCAGAAGACAAGAAAGAGGAAGTAATGTTTATGAACCGATCTGTGAATTATTTCGCTAAAAACGATCAGTTTGAAGAGCAGAATTTCTTGAATGAAGTACTAGACAATCCTGATTTGATTCCTGAATTTAAAAACTATAAAGTTGATAAAGGAGAAAAATACAGCATCGAAGATGTTACCTCATTCCCTATTGCCAACGCAGCAGTTTCTGACGCTAGAAAATCGATTAAAAATGTAATTAATCTGGATACTCATATTCAGATAAAAATGGATTTTATCAATCCTGAAAGTGCAGAAAAATTTGTTGAAAAAGGCTGGGATGAAGAAAAACAAATGTATTACTACTTAGTTTACTTTAACAAAGAAGAAAAAAGCTAAGAAGTTTTCATTTTCTATTACTTACTTAATACAAAAAAAGGCAGTTACATTTGTAATTGCCTTTTTTTATTGAAATTGATTTTCTAAAACGAAGCGAAAATCGATTTTAAAATGTCATCATAAACTTGCTTATCTCTTTCTCCGGCTAGAGCTAAAACTCGAATTCCAGAATATTATTGAAAATAAATCTTGCAAGTGATCTTGCATCTTGTTTCTCTGAAATCTGGCCTAACTCTTGTCTTTTTCTTACAGCATTGCAAAAAATATCATCTACTACTTTCTGGTTATCGCGAACAATTTTTGCAATCTCAGGATCATGCATTGCCAATTCAATTGCAGAATTCACCATAAAACAGCCCTTTGTAATTCGATCTTGAAGACTTTCTATAACCGCTTGCTTGAAAATTTCTGTTATTGCCACTTTTATATTTTCAATAATGGAACGATCGTTCCCTTTTTGAAAATGTTAATTTTTTGTTAAAGCCAAAATTAACTTTCGTGACCTTTCTATTTTAAAGGCAATCAGCTATTTAACTATAAGCGAAAGAAATTACAAAATGTCGTACATTCTTAATTTATGCTTAATTTTGCATTAAAAAATAACTCAGATGGATATTCAATTTTTTAAAGAAAGTCCTTTTACCACTATAATTTCATTTCATAAGCTTATTGAATCTTTTGAAGAAATTGCTCGGTCAGATGTTGATTACAGATCAAACTATGCCAAAGCGATTTTAGAACAAATTGAATTAATTCCCGAACTTAGGACTGGAATCCAGGATTATTCGGTTATCAAAAACAATGAAGCTTTAATTAAGAATATCTTAGCCGATTTATTTCCAACTGCATTGACGCACAATGAAATAAAAGCGGTTACGATTCCATTCCAGAACATCTCATTTAATTATACGGAGCGTTTTAAGAAAATCTTGAAAAATGCCGGAGATGAATTTTATATGGAAATTCGTGATTTTAGCGAACATCAATTCTATATCAATAACTGCTGTTTAATTCTCAGCAATTATTACAAACAGCACGTTGATTTCAATCAGCCCTTTTTCTATGACATTCCGAACGAAAATGGAATTGAAAAACATTATCGTATTTTATACAATGCTGATTTCATGGAAATTACTCCGACTGAAAACGCTGTTCCGTTAACTCAAGAAGATATCGATCAATTACTTGATAACTATAACGACATCAATTTATGGAAATCTAAATTTCCAAAAGGAAGCTGGATCTTAAGAGGTTTTGGAATTGTTTCATTATTTGATGCTACCACAGAAAGTGCTATTTCTATTTTAAAAAGTAATTTGTTGAAACCTGGCCCTAAAACAGTTACGACTGATGAGGAAGTTTCTAATATATTTCAATCCATTTTTAATCTTCCAAATTTGAAAGTCGGATTTATTATTTATAATTCCGAAGAAGAGAAATTTATCAGACCGGCAAAATACGAAAATCAGATGAAAAGCTTTCTTCTTTCTGACGATCAGGAAGTGGAGTGCAAAAGTGCTTTTTTTGGATGTTCTTTCGAAAATCTATTAGACAATCAAGAGCCTTTTGTAATTTCTAACGTCAGCAAGTTTACCAAAGAATCTACAAACAAAAGACTCGGCGAACATTTACTGTCACAAGGCATTCAAAGCTGTATTTTTGCTCCTGTCATTAAAAGTGGACATTTATTGGGCGTTGTGGAACTGGTTTCAGAAAATCCAAGAGATCTGAACAGTGTAAATGCTACAAAACTCGATTTGGTTCTGCCGTATTTAACTGATACGATTGATCGCTATAATACCGATATGCAACATCAGATTGAAGCGATTATTCAGCGCGAATATACTACCATTCACCCGAGCGTATACTGGAAGTTTAAGAGAGAATCGCAAAATTACTTTCAGAATATGAATCATACTAAAGATTATATTTTTAAAGAAATTGTTTTTAAAAATGTATATCCGCTGTATGGCCAAATAGATATAAAAGGTTCGTCTGAACACCGAAACGAAACGGTTAAAATTGATTTAAAAAGTCAACTTACAGCTCTGTTAGAGATCTTTGATAATCAAGACTCTAATTCAAATCTTGTTCTGTTGGAACAAAGAAAATTTGAATTGGAATCGCTTAGAAGCGAATTGGATTTTCCTTTAAAGGCAGATACAGAACAGCATGTACAGCGTTATATTGAAGAAGAAATTCATCCGATATTAAAAAACACTAAAAGCAATCCAAAAAGTAAAAAGCTTGAAGAATTGTATTTTGAAAAACTGGATGAAAAAACCGGCATGTTTTATCAGGAAAGAAAGAAGTTTGACAATGCCATGTCGATTATCAATAAAAGATTGGCAACGGTGTTAGACAGAAAACAAGTTGAAGCCCAGCAGATTTATCCGCATTACTATGAACGTTTTAAAACGGATGGTGTTGAGCACAATTTATATATTGGAGCTTCTATTTCGCCAACAAAACCATTCGATATTATGTATCTGCATAATCTTCGTTTATGGCAATTGCAGACTTTATGCGAAATGGAACTAGAACACCATGATCTTAAAGAATCTTTACCATATGAATTGGATGTCACGTCACTGATTCTGGTTTTTAGTTCTGCGCTTTCTATACGTTTCAGAATGGATGAAAAACGTTTTGATGTAGATGGAACTTACAATGCAAGATATGAAGTAGTTAAAAAACGAATTGACAAATCTCATATCAAAGGCACAAACGAAAGAATTACTGAAAAAGAGAAAATTACAATTGTTTACTCTCAAAATAGTGAAGAAGCAGAATATTTAAAATATATTAAATACCTGCAACATAAAAAAATTCTTGAACCTTCTATTGAACAATTTGAAGTTGAAGATCTTCAGGGAGTTTCTGGTTTGAGAGCGATTCGTGTGAAAGTAATCAACAATAATTCGAATCCAGGAATTAAAAAAATAACCTATCAGGATTTATTAGATGAGCTCAACTAAATAGTTGAGCTTTTTTTGTTTTTAAAAACATAGATTTTGAAAACCGATAAAAGGCATTTCATTTTTTTGAAAAAAACATAGTCGCACCTAACATGAAAAAAGCTTTGTCAAAGTCTAAACTTTGACAAAGCTTTCTGAATTTTGAGCTATGTGTGAGAAACAAGTTTCTTTCTCTATTCTTTTTAACACAGAAAGATCTATGTTTCTATGTGTTTAAAATTTTAATTTAAATAGACTTAAAAGCAATCACAAACGCAATTACCGTTATGATAATTCCAAACATGAAAAAATTGTAGGCAATTCGGAGTAAATTATATTTTCGCTGTAAAACCAATCCCAAATAATACAAATCTTTAATCATGGTTGAGTATAAATAATCACGGTCTTTCATCATTTCGTTCATTGCCCAATCATAATCTTCGAGCGGCATTTTGTAGAAATTTCCAAAAAACATCAAATTCACTTTTTTAGCTTCTACATCATCACGAGTAAAAAATCCAGATGTTACTTTTGGACGTGTAGAAAGAATCGCAAAAATAATTGTAATTACACTCGACATCAGCATAATAAACGTTGGCACGACCAAATGCGCATTTCTCGGACTATCCAATTTTGGAATAATAGAAGACAAAGCTATCGAAATAATAATGGCATTTACAGACAATAAAATATTGGCTTTGCTATCTGCAATACCGCTTAAACGCGTATGATTTCCAAGAGTGACACGAAATAAAGTATCAACTCCACGATCTGGTTTATCAGCTTTTTCAGCCTTCTCTCTTTTTTTATTTTCTTCTTCGAGTGCTGCGGCGGCTTTCAATTCCTGTTTATTGATTTTTTTCTGAATTAATAAAAGATTTTTTTCTTTCAGAGGCTGCCATTTTCTCAAGGCGTAATCTGTGTAGAATCTGTGTTTATTCAATAAAAAATTCAGGTTTTCTCTAGTCCATTCCTCATTAGAAAAACTCACTATACCTGCATTTTTTAATTCCAAACGCAATAATTCGCAAGTTGTCGCATATTCAGCTCCCATTAAATGGGCATAATCTGCATCTCTGATAATCTTTTCTAAGTGTGTTCTAGGCTCATATTCTTTAACCGTAGCTAGAATCAAACTCGAAACAAGCGCGATAAATTCTTCCGATTTTCCTTTTTCTCGTAAAAACTCAGCAGCAATTTTTGTACTTGTTTTTTCATGATTTTCATACCCTTCAATATATCCCGTATCATGAAACCATGCAGCAACCAAAAGTGCTTCCTTATCCTCACCGCTTACATCTTCTTTTTTGCAAAGTTCTTTGACTGCAGTAACAACTGTAAAAGTATGATTAAAATTATGGTAAGAATATAAATTAGAAAGTTTATCTTTGAGTAAATTACTCACGAAATCTTCGGATTGTTCTATTAGATTCATAAAGAATATTTTTATACCACTAAATTATGAAATTGTTTTTGGATAATCATTTTATTGCTAAGATTAAAAACTATTCATTAGCAATTATTGCCCTATTCATTGTTTACGCCTGCGCCACTCGCAAACCGCAATACGGAAAAAATGTTAGTGCCAACGAAACAGAAAACGCAACAGACACCATAAAAATTGCACATACTTTTTTCCTTGTTGGAGATGCTGGAAATGCCGACGAAGAACAAGCGCAGCAAACGCTTGAACTTCTGCATAAAAAACTTAAGAAAGCAAGTAAGAAGTCAACGCTTCTTTTCTTAGGCGACAACATTTATCCGAAGGGATTTCCGGGTGATAAGCATCCTGAGGATAAGGCTTTAGCAGAAACTAAATTAACCAATCAATTAAAATTAACTGAAGGTTTTAAAGGAAAAACAATCGTAATTCCTGGAAATCATGATTGGTACAGCGGTATCAAAGGGCTAGAACGTCAAGCTGATTTTGTTACGAAATATTTAAATGATAAAAAAGGTTTTCTTCCAAGGAAATCCTGCCCTATTGAAAACGTAAAAATAGATAGCACGACTACTTTGATAGCTGTTGATAGTGAATGGTTTCTTGAAGACTGGAACGATCATCCAACAATCAATGATAATTGCGAAATTAAAACCAGAGAAGCTTTTTTTGAAGAACTCGAAGGCCTTTTAAACAAAAATCAAGAAAAAACCGTTGTTTTGGCTATTCATCATCCCTTACTAAGCAACGGAACACACGGCGGGCAATTTTCATTAGAAAAACAATTATTTCCTTTAGAGCAAAAAATTCCGCTTCCGATAATTGGTTCATTCATTAATTTGTTGCGAAAAACTTCTGGTGTAAATCCGCAAGATATCCAGAACAAACAATATACGATTTATACTAAAAGGATTAAAACCCTTTTGCAAAAGCAGAAAAATGTGATTGTAGTTTCTGGTCACGATCATAATCTGCAATATATCAGCAAAGAAAATATCCAGCAGATTATCAGCGGAGCAGGCTCAAAATCGGAAGCCGCACGAGCGATCAATCCTTATGATTTTTCATATGGCGGAAATGGTTATGCAACATTAACTATGTTTAAAAGCGGAGATGCAAAAGTTTCTTTTTATGGAAATGAAAATGGCAAAGAAAAGTTGCTTTTTGAGCGAGAGATTATAAAAGCCAAAGAAATTAACTGGGCTTCTGATATTCCCAACAAGTTTCCTGAAACTGTGACCACTTCGATTTATTCTCCAAAAATGACTCAAAAAAGTGCATTTCACAGATTTTTATTCGGCCAGCATTATAGAAAATATTACAGTCTACCGATTGAAGCGAGAACTGCTACAATTGACACTTTAAAAGGAGGCTTAAAACCCATTCGCGAAGGCGGGGGACATCAATCCGTTTCATTAAGAATGTCTGATCCTCAAGGGCGTGAATATATCATGCGTGCTATGAAAAAAAGTGCGACTGTATTCTTGCAATCAGTGGCTTTTAAAGATCAATATGTGGTTAATGAATTTGAAAAAACATACGCCGAAGATTTCTTGTTTGATTTTTACACTACTTCTCACCCTTATTCTTCTTTCGCTATTGGAGGCATGTCTGATCAAATTGGATTGAGGCATACGAATCCAATCCTGTACTATATTCCGAAGCAAAATGGTCTAGGCGAGTTTAATGCGAGTTTTGGAGACCAATTATATATGGTTGAAGAAAGACCTGCTGACAATCATCTTGATGGCAAAAATTTTGGAAAACCAAGTAACATCATCGGAACTGATGATATGATGCTGAATCTTCATAAAGACGAAAAATATACTGTTGATGAAAAAGAATATATCAAAGCACGTTTGTTTGATATTCTTTTAGGCGACTGGGACAGGCATAGCGATCAATGGCGTTGGGCTGAATATAAAGAAGATGGTAAAGTGATTTACAGACCAATTCCAAGAGATCGTGATCAAGCATTTGTAAAATACGATGGCGCCTTGCTTTCGCTTATAATGAATATGCCTCCTCTTCGTCATATGCGAACTTTCAAAGGTGATAGAATCAATGTGAAATGGCTTGGAAGAGAACCCTATCCTATGGATTTGGCATTTCTAAAAACTGCTGGAGAAAAAGAATGGGTTGAACAAGGCAAATACATTCAGGAAAACTTAACAGATGCAGATATCGATGTGGCTTTCAAAAACATGCCAAAAGAAGTTCAAGACGAAACGGTTGATGAAATCAAAGCAAAACTAAAAAGCAGAAAAAAAGATCTTCAGAAATATGCTCGCGAGTATTCTGATGTGTTAGATAAAACTGTTATGATTGCGGGAACAGACAAAAAAGACAAGTTTGTTTTAAATCATAATGTAAAGAAAGGTATTGAAATTCAGGTTTTCAGAATTAAAAAAGAAGGAGATGAATTGCTTTACACCAAAAACGTAAGCGATGCTAAGACCAAAAATCTTTGGATTTACGGACTGGACGATAATGATGTTTTTGAAGTAAAAGGAACCGAAAAATCAAGCATTAAAATTCGTTTGATTGGTGGTCAGAACAACGATACTTATAATATTGAAAACGGAAGAAAGGTTATTGTTTACGATTTCAAATCTAAAGAAAACACATACAATCTTGATTCTAAAACGCAAACTCAGCTTACAGACGATTACGAAGTTAATGCTTACAATTACGAAAGGCCAAAATATAATGTAGTATCTGGTCTTCCAAACATTGGCTATAATCCAGATGATGGTGTAAAAGTAGGTGTTAATGTCAATTATACGGTTAACAATTTTAAACAAAATCCGTACACACAAAGACATATTTTTAATGCCTTCTACTATTTTGCAACTGGCGGTTTAGAGTTTAATTATGCTGCGCATTTCCCTGGTTTATTGGGCAAATGGGTTATTGATGTGGAATCATTGTATACAACTCCAAATTTTGCCATGAACTATTTCGGTTATGGAAATGAATCGCAATACGACGATGATTTAGGAATGGATTACAATCGTGTGCGTATTAGAAAATTTAATGCTTCGGGCGCTATTCGTCATGTTGGAAGATATGGAAGCGAATTTAGCATTCAACCCATTTTCCAAAGAATGACGGTTGAAGATACAGAAAATAGATACATCAACATTCCGGGTATTGTAAATCCAAATGTATTTGACAGTCAGAATTACGGAAGTTTAAAAGTAAAATATCTCTTTAAAAATTCAGATTTTGCCGCGAAACCTACATTAGGAATGTATTTTATGATCGCAGGAACATGGACGACAAATCTTGACGACACAAAAAAGAATTTCCCTACTCTTGAAAGCGTTTTAGGATTTACGCATAAAATTGATCACAACGGAAAATTGATATTAGCTACTTATCTTAAAGGAAAGGCCATTTTCAACAATAATTACGAATTCTATCAAGGTGCTTCTCTGGGAGGCGATACTGATTTACGAGGTTTTAGAAATGAGCGTTTCTTAGGAAATTCTTACTTCTCCCAAAGCTCTGATTTACGTTTGAGCATAGGAAAAATCCGCAAAACGATTGTGCCTTTTACGTACGGAATTTTAGGAGGTTTCGACTATGGAAGAGTTTGGCTTGATGGCGAAAATTCTAAAAAATGGCACCAAGATTACGGCGGCGGACTTTGGCTGAATGCGATAAATGTTATTACGGCAAGAATCTCTTATTTCAAATCTCCAGACGAAATAGGAAGATTGATTTTTGGGGCAGCATATAGTTTTTAAAAAAGAAGCTGAGATTCTGAGATGCTAAGGTTCTAAGTTTTTTTTAGCCCTGAGTTTAAAAAAATAGCCACGAATTCACGAATGATTTAGTTTAATTCGTGAATTCGTGGCTAACTTTTTTGCTTTAAAACTTAGTATCTTAGCAACTTAGAATCTTAGAGTCTAAATTCATAAACCTTACCTCCTATTTTGTTTGTTTTTTCGTCAGCGATAAGCAAAGTGTTGTTGTCTTTAAAAACGATGGCTTCTTTTTGTGAGAAGTGATTTAGGCTTATTTCGGTCTGCGTTCCTTTATGGAATAAATCTCCTTTAAAGTTTTTAAACAAAAGCACTTTATCGTGGCTTAATAAAGCAACTTTTTTTCCGTCAGGACTTATTGTCGCGCTGGTCAGCACACAATGATTGTAATTGTTGCAAGTTTTAAATTCCCCTATTTTAACTGCTTTTTGAGTTCCTGCAGCATTTCTGATTTTGTATATAAAAGCTGTTCCGTCAAAACCTTTGCTTCTATTTTTGGTAAAAAGATAGAAATAGCCACCTTGCTCAAAGAAACCTTCAACATCGTAAAACATTTCTTTTTTCTTTGGCGGAAATTCCTTTTGCTCTGGGTATGAAAATGAAATTTTATATTCAGCTTTAGCTACATCATGATTCAATTCATTTTTTGGAAGCTTATAAATGCACAAATCTCTTCTTTCATTATCATTATTTCCAAAATCGCCAATGTAGATATTTCCCGTTTTATCTCTTGTAATATCTTCCCAATCTACATTTATAGCGTTTGAAATCGTAATGGTTTTGGCTAATTCCCCTTTAGAATCGATAGCATAAATAGCATTTTTATTTCCGCTGTCTTCCAATGTATAAAGGGTTTTGGTTTCAGGAAAATAAGCGATTCCAGAAACTTCTTTTAATTTTTTCGGAAGCGAATAAAGTTCTTTTAAATCAGAACCAGATTGTTTCTGGCAAGCTAATAAAACTATTGAACAGATAACCAAAAAAGATTTTTTCATAAAACTATTTTTTAAAACCATATAATTTAAAAAGATTGGCTTAATTGATCTTATATAATTTATATGATGAAATGATTTAAACTAAGTTAGTGTTTTTAAAATTACGGGTAATAAATTCAAATGCAGCGTGCATAATATGCCCCATTGATTTTGCATTTTTAAATTTCATATCGTTTGTATAACGGTACAATTCCATTTTTAATTGCAATAAATGCTCCTGCGTTGAGATGGTGTCGTGGCACATAATATTCAGCAATTTTTTTATTCTTGTTTCGGCTGAATGAATACGTTTTGCCAAAATTGCTCTTTCTTCATCCTTATATTGAATGATTGAACGTTCCTCTAATTTCTCTTTGATTAATTGAATCATCGGAAAATTTTCCTTGAAAAACTGCGGGCGGTACACTTTAAAATTCCCTTCGTAACATTGCTGGTCAAAATCGATTGGACGAATTTTATAGACTACCTGATCAAAATCGTGAATCGGGACAATTACATAATTATAGGCTCTCATATCACCCAAAAGACGAATCATACAGCGTTCGTTAAATTTGACAAACTCTTTGGCAATCTGTGCTTTTTCCATTTCACTACATTTGTCTAGCAGCGTATCCATAAAAACATCACCAGGAATTCCGATAATATGCTCTTCGATCAAAGTATCTTTATAAACCAAAAAGTTAATTTTATCTGGCGAAAGAATATCCTCCAATTCCAGTCCGTAAATACGAGACGCATCTGCTTTTTTGATGTAAAAATGGACATAGTTATCGTTGAGAATATTTCGGACCTTAATTCTAAAAGGTTTTGAATTTCCGAACGTACAATAATCAATTGCATCGACGTTTAGATATTGAATAATTTCACTATTACCATCAGAATGCAGAAGCGAGTATATTTTCTTCAGATTTAAATCAATTTCATTACGTTCAAATTCGCTATAATATACCCGAATCCAAAGCGTGTCGGTATCATTTTTATCATAAACATTTATCGAACCCGAAAAACGTAGCAAGTCATCATAAAACACAGAAACTTTAGAAATACGTTCATATCGCTCTAAATAACTTAAAAGTGGTTGTGTTAAAGGAAAAGACGGTTTTTTTAAAACCATTAAAGGCTCGCTCATTTTGAATATCTTTATTACAAATTTACGTCAATACGATTTAAAGTTAGAATTTAAAGTAACAAAAATCAACTTGGCTCGTCATACTAAAAACTAAAACCAGAAAAATTTGGAAACCATATTAACCATTGAGAATTTAAGTAAAAGATACGGCCGTATTCAGGCTCTAAAAAATGTATCTTTTCAAATACAAAAAGGTCGTGTTTATGGCATTCTAGGGCCAAACGGCAGCGGAAAATCGACTACTTTAGGAATTGTACTGAATGTTGTCAATAAATCTTCTGGCAATTATCGCTGGTTTGATGGCAATGTTGAAACTCATGACGCCTTGAAAAAAGTCGGTGCCATTATAGAAAGACCCAATTTCTATCCGTACATGACTGCAGAGCAAAACTTAAAATTGGTCTGCAAAATCAAAAACATCAACTATTCTAAAGTCAATGAAAAACTGGAATTAGTTGGTTTGAGTGAGAGAAAAGACAGCAAATTCAGCACTTTTTCTTTAGGAATGAAACAGCGTCTGGCTATTGCGTCGGCACTTTTAAATGATCCGGAAATTTTAATTTTAGATGAACCCACCAACGGATTAGATCCGCAGGGAATTCATCAGATTCGAGATATCATTAAAAAAATTGCCTCACAAGGAACTACTATTTTATTGGCTTCACATTTATTGGACGAAGTAGAAAAAGTGTGTTCTCAAGTAATTGTTTTAAGAAAAGGTGAAGTTTTATATTCTGGTTCTGTTGACGGAATGTCTTCAAACGAAGGTTTCTTTGAAGTTCAGTCAAATGATAATTTACTTTTAAAATCTTCTTTAATTGAGCATCCTGCTGTAGATAGAGTTTCTGAAGAAGACGGAAAAGTTCTGGTTTACTTAAAATCAGATTTATCAGCTTCAGAGTTAAATCAGTTTTTATTTTCTAAAAATATTGTATTAAGTCATTTAGTAAAACGTAAAAACAGTTTGGAAGCACAATTTTTAGAATTAACCAAAAACGCTATCGCTCAAAAAAACTAAACCATGAAAAGACTTCTTTCTATAGAATTGCAAAAAATCTGGATGAACAAAGCCAGTAAAATATTAACTCTAACTTATTTCATTTTACTTTCTTTTATAGCCTTAATTGCAGCTATAAAATTCGACATAGGACCTTTCAAATTTCATTTGGCAGAAATGGGGATTTTTAATTTTCCTTTTATCTGGCATTTTAACACTTATGTTGCCGCTTGGATGAAATTCTTTTTAGCAATCGTTATTGTTTCAATGATGGCAAATGAATATAGCTATGGAACTTTAAAACAAAACTTAATTGATGGTCTCAGCAAAAAAGAATTTATTCTATCGAAATTCTTAACTGTCGTTTTATTTGCCTTTGCATCTACTGTTTTTGTTTTTATAATGAGCTTAATTCTAGGATTATGCTTTTCTTCTTACACAGAGTTCGGGATTATCTTTAGCGACTTAGATTACCTTTTGGCCTTTTTTGTAAAACTGACAGGTTTCTTTTCTTTCTGTTTATTTTTAGGAATCTTAGTAAAACGTTCTGCTTTTGCATTGGGTTTCCTTTTGGTTTGGAACATTCTTGAAGGTATTATTAAAGCTATTTTGGCATTCAAAGTTTTTCCCGAAAGCAACACTAATCAAAAAATAATGCAATTTTTCCCGTTGGAAGCCATGTCTAATTTAATTGTCAATCCAGGCCCGAGATTATCTGTCGTCAAAAATATTGGCACACAAATGGGAATTGAAACCGATGCTGATTTTAGCGTTGATTATTTTGCTGTTTTTATTGTTTTAATTTGGACTTTTGTATTTATACATTTTTCTTACAAATTATTAAAAAATAGAGATTTGTAGTATATTTGTTACTATGAGTCCTTCAAGAATTTTATTTCTAACATTCTTTTTGTGCTGTTTTTATAACAAAATCAGTGCACAGGCTATATCTGTAAATTCTACTGCCACACCAGCCGATTTAATTCAGAATGTTTTAATAAATAGTTCTTGTATTGATACTGAAAGTGTAAGTGCTTCAGGGAATCCGACTCCAAACCAACAGAGTTATGGTTCTTTTACGGGAGGTGCAAATTTTCCATTCTCTAGCGGAATAGTTTTAAGCACTTCCCCAAGCAAAAAAGCTGAAGGTCCTTACATACAGCAAGAGTCAAAAGGCACGCAAGTGCCAGGTTGGAATGGCGATACTGATCTTAATCAGGCGCTGGGAATTAATAGCAGCACTCAAGCAACAGTCTTAGAATTTGATTTTATAGCGTTGACCAACTCTATCAGCTTTAATTATATTTTTGCCTCAAATGAATATCAACTCAATTTCCCTTGTATTTATTCAGACGGATTTGCTTTTTTGATTAAAGAAGCGGGAAGCAGTGAAAACTATAAAAATCTCGCTGTTTTACCCAATACTACGACAGCAGTTTCAGCAACAACAGTCCATCCAAAAATTGACAACATGAACGGAGCTGGCGGAGAACCACTTATTGGCTGTGCCGCTGTAAATGAAAACTACTTTAATGGATATAATACAACTTCTAGCCCTATTAATTATGCTGGCCAGACAGTAGTCATGAACGCTTATACAGATGTCATTCCAAACAAAAAATACCATTTAAAATTGGTTATTGCCGATGATGCAACAAGACAGTATAATTCGGCAGTTTTTATTGAGGCAGGCAGTTTTGTAACGAAAATAAATTTTGGTGAAGATAGAACTGTAGCAAATAACAATCCTATCTGTTTTGGCGAAAATTACGTTTTAGACACCAATATAAGCTCACCAGCTTACACTTTTAAGTGGTTCAAAAAAGATGCTTCCAACAATTATGTTGAGATTTCTGGAGCAACGTCTTCATCTTATCCTGTACAAACAACAGGAATGTATAAAGTCGAAGCAAACTTGACTGGCTCAACATGTATTTCTATAGGAGAAATTACCATTGAGTTTGCTCCTGAAATTCAATCAACCAACACTTCTTTATTACAATGTGATGATGATGCCGATGGTTTCACCATTTTTGATTTAACGAAAGTTGCTAATATTGTAAAAAACAATAATCCGCAGATCACCAATCAAGGATATTACGAAACTTTTGCCCATGCACAGGCAAAAACAAATCCAATTTCAAATCCGCAGCGTTACACCAATAAAGCTGCGAATCAAATTGTTTTTGCTAGGATTGAAAATACTTTTAGTTGCAGTGCAATAGCTCAAATTACATTAAATGTTTCAAGCGCTGTAATTCCAAATCAGGCTCCAATTGCCAAATGTGATGAAGATGAAACGCAAGACGGTTTATATCAATTTGATTTAGCGACAGAAGTAACTCCTCAAGTTTTAACGGGTCTGCCCTCTGGATTGATAGTCAATTATTTTTTGACAGCTTCAGATGCAGTTACAGAGACTAATCAGCTACCCAATATTTTTAAAAATACTACGCCAAATAGCCAAACTATCTACGCTCGTGCTGCTAATGGTTCAAACTGTTATGACATAACTCCTATCGAATTGATTGTACATACTTTTGACCCGCCTAATTTTGAAGATGTAACACAATATCTTTGTAAAGGTGATGAGATAACATTAGACGTTGCTACTGGCTTTAGCAGCTATACTTGGTCTAACGGAAGTACAACAAATTCAACCCAAGTTAATACCGCTGGTGATTACTCTGTGACGGTAACAGATGTAAATGGATGTAAAAAAACCAAAACCTTCAAAGTAATTTTATCTGAGCCAGCTACAATTACAGGAGCAGACGTAAAAGATTTCTCTGGAACAGACAATTCTGTGAAAATCTTGTATACTGGAGTGGGAAATTATGAATTTTCTCTGGATGGAACTATTTTTCAAGACGATCCTAATTTCACACAAATAAGTCCTGGAATCTACAATGCAATTGCCAGAGACAAAAATGGTTGCGGCCTGTCTAATGTATTTCAAATATATGTTTTGGATTATCCGCGCTTCTTTACTCCAAACGGAGACGGATACAATGATTTGTGGGCAATTAAAAACATTGACCAAATGCCCGACTATACCATCTCTATTTTTGATCGCTACGGAAAATTATTAAAACAAATGAATCAGAATGGATCAGGCTGGAACGGAATTTTTAACGGAAGAGAAATGCCTTCAGATGATTATTGGTTCACACTTCTTTTTGTTAATGGAAAAAATGTAAAAGGACATTTTAGTTTAAAAAGATAAAACTACTTCAAATTTCAACTTTTTTAAATTCCAAATCCCAATAAATGATTAGTTTTATAGATAAAAAAAGAATCCCAAACTCCATAATTGGAATTTGGGATTTTTTATATTGAATTTTAAATCTAATTAGATTTTAAATCTTTTTCTATCATTTTCGTTCAAGTAAATCTTTCTTAAACGTAAAGATTTTGGAGTAACTTCAACATACTCATCTTTTTGAATGTACTCTAAAGCTTCTTCCAATGAGAATTTGATAGCTGGAATAATTCTAGCTTTATCATCAGCTCCAGAAGAACGAACGTTAGAAAGTTTTTTCGTTTTAGTAACGTTAACCGTCATATCGTCGCTACGAGTATTTTCTCCAATTACCTGACCTTCATAGATATCCTCGTTTGGATCAACGAAGAATTTACCACGATCTTGTAATTTATCGATAGAGTAAGGAATTGCTTTTCCGTTTTCCATAGAGATTAATGAACCGTTATTACGTCCAGGAATTTCTCCTTTGTATGGTTCGTATCCAATGAAACGGTGTGCCATAATTGCCTCACCTGCAGTAGCAGTAAGCAATTGGTTTCTCAAACCGATAATTCCACGAGATGGAATGTTGAATTTGATGATCATACGCTCTCCTTTACCTTCCATAGAAAGCATTTCTCCTTTACGGATAGTTACGAACTCAACTGCTCTACCTGAAAGGTTTTCTGGCAAATCGATAGTTAATTCTTCAATTGGCTCACATTTAACACCATCAATTTCTTTGATGATAACTTGTGGCTGACCAATTTGAAGCTCGTACCCTTCTCTTCTCATTGTTTCGATAAGAACAGACAAGTGAAGTACACCACGACCAAAAACCATGAATTTATCAGCTGAATCAGTTTCTCCAACTTTCATCGCTAAGTTTTTCTCAAGCTCTTTTGTCAATCTTTCACGAATATGTCTAGAAGTAACAAATTTACCTTCTTTACCAAAGAAAGGAGAATCGTTAATTGTAAACAACATACTCATTGTTGGCTCATCGATAGCGATAGTTTGTAAAGCCTCTGGATTTTCAAAATCAGCGATAGTATCACCAATTTCAAAACCTTCAACACCTACAACAGCACAAATATCACCAGCAACAACTTCTTCAACTTTTCTACGGCCTAAACCTTCAAAAGTGTGTAATTCTTTAATTCTAGACTTGATGATTTTACCATCTCTCTTTACCAAAGAAATTGGCATTCCTTCTTTTAAAGTACCTCTTTCAAGACGACCAATAGCGATACGACCTGTAAAAGAAGAGAAATCTAAAGAAGTAATCAACATTTGAGGAGTACCTTCAGTTACTTTTGGAGCAGGCACATTTTTAATAACCATATCCAACAATGGCTCAATGTTTTGCGTTTGAACTTTCCAATCATCAGACATCCAGTTGTTTTTTGCAGAACCGTAAACTGCTGGGAAATCTAACTGCTCTTCAGTAGCTCCTAATTCGAACATTAGGTCAAAAACTTTTTCATGAACTTCCTCAGGAGTACAGTTTTCTTTATCTACTTTATTGATAACCACGCAAGGTTTCAACCCTAAATCGATCGCTTTTTGTAAAACGAAACGAGTTTGAGGCATTGGTCCTTCAAAAGCATCAACTAGCAAACATACACCATCGGCCATGTTCAATACACGTTCTACTTCACCTCCAAAATCGGCGTGGCCAGGAGTGTCAATAATATTGATTTTTGTTCCTTTATATTGAACCGATACGTTTTTAGAAGTAATTGTAATACCTCTCTCACGCTCTAAATCGTTATTATCTAAGATTAAATCACCTGTGTTTTCGTTCTCACGAAATAACTGACAGTGATACATAATTTTATCAACCAAAGTTGTTTTACCGTGATCGACGTGGGCAATAATTGCAATGTTTCTAATAGATTCCATCTGTGATTTTTAATGGGCGCAAAGGTACACTTTATTTTCTAAAAAAAAATGTTTCTGACATAGTTTGCGTATATACAATCAATTAGTTAATACAAAAACACGAAAATATCGTTTTCAAAATGACATTAAGATACGTTCTGTTATAGTTAAATTAACTATATTTGAGGTGATGAAAAGTAAAACTCTCCAAATTACTCTTATTTATACCATCATCTCGATAATTATGGCGGTCTTATGTCATAAATTACTCATAACCTACTTTTCTTCTTCAGAATATCTATACTTATCTTTAATAAAAGATGTTGTTTTTATTCTAATTACAGGACTGGTTTTCAGATTTATACTTTCAAAAAACGAAAAAAGAAACATAACCATCTTTGAAAAGTTAAACAAAACCAATGAAGAAATAGAAGAATCTAATGAGAAATATGACATTGTAGCAAAGGCGACTAGCGATACAATCTGGGATTGGAAAATTCAAGAGGACAGTATTAATTGGAACAAAGGAATCGAAAGTGTCTTTGGTTACGACCCAAAAGAAGTGGGTAAAACTTCTAAATGGTGGTTTGACAAAATTCACCCGGAAGACAGCATCCGAATGTCAATAAAATTATATTCCTTCATAGAACAGAAAACTGAAAAATGGCAGGATCAATACCGCTTTAGATGTGCAGACGGATCGTATAAATATGTTTTAGACCGAGGTTTTTTATTGAAAGATGAAAATGGAAGAGCCATCAGAATGATTGGAGCTATTCAGGATATTACAAAACAAAAAGAAGAAGAACAGCGACTAAAACTTTTAGAAACCGTAATTACACAATCTAAAGACTCTATTTTAATTACTGAAGCTAATACTTCTGAAAGAAAAATACCTAAAATAGTCTATGTGAATCCCGCTTTTTCTCAAATGTCAGGCTATCAGTCGAATGAAATTATTGGAAAATCGCCAAACATTTTTAAAGGACCAAAATCAGATTCTGAAGAACTGAAAAAACTCTTAACGGCTATAAAAAATGAAGAAGAATGCCTAATTGAAACCATTACTTATACGAAAAGTAAAAAAGAATACTGGGTACGCTTTTCCATGATTCCTATTTTTAATAATGAAGGAGTGATTTCGCATTGGATTTCAATACAAAGAGATATTACTGACGAGAAAAAATTGGAGACAGAAAAAGAACATCTTATCCGAGAATTAACCCAAAACAATAAGGATTTAAAGCAATTCTCATACATAACATCCCACAACCTTAGAGCACCACTTTCTAATTTAATTGGTCTTTTAAATTTAATAGAAGACATTCCTATAGAAAATGAGGAGCTAGAAGAAATATTAGCTGGATTTACAAAATCAACGCATTTACTAAATGAAACCATCAATGATTTGGTAAAAGTCATCATTATTAAAGACAATCCTTCGATGCAAAAAGAAGAAGTATCTTTAAAAGAAGTTTTTGAAAATGTTTTCAGTCAACTTTCGTTTCAAATTGAGTTACACAAACCCATAATTAAGCTTAAATTTGATAAAGTTCCAGAACTTATTACAAACAAGGCTTATATTGAAAGTATTTTATTAAATCTGCTCACCAATTCTATAAAGTACAAATCGGAGAACAGAAAACTGAAAATATCCATAATAGCCGAACAAATAGAACAAAGAACCATCTTAACCTTTAAAGATAACGGAATCGGAATTGACCTTGAACGAAATCGCGACAAAGTATTTGGCCTTTATCAAAGATTCCATAATTATCCTGACAGCAAAGGCTTAGGGCTATATCTTGTAAAATCGCAGGTAGAAACAATGGGCGGTACAATCTCCATTGATAGTGAAGTTAATAAAGGAACTACATTTACGATAACATTTAAAAATTAATTATTATGCTTGAGCAGATTTTATGCATTGATGATGACCCTATCACATTAATGCTATGCAAAAAAGTCGTTTCAAAATCTTCATTTTCGCATGAAGTTGTTACAGCTCAAAACGGCGAAGAAGCCCTTCATCATTTCAATGTTTTAAAATACACAAATGACAAAGCAAGAAAAAGGCCTGAATTAATTTTTTTAGATTTGAATATGCCAATTATGGGCGGATGGGAGTTTTTAGATCATTTCACTTCCCCAGATTATAGAGAATTCAACATGGTTCCCGTAATTGTATTATCTTCTACTATAGACCCTGAAGATCTTGCAAAGGCAAAAAAGTACCCTATTATTGTAGATTTTCTTTCAAAACCTATTACACAGCCAATGTTGGAATATCTTAAGAGGAAAATTGATTTATAAAATTCCAATGTTCTAAATACCAAACCCCAAAATTCCTTAACATAGAAAATTAAAATTCAATAATTCAATTTTTTAAAACAACAAAATCCAAATTCCCAACATTACAAATATTAGAATTTGGATTTTCAATTGAAATTTCCTTTTCGAGTTAAAACAAAAAAGTCCTCTAAAAGAGGACTTTTTATATCTTTAGTAAATTGTTTTAATTACAATTTAGCAACATGTTTAGTTAATTTAGACTTCAAGTTAGAAGCTTTATTATCATGAATGATGTTCTTTTTAGCTAATTTATCAATCATAGAGATTACAGTAGATAATTTAGCAGCAGCATCAGATTTATCAGTAGCTAATCTTAATGCTTTAAGAGCATTACGAGTAGTTTTATGTTGATATCTGTTAAGAACTCTTCTCTTTTCGTTACTTCTGATTCTTTTTAATGCTGACTTATGATTTGCCATTTTCTTTTAATTTTAGATGTAATAATTATTATAAATACTAGTTAAAAAAGAAAAACCTCCCACAATTGCTATGCAATCACTTTGGTTTTAACTAATAAAACAAAAACCGAGACACCAATTTTTGTTTTACAAAACTTATTTACAACTAATTTTGTAGTCCGTAGGGGAATCGAACCCCTGTTACCAGGATGAAAACCTGGCGTCCTAACCCCTAGACGAACGGACCTCAATTCTCCTAAGTTGGAAACTTTTCAATATGTAATATAACTTGTAGTCCGTGGGGGAATCGAACCCCCCTTACCAGGATGAAAACCTGGCGTCCTAACCGATAGACGAACGGACCGTGCTTCTGTATTGCGGATGCAAAGATACATCTATTTTTTATTTGCGCAACACCTAATGCAAAAAAATATATCTTTTTTTAATATGCCTTAGCAAAAAGCACTCTTTTAGAAGAAGGTTTCCCAGTAAACACACAGGTTCCCGCCTCTTCAACAGCGTCCAAAGGAATGCAACGAATCGTCGCTTTTGTCAATTCTTTTATCTTTTCTTCTGTCTCAGCGGTTCCATCCCAATGAGCAGATAAAAAGCCTCCTTTTCCTTCTAAAACTTCTTTAAATTCCTCAAAACTATTCACTTCCGTAATATGAGTGTTACGATAATCTAATGCTTTTGTAAATAAGTCCCTCTGAATCTGTTCTAGAAGATCATTAACATGTTCAACGATTTTTTCGCTAGCAACAACTTCTTTTGTCAAGTTATCGCGTCTTGCCACTTCAAAAGTTCCGTTTTCTAAATCTTTTGGACCAACTGCAATTCGAACAGGAACTCCTTTCAATTCCCACTCTGCAAATTTAAATCCTGGTTTTTGAGTTGTTCTATCATCGAATTTAACCGTGATTCTTAATTTTCTCAATTTAGCCGTCAAGTCCTTAACTGCTTCCGTAATTTGAACCAGTTGTTCATCTGTCTTATATATAGGTACAATAACCACTTGAATCGGAGCCAAATTCGGAGGCAATACCAATCCTTGGTCATCAGAATGCGTCATAATTAGCGCCCCCATCAAACGAGTAGATACTCCCCAAGAAGTTCCCCAAACATGCTCTTGTTTTCCTTCAGCATTAGCAAATTTAACATCAAATGCTTTTGCAAAATTTTGCCCTAAGAAATGAGACGTACCAGCCTGCAATGCTTTTCCGTCTTGCATTAATGCTTCGATACAATATGTTTCATCCGCTCCAGCAAAACGTTCTGTTTCAGTTTTAAAACCTTTTACAACTGGAATTGCCATAAAGTTTTCAGCAAATTCAGCATAAACATTCATCATTTTTTCAGACTCTTCCAATGCTTCTTCTTTTGTAGCATGAGCGGTATGCCCTTCTTGCCACAAAAACTCAGCAGTTCTCAAGAACAAACGCGTACGCATTTCCCAACGAACCACATTTGCCCATTGATTAATTAACAAAGGCAAATCTCTATACGACTGTACCCATCCTTTATATGTAGACCAAATAATAGCTTCACTTGTTGGACGAACGATAAGCTCCTCCTCTAATCTTGCATTGGGATCAACCATTAATTTACCAGGTCTTTCCTCGTCATTTTTTAATCTGTAATGCGTTACAACCGCACATTCTTTAGCAAATCCCTCAGCATTTTTCTCCTCCGCTTCAAACATGCTTTTCGGCACAAACAAAGGGAAATACGCATTTTGATGTCCAGTTTCTTTGAACATGCGATCTAACTCGGCTTGCATTTTTTCCCAAATAGCATATCCGTATGGCTTGATTACCATACATCCTCTAACTCCTGAATTTTCAGCTAGATCTGCCTTTACAACCAGTTCGTTATACCATTTCGAATAATCTTCTGATCTTGTAGTAAGGTTCTTACTCATATTATATTTTTTGGCACAAATTTTGTTTTAAATAATTTTAACTAAATAGTTTGACAAAACTAACTAATTTTGTAATGTGCAACAATAAAAAACACCACAGATATGAAAACTTACCTTTCACTCCGCCAAAACTCTAATCATTTTTACTTAATTGTATTACTGAGTTTACTGCTAGCATCATGTGGTTCTTACCAAAACTCCTCTTATTACGATAACGATGGCGTTTATGGTGGTTCATCTGTTAAATATGTAGCAAATGGAACAAATAACCAATACAAGGAATATTTCAGATCATTACAAGACGACAATCAGCCAACTGAAATATTCACTGACGTTGACAATTATACTAATTATTCTGACAGCACTCAAACTGCTTCTGTAGCTTATCCTGCATGGGGAAGCAGCAGTTCTGACGTTTCTGTAAACTTCTACACTACCCCTACATGGTCATTTGGATTTGGATGGGGATATCCTTATTACGGATGGGGATATGGTGGTTATTGGGGATGGGGTTACCCTTATTATGGATGGGGATATCCAGGATGGGGCTACTACCCTGGCTGGGGTTATCCAGGATGGGGATACCCATATTATGGCTATGGGTATAACTACTCTTATAACTATGGAAGAAGAGGTTCTGCAGCTTATTATAGAGACAGAAGCTATGCTTACAATAGAAATTATAGCACTAACAGAGGCTACATAACCAATAGGAACTACACCACTAATAGAGGATACTCTACTAATAGAGGAGATTACACAACAAACAGAAATTACACCACAAATAGATCAAACAGCTATACTGACTTCAGAAGAACCTCTACTTTAAACAGAGGAACTACAAGTCCTACATTTACTAATAGAGGAACATATAACAACGGTTCTAATTATAACTACACTAACAGAAGATCTTACAACAATAGCGGAAATACCACAACAAACAGAAGCTATACGCCTAACTACAATAACGGCTCTTCTAGAAGTTATACACCAAGCAATAGTAGCTCGTCAAGAAGCTACTCTCCTAGCATGGGAGGCGGTGGTGCTTCTAGATCATACAGCGGCGGTGGCGGCGGTGGCGGAATGAGATCTGGCGGCGGCGGTGGAGGAAGAAGATAATTTTTCTCTCACTTCACTTAAATTCGAACTAAAACTTATCAAAATGAAAAAAATATTTTTCCTATTTATAACGGGACTAACTGCCTGCGCGTCATATTCTCAAGAAGTTTCAGATGCTCTACGTTATTCACAAGAAAATCTTACCGGAACTGCACGCTACAGAGCCATGAGCGGTGCTTTTGGAGCTGTTGGAGGAGACATTTCTGCCTTAAGTGTCAACCCTGCCGGATCAGCGATCTTTAATAGCAATCAAGTTGGAGTATCATTTAGCAATCAGAATATTAAAAACAACTCTAACTACTTTGGCACTCAGACTTCAGACAAGGAAAACTCTTTTATACTGAATCAAGCTGGCGGTGTTTTTGTTTTTAAAAACCACGATCCAAGAGTTGGATGGAGTAAAATTGCAATTGGGGCAACTTACGAAAATACAAATAATTTCAACAATGAAGTTTTTTCTGCAGGAACGAATCCTACGAATTCTGTTGATGCATATTTCTTAGATTATGCAAATTACAGCAATGGGGGCACTCCTGTTCCTCACGAACTTGTTAATACCCAAGGCAACGAAACGGTTTCTGATTTATACCATTATCTAGGGTCTAATTTCCCAAATGGGCAATACCCGAACTTAAGTGGTTTTTCTGCACAACAAGCCCTATTAGGATATCAAGGATATATTGTGAACATTGATGACGTAAACAATCCTAATAGCCCTTATTCAACGAACGTCCCTAAAGGCAATAACACCAACTATTACCAGACTAACGACATTTACTCAAGAGGATATAACAGCAAAGTAAGTTTCAATATTGCTACATCATACAAAGATCGACTATATTTAGGAGCAAATTTAAATGTTCATATCACAGACTATAGGAGATCAACAAGTTTTTACGAAACCAACAATGGTACGCTCACATCAAACGAAACAATATCAAGTATAAGATTCAATAATGACTTATATACTTATGGAAATGGCTTTTCTTTCCAACTTGGAGCAATAGGAAAAGTAACTGACAATTTTAGACTTGGTGTAGCATACGAATCTAACACTTGGTACGAATTGTACGATGAGCTTTCACAAAGTTTATATACAACACGACAAGCTGCAGGCGGACCAATTGTTAATGCTAATGTAGCTCCTAATGTTGTAAACATATACGAATCTTACACTTTACAAACACCTGACAAATGGACTTTTAGTGCTGCTTATGTTTTTGGGAAATCAGGATTATTAAGCATTGATTATGGCATCAGAAATTACGGAAACGCTAAATTCAAACCAAGCAACGCGGGCTTTGGCGGCATTAACAATGAAATAGATAACACTCTAACTAGTACTGGCGAACTTCGTATTGGTGCTGAATACAAAATCAAACAATTAAGTTTAAGAGGAGGATATCGCTATGAAGGAAGTCTTTATAAAAATGGAATTACAGTTGGCGAACTAAACAGCTATTCTGCTGGTTTGGGTTATAATTTCGGATCTACAAAAGTAGATTTAGCTTACTCTTATTTAGAAAGAGATTCAAATCAAGGTTTCTTTACAAGAGGATTCACTGACGGAGCAAACATTACTTCGAAATTAAACAATGTTACGATGACTTTATTATTTGAATTGTAATTAGAAATCAAAATAGATGATTAAAATTTCCGTTTGGCAATCCAAACGGATTTTTTTTTAAGTTATAACCTACAAATATTTTTTTGTTTTGTAATATTAAACACATATATTAGCAGCTAATCTAATTACACTATTATGAAACAAGTACTTCAAAATCTGTTAATTATCTTACTATTATTAGTCAATTTCAACCTGTACTCACAAGTTACAATCACAACAAACAATCTAAAAGTAGATAACATACCTATGAGTAATAATACTATTTCATTCAATTCTAATGAAAGCGTTCATATTTCATTAAATATCCATTTACAGACTTCAAATGCTTCCATAAATAATATTTTTGGAAATTTATTTTTATACTACAAAAAAAACGAAAGTGATTCTCCTACTCAAATTGGATATCAATCGATAACCTTCTATCTTAACACATACTACATAAACGACACACCTTTTGATGTAACTCTTTTTAAAAGTAGTTTCTTTGAAAATGGCGGTATATTATATGCCGAATACAAAAGCAACGAGAACAAGACGTATGAATCTAATAAAATATCTATAACAGGAGGTTCACTCCCTTCTCCTGCACCAATAGTTACACCAATAAACGAGACTATCTCAACGCAAAACCTAAGATATAGCGACAACTTCCCAATTGTAAATTCCAAGATATTTTTAACCCCAGACACACCTACATTTATTGACATAGAAGTTCAGTCAAAAAATGAAGGTGATTACACAAGTATTGGTATATCATTAGATGAAATGATTGGAAACAGCATTAACAAAACGATTCCTTTAAAAAGTATTTGGATAGCTCCTGATAATAATTTTCATCTCCTTAAAGATATACAAATTAACCCGTCTGCATTAAATTTCAATCAATACACTTATATTTTAAAAGTAAAGACACAACATTATAGAATAACATCAAACGCGCAGATAATTTCATCCAAATATGACTATGTCTACAAAGATAATAACAGAATAAGCGTTTTATTATCTAAACCAATTGAAAACAACATAATTAAAGAAAACCAAACCTTAGCCTCTGGTCAAGTATCATCTCCTTTTACTTCTCTACCTCCGAAAGTGGATTACACAATTAACTGTGATCGAAGAGGCTGTACTCCTATTTATGATATTAGATATATTGATAATTTCCAATGGCAAACTCGTACACAAAACACTAATTGGACAGATATTCCTCAGGCAATTCAAAAAGACTACTCTCCAAATAAAACATTTGCAGAAAACACATATTACCGAAGAATTGCATTTTATATAGATGGTCAATACAATATTAGTAATACACTTTCAATAATAATAAACAATGAGACTTTTCAAAATACTATTTGTTGCAACCAACAATTACCCTTATCAACTAGTCAACCAGAAGAAATAAGTGGAAACGCACCAAATCTAAGCAATTTTACATATCAATGGCAAATCTGTGCATATCCTTTAGCGACATCTCGTCAATGGGAAGATTTACCAAATGCTACCGCCCAAAATTACAAACACATATTTACCACTCTTCCTGGAAGAGATTCCCAAAGCACCCTTTTTAGAAGACTGATAAAAAAAGATTTATTAGCAATTAGTATTAGTAATGAAATTGACATCACGAGAGCACCTCGAGTACAAGGAGTCTTGAACACTTCAAACACATCACAACTTGACAACGATATTGTCACATATCCTAATCCTTTTATTGATAATTTTTCTATTGACGGTTCAATAAACATTGATCAAGTTAAACTATATGATTCTTATGGACAGCCAATAAATATTAAAAAAATCCAATCTTCTAAAAACAAAATTGAAGTTAATACTACAAACTTAAAAGCTGGCGCATATATTTTAAAGGTTGATGATACAAATTTTTCAAAGACACTTCTCAAAAATTAAATAAAAATAAACGCCAGATATAAATCTGGCGTTTATTTTTTAATTGAGCAACTTCATAAAAAACAGCTAAAACAAACTGCAAACTAGCGTAGTTTGAATAAAAAAAGTGTAATTTTGCACTCCAATTTATAAAAGTATGAGAACCAAGTCTTTAAAAAAGAACAAAATTAACGTAATCACTCTTGGGTGTTCAAAAAATGTTTATGATAGTGAAGTCCTAATGGGACAGCTTCGCGCGAATGGAAAAGAAGTTGAACATGAAGCTCCTGCAGAAAAAGAAGGAAACATTATTGTAATCAATACTTGCGGATTTATTGATAATGCTAAAGCAGAATCGGTAAATATGATTTTGGAATATGCAGATAAAAAAGATAAAGGACTTGTTGACAAAGTTTTTGTAACAGGATGTTTGTCTGAACGTTACAGACCAGATTTAGAAAAAGAAATTCCGAACGTTGACCAATATTTTGGAACTACAGAATTACCTCAACTATTAAAAGCGCTTGGAGCCGACTATAAACACGAATTACTTGGAGAGCGTTTAACTACAACTCCGAAAAATTACGCTTATTTGAAAATCGCAGAAGGTTGTGATAGACCATGCAGTTTTTGCGCAATACCATTGATGAGAGGTTCTCATATTTCTCAGCCAATTGAAAAATTGGTTAAAGAAGCTGAAGGTTTAGCCAAAAATGGAGTTAAAGAATTAATCTTAATTGCTCAAGACTTGACTTATTACGGACTTGATCTTTATAAAAAAAGAAATCTTGCTGAATTACTTGAGGCATTGGTAAAAGTAGAAGGAATTGAATGGATTCGTTTACACTATGCTTTCCCTACTGGTTTCCCTATGGATGTTTTAGAAGTAATGAAACGCGAACCAAAAATCTGTAATTATATTGATATTCCGTTGCAGCACATTTCAGATTCAATTTTGAAATCAATGCGCCGTGGTACAACTCAAGCCAAAACAACTCAGTTATTAAAAGATTTCCGCGCTGCGGTTCCAGGAATGGCAATTAGAACTACTCTTATTGTTGGTTACCCTGGCGAAACTCAGGAAGATTTTGAAATTTTGAAAGATTTTGTTCAAGAGATGAAATTTGACAGAATGGGATGTTTTGCTTATTCTCATGAAGAAAATACTCATGCTTACTTATTAGAAGATGATGTTCCAGATGATGTAAAACAAGCTAGAGCAAACGAAATTATGGAACTGCAATCTCAAATTTCTTGGGATTTGAATCAAGAGAAAGTTGGCAAAGTATTTAGATGCATCATTGACAGAAAAGAAGGTGCTCATTTTGTGGGTCGTACTGAATTTGACAGTCCAGATGTTGACAATGAAGTTCTTATTGATGCTTCTAAGCATTACGTAAAAACTGGCGAATTTGTTAATATCAAGATAATTGAAGCAACAGAATTTGATTTATACGGAGAACCTGCTTAAATTTACACTGCGCTATTGCAAATTTTAGACAAAATACTTTTATGAAACCTACTCTTAATCTAATCGTTTTCGTTTTTACTTTATTCTGTTTCAACACTATATCTGCTCAATATGGCGGGTATAATAATGGTTACGGTTATGGCAACGGCTATGGCGGTTACGGAAGAGGTGGCGGAATGGGTATGGACAGAAGCATGATGGCTGGTCCGTCTCAAGGCACGCAAAGCAAACCAAAAGAAACACCACCTGAAGAAATTGCTGCGATTATTATCGAACAAATGAAACCGCAAGTAAATCTAGATGAGCTTCAGGCAATTGCAATTTCAAATGTTTTAGCTGAAAGCATTAGAGAGCAAGGTATTTTGCTGAAAAACGAAAGCAGCAGCCAAGATCAGAAAATTGAGCAAATTAAGGCTTTAAAAGAAAGTACTGATAAAAAAATCAGCGCTTTTTTAAATCCTGATCAAATTGAAAAATATAAGACTTTCATGGATACTTTTAAAGACATGAAAAAGTCAAAATCTAAAAAGAAAAAAGATAAAGGTTCTAAAGAAGACTCAAAAGAAGCAAAAGAAGCAAAAGACACAGATACGAAAATATCAGAATAATCGTTTTTAACCTATAAAACAACGTATTATGACAAAAAAACATTTTTGTTATCTGATTTTAGCTGTTATTGTTAGTGCTTGTTCTACAAATCCGTACAAGAATACTGAAAAAGCTTACGATCAGCAGCTGAAAAATTTAGAAAACCAGATTACAAGCAAAGAAGCCAAACCAATTCCAGCAGTCTCGCCTGTTGTGATTGACACTTCGTATGCACAGCAGCTTAGAATTATAAAAGATACATTATCAAAAACAAACTCAACTTATTTACAAAACGGAATTAACACCGAGTGGATTGGTACAGTAAATTTCAATTTAAGAAAGCCAAGTTTTGTTATTATCCACCATACTGCCCAAGATTCTCTTCAGCAAACAATTAATACGTTTACAAAAACCAAGACTCAAGTAAGCGCACACTATATCATTTCTGAAAACGGAAAAGTAGTGCAAATGCTGAATGATTATTTAAGAGCTTGGCATGCTGGAAATTCTACTTGGGGAAAAACGACAGATTTAAACTCTTGCTCTATCGGTATTGAGTTAGACAATAACGGTTTCAAACCGTTTACCGAAGCTCAAATCAGTAGTTTGGTGGCTTTATTAACCAAGCTAAAAAAGGACTACAATATTCCGACACAAAACTTTTTAGGCCATGCCGATATTGCGCCTGGAAGAAAACAAGATCCAAGTGCTTTATTTCCTTGGAAGACCTTAGCTGAAAAAGGATTCGGAATCTGGCCAGACGAAGTCTTAGAACCAGCTCCTTTTGATTTTAAAATTGAACCAGCATTAAGAATTATCGGTTACAACACTAAAAATCTAACCGCAGCGATTCAGGCATTTAAACTGCATTATATTCAAACTGATGCAACTTCAGTTTTAGACAGAAAAACAATCGATACGATTTATTCGATTTATAAAAAACAGGTTCAATAAAACCTCAACAATTAAATAAAAAAAGCGTTTCTGTAAAAAATACAGAAACGCTTTTTTTATTGTTTATTATAGAAGATTTCTTGTTTTCGACTACCAATCAACCGTTCCTACGGAACGTGTAACCCTGCAGCAATCAATTCAATTCTACCGACAAGCATTCCTACGGAATGATTATTGCCTGTTCAACTTCAACTGGAAACTTCGAACTTCGAACTTCGAACTTGAAACCTGAAACCTGAAACCTGAAACCTGAAACCTGAAACTTGAAACTTGAAACAAATAAAAAAGCTGCCAAAACATTAGAATGTTTCGACAGCTCCAAAAAAAAAAAAAAAATATCAATCTTTATCTCTAGAAAGAGTATGTTGTTGCAATTAGAGCAAAGAAGCTTCCACCAGTTGGCAATGTATCTTTATCTAAAAATATGTCTTCAGACGCTGCATCGTATCTTAGCTCAGGAATTATAGTTAGTTTTCCAACTTTGTAGTTTAAAGAAACTGTGTTAGCAAATACACTTGATCCTGCCAAAGTCCCTAAACTTGGAGCTGCATCTTTAGCATCAAAATATTCCATTCTGTACGCTAAAAGCAAGGCCGGATTGAAAGAATAAGTAGCATATCCTACTAATGAAAACCAATCTCCATCTAAATTACTATCAAAATCATTTGTCGTTTTAGCATAAGTTGCATTTAATCCAAGTGAAAAACTATCTGAAATTGCTTTAGAAGCTGTTAAATCAAACTGCGTTTTATTTTCGTCAGAAACCGGAATTGTACTTCCTGGTATTGGGTTAGTGCTTCCTGTTGTAAAATTCAAATACGCACTTCCTGTATCTCCTATATATCCTACTTGTCCTATGAACGTTTTTTGATAAGAGCCTACATCCATAGCTGATTTAAAGTCTGTTGGGTTGGTTAATCCTAACATGGCTGTAAATTTGCCAGAAGTATATTGTGCTTTTACCCCCGTATTGAAAAACGGTCCATAAGAAAACGCATAAGACATACTGTAGTTTTTATTATCTACCGCATCTAATACTTCATAACCGATATGGGTTCCGAAACTACCCGCTACTACTTTAAATTCATCGGTCAAATTGTACGTAAAGTATAGTTGTTTAATTAAAAATTTTGCACTTGCATCTTTATCTGGTGTTTCGTTATATGAAAATTCTGCTGCTCTTTTTCCGAAACCTAAGTCTACAAACACAGAAGCTTTTCCAAAAGTATGGCCCGCTTCGATCGATGCCATTCCTAATTCAAATGAATTCTGTGAGTTGGTAAAGCTCGTTAATCCATTCATTTGTTTTGAAAAATCATATTTATAGTACGCATCTGCAGAACCTCCCCATGTGGTTGCTGGCGGAGCTGCTGCTTCCTCTTCTTGGGCAAAGGCAAAAGAACTAGTTAACATCGCGGCTAAAATGTGAAATGCTTTTTTCATGTTTTAAATTGGTTTTTAGTTATTAATTGATTCTGGTTAGTTAATCTTTTATATATCTATTTAATAGTATAAGTCATTTCTAAAACCTTTCATGCGCCTTCAAATCATCATCATTTTCATTAGCGAATTTATTAACTTTTGCATGAGTAGAATAATTCAAAAGTGCTTTTTTGACGTTTTAGACGAAGAATTATGGATTACAAAAATTAAGTCGCCAATAATCGTGATTTGATATTTATAGATAATTGTTTTTGAAAATTCAATAACACATTTTAGACCAATTTCACTATTTTCATATGGGTAAAAGTAAAAATTACTACAAAAATTAGACTAAAAACATCATTTAAAACATTTAAAAATAAAAACACCCCATAAAAAACATGGGGTAAATTTAAAATTATAAAAAACAAAGAAATACAGAACCTATAGAAAAATCAAAACAAAGATATTTTTTATCAAGAATAAATTCCTACAAATTTAATCCTTCCAAAATGCTTCTCTACATAAGATTAGGGGGCGATTTTACTCTATAGAAAAACCAAAAAAAAGCCCGTTCGTTTAAATGAACAGGCTTTTATATAAATGGCTTAAATGATCTATTCTTCTTTATTATATTTTCTTAAATATTCACGGACTTTAATTCCTGAATCTTTCAAATCTTCATCTCTCCATTTTCCATCAGATTTAGCGGATTTTTTTAGAATAGAACAAGTTTCATCCTTATCTGATACTGACCAAGTAATCCAGCTTAGTTTTTTAGACTCCATCCAATCTATATATTCTTGCCAAGCTTTATAATTGAGAGGCCCATCTCCAGACGCTTCCATCCCAGCAGATTCAGAAATAAACACTGGTAAACCTCTCTTAATAGCCAAATCTGTTCTATCTCTCAATTCTTTGCCATGCGTTGCCGCATAAAAATGCATAGTATACATTATATTAGTATAACCTCTTATTGGATCTTCGGCTGGAAGATCGATATCCTGATCCCAATGTGGACAGCCGACAAGAATAATATTATTAGGATCGTTTTCACGAATTACTTGAATTATTTCTTCTGCATAATTTTTTACTTCCCACCAAGTTTCATAATCTGGTTCGTTAAATATCTCATATATAATATTAGGATACTTGGCATACTTTTTTGACATTTCTTCAAAAAACTGTTTAGCTTCTCTCAGATTTACATTATGGCTGTGCCAATCTATAATGACATAGATGTCAGATTTTATAGCTCCATTTACAACCGTTTCTATTTTCTCTTTAGAAAACTGTGGATCCTTTATATATGAGTAATCACCCAGTTCGATTCCCATGGCGGCACGAACTACATTACAATTAAAATCTTTTTTTAACCAGCTTACTGCTTTTTCATTATAAAATCTTGGCCACATGCTATGCCACCCAAAACTTAATCCACGAAGGACAATCGGATTGTTATCTTTATCTACTAGCTGAGTTCCGAAGACGCTTAACTGGCCGTGCTTTTTTACAAATTGCGCTTTTGAAACATTTACAAACAGCAAAAGCAAAAAGGTGGCATACCAAAACTTTGATTTCATAATGTATTGATTTAAGGAATTAGTTTTAAGGTAACAACATCATGTGGAGCGATTTCAGCATTGAAAGCTTTTTTTGTGTTTCCGATTTCTTTGTTTTTCCAAAGGTCTTTTATTTTAAAGATTGTTTTATTAAAATCTGCTTCATAACCAAAATCAGCATCTTTGATATTGTTTTTCTTCCAATCAAAATTAATTTTTTTTGAAGTTTCAGTTCTGTTTACAAAACTCATTGCCCAAGTGTTATCTGAAAGCGGCTTAACCCATACTTCTACCCCATCTAAAATAGCATATTTAAATCCTTGAATTCCAAGTTTATCTTGATTTACTGCCAAAAGCTCTTTATTGGTCAAAATTGACAAAGTCTCTTTTGACATTTTTCTGTAATCATTACCCGTAAATAAAGGAGACGAAAGCATGCACCACATTGCAAAATGCGTTTTATCTTCGGTATCATTCATTTCGTTTCCAACTTCCATCATATCAAAATCATTCCAATGATCGGGACCAGAATATTTACGGATATCTTTTCTCATATCGGCAATTTTCATGAATCCCCAAGACGACCAATTTTCTGGATGCTTGAATTCGCAGTCAAAGCATGGATAAATATCTCCTGATATTCTCCAAAGGTTTCCAACTGGTTTTCCCCATTCCCATGGCTGATTGTCTCCCCATTCGCAAAGGCTAAAAACAATTGGCCTGCCAGCAGTTTTTAATGCATTGCTCATTGTTGTATAAGCTTCTTTTGCTGTAATACCTTCTGTATTGCACCAATCGTATTTTAAAAAATCGATTCCGAGTTTTGCATAAAATCTAGCATCTTGATATTCATAGCCTCTTGTTCCTGGATAACCCGCACATGTTTTTGTTCCTGCACAATTATATAAACCGAATTTCAGACCTTTATTATGAACATAATCTATAAGCGCTTTCATTCCGCTTGGAAATTTTTCTGGATCCGGCACTAAATCACCGTTTGCATCACGCTCGTGCGTCATCCAGCCATCATCTAAGACAATATAATTATAACCTGCTGCAGCCAAACCAGAAGAAACCATAATATCGGCCGTTTCTTTTACTAATTTTTCATCAATATTGGTCGCAAAGGTATTCCACGAATTCCATCCCATTGGAGGCGTCATAGCCAATCCTTCAAATTTTCCAGCTTGCTGTTTATACGTGTTGCCTTGACTGAAACTTAAAACTGAAAAGCACAGAGAAAACAATAAAATTATTCTTTTCATAAATTAAATTTAAATGTGTTAAAAAAAGCATTCCCTAATTGAGTAGATTAGGGAATACTTGAAACAAAACTCAAACCAATACTAAGATTTTATTTTAAAACAAATCCCATGTCATCCATAAGAATGGTATTTCCTCCAAAACTTCCAGATTCCTGAAGCGTCAGCTGATCAAATGTTGTAGGATTTCCAATATCAGAAAACGGAATCTCAATTGTAGTCCATTTGTTCGTTAATGGCTTTTTAATTTGATAAGCCCATCCGCCAAAAACAAATATCACACTGGCATTTGCATTTGTAGAAACACTTTTTACTTTTACTCTAAAGGCTTTGTATTTAGAAACATCTCTTGAATTAAATTTCATATCAGCTCCATTCCATCCGCCAAAAACAAATTTAATCGCTGCTTGCCCCTGCACTACATCATCTTTAAAATTTGTATCAAAAGTATCACTTCCGCTCCACATCCAATGTCCGGCATCACCTTGAATAACATCATCATACAATGCTGATCCAACTGCTTCTTCAGATGTAGTAGTTCCTGAGATATTGGTAACACTTACATATTTATCTGCAGAATTTGCTGGCATTTTAAATTTAATCTCTGTTAATGATGAAGAAACTATCTCTGCCTCTGTCGCTCCAACCTTAACTATAGGATCAAGGAAATAATCTCCAAAAATGGTAACCACATCACCATCTGCTGCATTTATCGGGTTATAACTTCCAAACTTAGGCGTTGGAGGTGCTATAACAAAATCGTATAAAACTGTTCCTTGTTTTGTAACCAATTTCAATTTATTGCTTGCATCTGCATAAGGTGTTTTTTCATCAATTAAAACAAAAATTGCAGTATCGGTAACTAGTGTAGGGTTAAAATAGGTATCAAAATCATTAAAGTAGATTTTTGTTACACCTGAAAGTCCTTTTCCTTGAATAATATAATAATTTTTAGGATCTCCAACTGTAACAGAAACCAAATCACCTTCAACAGATTTTGCAACACTTGTAATGACTGGCGCTCCGGAACTTCCAGAAGAGTCATCATTGTCGCAAGATGAAAACACGCCCAGCACTATAAATGCCATTATAATGAAAGGCAAAACGTATTTTATTTTTATATTTTTCATATCAGTCTAATTTTTAGGGATTATTTAAAAGTATACGGAACTGGAGCCTGTAACAATTTAGGATTTTTAGCCACTTCGTTATCTGGATAGTCCATATAGAAGTCATTTGTTGCGTGATCTTCACTATAAACTGGTGTATAGTAACGCTCTCCATATCTGTCTCCTCTATTTTGTGCCGACATAATAGCGATTGCTTTCGCTTTGTCTATACGCCCCAGATCAAACCAATAATCTCCTTCAAAACATAATTCTTTTCTTCTTTCTAAAAATATATCATCAAAAGTAATTGAAGTTAAAGCGGCTAAACCTGCTCTCTTTCTTACTGCATTTATTGAACTTAAAGCTGATGCATCTGAAGTGCTTGCTCCTCCAGCTAAAACTGCTTCAGCATGAATTAACAACAATTCTGCATAACGCATTACATACGTATTATTATCCATCATTGCCCATGCATCTGCCTGACCTGTAACATTTCCGTTAACTACACCAATACAATATTTTTTAATTGCTCCTCCAGACGCCTGAGCAAGATCTTTACCTGATGGAACTGTAAATCCTATCCCTTGCGTAGTTTTAATATTTGGATAAGTGTCACCGCCAACCATTACAGTTTCATGTTTTCTTAAATCTCCAGCATCATATAAAGAAAACATAACTTCTTGGCTCGGGCCAAAAACTCCCGCATAAGATGCATTTGAAGTTGACAGTGTGCCATCTTGGAATCCGAATTGTGTATTACAGTTATTTGCAGATCCATAAGCTCCGTCTCCTTTCCATTGAAGAGCAAAAATCGATTCTTCGTTATTATTGTTTGCATATGTAAACAAATCACCAAAACTTTTTCCAGGAAGCTGATCTCCTCCTAAAAGTTTAAATTCACCGCTATTGATAACATCTTCTGCCATTGCTCTTGCTTTTGCATAGTCTTTTTGATACAAATACACTTTTGCCAGCATTGCTTTTGCCGAACCTTTAGAAACGTGTCCGTTATTTGCATAATTAGCCCCTCTGTTTTTTGCCACCAATAAATCAATTGCCTTTAAATAATCAGATGTAATTAATTTATAGATATCTTCAACGGGATTTGTATTTACATAAGGATTACTGGTATAGTCTAATGGATTTTCAATAATGGGCACTGGCCCCCAAAGTCTCACTAAATCAAAATAAGCAGTAGCTCTCATAAAATACGCTTCTCCAATAGTATTATTCAAAACATCTTGAGAAACACCTGGTCCTACTCTTGCCGCAAGAAAGTTAATAATCATATTGGACTGCTGTACGTTTGCCCATAAAGATGACCAACCATTTACTAATTCTGGATCGCTTCCGTTTAAAGAGAAAGTTCTTAATCCGCTCACGTCAGGAGAACCAGAATACATGTTTCCAGATCCTACTTCCAGCGCCCACCAGAATTTATTATACATTTGAAACCAAGTTCTGCTATACATCCCATTTGTTGCCGATGACACTTGCTCGTCTGTGCTGTAATACGAATCCAAACTTATTCCATCTTCAGAAGGCCTATCAGTAAAATCGTCCTGACAAGATCCAAAAGTCAAAAATGCCACTGCCATAAAAAGCAGGCTATATCTATTTAAAAAAGATTTCTTTTTCATTTTCTTTAATTTTAAAATTCTAGGTTAAGTCCAACTAAAAATGTTCTCGCTACGGGATATCTTCCGTTGTCAATTCCTGATAAAAGCACATTCTGATTAAATGAACCAATCTCCGGATCATAACCTGAATAATTTGTAAACGTATACAAGTTCTGTGCAGACCCGTACAATCTTAATCTTGAAATTTTATATTTTGAAATTACATCTTGCGGCAAAGAATACCCTAGTGTTATATTCTGAATTCTTAAGTACGATCCATCTTCAACATAACGATCTGAAATAAGAAGGTTATTATTTGAAGAATCTGCAATTGGCCTTGGGTTATTACTTGCTGTATTTGTTGGAGAATAATAATCCATTGCCTCCACTAATTGGTTATCATATAAAGAAGCATTTGTTGTACCAGCTCTTCTTGTCAAATTCATAACATCATTTCCGTATGAACCTTGAAGAAAAATAGAAAGATCTACGTTTTTATATTTGAAATTGTTTGTAAATCCGTAAGTGAATTTTGGATGCGGATTCCCAATAAATGTTTTATCATTTGCATCAATTTTTCCGTCTCCATTTACATCCACATATTTAACATCTCCTAAAGCTGTTTCTCCTGCTCCCGTTCCTACCGCCTGACCAAATTGAAGCGGTGCATTATCCAAAACTGTTTGATCCTTGAAAATTCCGTCTGTTTTATACCCGTAGAACAATCCAATTGGATTTCCAATTGTAGTATTGGTAACTACTACTGGCTGATATCCGTTAGTATTAACCTCTTGAGTTAACACAATTCCGTTAGCAATTTCGTCTAGATTATTTTTGTAATGAGAAACCACCAAAGATGCATCCCAATTAAAGTTTCCTGAAGATCTTAAATCGTATCCAACCGTAATATCATAACCTTTATTACTCATAGTTCCCAAATTCGAGTATGGAGCAGAAACTCCTCCGTATTGACCTCCACCACCTGTTAGATATAAAGGTAACGGCACTTGGAATAAGAAACCTTTAGATTTTTTGTCATAAACATCAAAACTTGCAGAAAGTTTATTATTCAGCAACGTAAAATCAATACCTAAGTTGGTCTGATTCAAAGATTCCCAAACTAAATCTGGATTCGGATAATTTGATGGCAAGAATCCGCTTCCTAATCCTGAATTCTGCGTTCCTAACATTGCAGAGTAACTGTTATTTGGAATCTGCTGATTTCCTGTTTCTCCATAACCCACTCTAAATTTAATATTGTCTATATATTTACGAGTTCCTTCCATAAAAGACTCGTTAGACAATTTCCATGAACCAGAAATAGCGTTAAAAACCCCTTTTTGGTTATCTGTAGTCGGGTCAAATTTCGAAGAAACGTCCTGTCTGATAGAAGCCGTAATACTATATTTATCATTAAAGTCATAAATAACACGAGCAAACAAAGACGAAAGTGAAGCACTTCCTTTATATTGTGTTATCGTATTATTGTCAACATCTGCTAAATTAATGGTGTGAATTGAATTTGTTTTAAAGCCTTGCGCAGATGCAATCAAACCTTCCCAATGAGAATCATTTGCTTCCTGACCTGCTAAAAGCGTTATTTTGTGCTTGCCAAAAGTTCTGTCGTAAGTCAGTAAATTTTTAATATTTGTAGAATACCAGTTTTGTCTTCTTACGTCCAAATCTGCCAATAAATTTACCTGGCTTCCCCATGCATACGATGGTCTGAAGTCATCATTCTCAGAAAACTCCGTATTTGCGGCAATTTCAATGCGATATTTCAATCCTTTGATGATATCTGCCTCAGCATAAACATTTCCTAAGAAATTTTTTCTAACCAATTTATTTTCCCTAGTTAACGCCTCAGCAACTGGATTATAATAGGTAACGCTTTGTTCAGAAGATGGCGGACCTGCAAATGAGCCATCAACATTTCTAACCGGAATATCAGGAGATTGCAATAATGTATTCGAAATTAATCCTGAATAACTTTGGTTTACCGTAATTCTTTCATTTGTAATACCTCCTGTTAGATTTCCACCAATTCTTAACCAAGATTTAATTTTTGAATCCAAATTCAATCTAACCGTATATCTCTTTAACCCCGAATTGATAATCGTTCCTTCATTATCCAAGTAACTTCCAGACAAATAATAGCTTGTTCCATCTTTCGCACCAGAAAATGAAAGCTGATGACTGTTAGAAATAGCCGTTCTATATACTTCATCCTGCCAATTTGTGCCAGCTCCTAACAATTCAGGATGAGAAAACTCCTGACGAGTCTGAAACCCCCATAATTTAGCCAAATTGGTTTTTAAAGTTGCGTATTCTGACAATGTCAAAACATCCAATTTATTGCTTATAGTTGCAAAAGAAGTGTAGTTCTCATACGATACTTTTCCGCCGCCTTTCTTACCCGATTTAGTTGTAATAATAATAACACCATTTGCACCGCGAGACCCATAAATTGCAGTAGCCGAAGCATCTTTCAAAATATCCATAGATTCAATATCATTTGGATTGATCATTGACAACGGACTCATAGCTGTATTACCACTTCCTCCAGAGGCAGAAAACCCGTCCTTACCTGCCAAGGTCTGCCCGCTCGTAGATTTACCTGTTGCATCTCCAGAAATTGGCACACCATCAATGACATACAAAGGCTCATTTGTTCCCGTAATAGAAGTCGTTCCTCGAACTCTCACTGAAGCTGCACCACCTGGCTGGCCAGAGTTATTTGTTACCGAAACTCCCGCGGCCTTACCTTGAAGCATCTGATCAATAGAAACTTGTTTTAAGTTTTCAATATCTTTAGATCGAACAGAAGAAATAGCTCCATTTACATCTTTCTTTTTCTGAGTTCCATATCCAATTACAACAACTTCTTTTAAGTCTTCTGAAGACGGTTTTAAAGAAATATTGATTTTAGTTTTGCCTGCAATGGCAATTTTTTGGGAATCAAAACCGATGAATGACACTACCAAAGTCCCATTTGAAGGGGCATCAATACTATATTTACCGTCAAAGTCTGAAGATGCGGTATTTTTAGATCCAACAACAGAAATGTTGGCTCCAGGAATTGTCATTCCCTTATCATCAGACACTACTCCTGTTATTTTAACCTGAGCAGTAATAAAATTACTAGTCAGCAGCAAGAATACAATCAAAGGAACCGCTCTGTGGTTAGCATTCCAATGAAGAAAGTGAGTCATTAGTTTTTTCATAATAATGTTTGGTTAGTTAAATTTGTTTATTGCATAATCTTAAAAGCAAATGCCAGGGTAATTTTTACTTTTAAATTATTTCAACAAATCTATAACAGCGAGAATTATCAAATCGATAATATTATATCATTTAATGATAATATTTTTACTATAGGCGATTAAAAAAACATATATAAAAATAAAATCGGTTAAAAATTAAATTATTCGCAATGACAATCCTCAAAAAGAACCTAAACAATGAATAAAAACTAATGAAATATCAAAAATCAAACGTTTTCGTTAAAAATAATATTTATTTGTGATAAAAAAGTATCACTATAAAATACGTTTCAGCCCCGAAAATTCTTCACGATATTGACTTGGCGTACAATTTTTTGTCGCTTTAAAACTGCGATTGAAGTTTGCAATGTTATTAAAGCCAGATTTAAAAGCAACCTCAGAAACACTCATGTCTTTTTCTACCAGCCAACGTGCTGCGTAACCAATTCGGATATCATTTATATAATTGACGAAAGTTTTTCCTGTACGTTTTTTAATAAATCTATTAAAAGAAATGATGGACATGCTGGCTACATTTGCTGCATCTTCTAAAGTAATTTTCTCAGCGAAATTTTTCTGCACGTATTCGTAAACCAATTTCATTTTATCATAATCATCAAACGTATCATAGTCTACAGTATATGTAGAAAGTAAACGCTGATTTCTGGAATTAGCCAGATCATATAACAAAGAAGTAATCTCTAAGAAATAATCCATACCATCCAATTTAGAAAGCTTCACAAGCCTTGGCGTTAATTCTTCGGCTGTTTTTTTCGAAAACAAAATGCCGTGAATAGATCGGTTAAACATATCCCTGATCGGATTCATAATACGTCTTGCAAGCAAAGATTCATGAAATAAATCATTATGAAATTGTATCGTTATCTCGTGTATTTTTTTATTGGTGCATTTATTCAATTCCCAACCGTGGTATAAATTCGGACCAATCAGAACCAATTCTACATTATCAATTTCTTCAATATTATCTCCTACAACCCTCTTTACTCCTTTCCCATTTAGAATAAAATTGATCTCAAATTCTGGATGATAATGCACCGGGAAATCAAAACTATCTTTTACGCGATCAAAAACCAAAAAGCTGTCACTAGCAGCAAGCGGCGCTATTTCTCTATAAAAATTTTTCGTAGTACTCATATTAAAAAGTATTTTTCAGAAAGGTGATTCTATTTTTTGATTGCAATAATATGATATATAATTGATAAAATAATATTAATCACAGTTTAATCATCCGTTTATCTTTGAAAAAATTAATTATCATATCTTTAAAAAGAATATTAATAATAAACATTAATCATTTTTAATCAAATAACTTTTTATAGTTTTAATAATGTTAAAGACAAATTGCTAAAGAATTTTAGAATAAAAAACTAACAGATTTTAAAATCATAAATATCATATCTTTAGCAGTTAGTGCCATTAACTATCAATAAATCGACAATGAAAAAACATTTTATCATGCTTCTAACGGCTGTTTTTGTAAGCACTTCATGCGAATCGCAAAAAAGCAACAGTAATACAATTTTGTCACTTTCAGATAAAAAAGCAACAGCTGAAACTCAATCACTTTATAAAAACTTAAATACATTATCTCAAAAAGGATTCTTATTTGGGCATCAAGACGATTTGGCTTATGGTGTAAAATGGAAATATGAAGACGGACGAAGCGATGTAAAAGATGTTGCAGGCGATTATCCAGCAGTTTATGGATGGGACATTGCAGGTTTAGAAAATGATAAACCTAATAATATTGACGGTGTTCCTTTCAATAAAATGAAACAATATATCATAGGGGCAAATGCACGTGGCGGAATTTCAACCATCAGCTGGCATTTTGACAATCCCGCAACAGGAAAAGATGCTTGGAATAATATTCCTAATTCTTTAAAAACCATTTTACCTGGAGCTCAAAATCATAAAAAATTCACTTCTTGGCTAGATAAAGCGGCAACTTTCTTTTTGTCATTAAAAGATAAAAACGGAAAAAACATCCCGATACTTTTTAGACCTTTTCACGAACTTACGGGCGGATGGTTTTGGTGGGGAAAAGGAAACTGCACTCCAGAAGAATTTAAAACCGCTTGGAAATTCACTTTCGATTATCTCCAGAAAAAAGGGGTTCACAACCTTATTTATGTATATAATACAAGCAGTTTCAGCAGTGAAGACGATTTCTTGGCCAATTATCCTGGAGATGATTATGCTGATATTTTAAGTTTTGACACTTATCAAAATAATGATGATTCGACTGGTGAGAAGTTTATCAGCGAAGTTCAAAAGCAATTTAAAATTTTAAACGAAATATGTCTTCAAAAAAGCAAACCAATGGCATTGGCTGAAGCTGGTTACGAAGCCATTCCAGATTCAAAATGGTGGACAGGCACTTTATTGAAAGCAATCGGAAACTATAAAATTTCTTATGTTTTAATGTGGAGAAACCATGGCTGGCAGGAAAAAGAACAAAAAATGCATTATTATGCTCCATTTTCTGGTCAAGTAAGCGAGAAAGATTTTGTTGATTTTTATAATCTAGATCAGACTATATTTGAGAAAGACATTCCGAAAAAATTAAAATAACTGCCCCAAAACAAATTACAACCTTAAAAAATAACCAATGCACGACAAAATTAGTTTAAAAGAAAAAATCGGTTACGGACTTGGAGACGCTGCTTCATCTATGTTCTGGAAAATTTTCAGCATGTATCTTCTCTTTTTCTACACCGACGTTTTCGGATTAGCGCCTGCCGTAGTGGGAACCATGTTTTTAATCACTAGAATCTGGGACTCTTGCTTTGACCCGATTGTTGGAATTCTAGCCGACAGAACCAAAAGCAAATGGGGAAAATTCAGACCTTATCTTCTTTGGGTTGCCATACCTTTTGCCGTAATTGGAGTTTTAACTTTCTATACTCCAGATTTTGACGAAAAAGGAAAAATCATCTATGCCTATGTGACGTATTCTTTAATGATGATGATTTATTCTTTAATCAATGTTCCGTACGCATCACTTTTGGGCGTAATGTCTTCTGATAGAAAAGAAAGAAATACGCTTTCATCTTATCGAATGGTTTTTGCTTTTGGAGGAAGTCTTTTGGCACTTTGGCTGATTGAACCTTTGGTAAACTACTTTGGTGGAAATCTAAATTCTAAAAGTGGCTGGCTGGCAACAATCGCAGTTTTCGGATTAATCACAACCATATTTTTCTGGGCTTGTTTTGCATTCACTAAAGAAAGAATAAAACCTATTGCAGACGAACAAAATAACCTAAAAGAAGATTTAAAAGATCTCCTAAAAAATAAACCATGGTGGATTTTACTCGGAGCAGGGATTGGAGCTTTGGTGTTTAATTCCATTCGCGACGGAGCTGCGGTTTATTATTTCAAATATTATGTCAGCAGTTCTATCAATTTTGATTTTTCACTTTTCGGAACCGATTTTCATATGACGCCAACCTCAATCTACTTGGTTTTAGGACAAGCTGCAAACATTATCGGAGTTATTATAGCTACGCCAATTGCGAATAAAATTGGGAAAAAGAAAACCTTTTTTGGAGCAATGGCTTTAGCTGCAATCTTAAGCCTTATTTTCTATTTATTCGGAAAAAAAGATATTTTCTTAGTCATGAGTTTCCAAGTTTTAATCAGTATTTGTGCAGGCTGTATTTTTCCGTTAATCTGGTCAATGTACGCTGATAGCGCCGATTATTCAGAATGGAAACAAGGACGCAGGGCTACAGGACTAGTATTCTCGGCTTCATCCATGTCACAAAAATTTGGTTGGACCATTGGCGGCGCTGGAGCGGGCTGGCTTTTAGGCTACTTTGGTTTTCAGGCCAATGTCGAGCAGACTGCGACAGCTCAAAACGGAATTCAATTAATGTTAAGCATACTGCCAGCAATTGCGGCCACAATCTCGGTAGCTTTTATAGCATTTTACCCTTTATCAGAAGAAAAATTACAGATTATAGAACAGGATTTAAACGAAAAGAGAGATCAAAATCAATAAAAAACCAAAGACAAAGCAATCAATTTATGACAACAATAACATCTTCAGTCCATTTTCAAGAAAGAAAATCGGCATTAGAAAAAGAACATAAAGTACTTATTGAACAAAAAAACGAACCACAGGAAATTGTTGGAAATGGCATTTATGACCGCTACAAAAATCCTGTTGTTACGGCTGCCCATATTCCGTTAAACTGGCGTTTTGATTTTAATGAAAAAACAAATCCGTTTTTACAAGAAAGAATTGGTATTAATGCTGCTTTTAACGCTGGAGCAATGAAATGGAATGGAAAATATCTTTTGGCTGTTCGTGTTGAAGGAATAGACAGAAAATCATTTTTTGCCATTGCTGAAAGTCCAAACGGGATAGACAATTTCAAATTTTGGGACAAACCTTGTGTGATTCCGCAAACAGAAGATCCAGATACAAATGTGTATGACATGCGTCTGATTAATCACGAAGATGGTTATGTATATGGCATTTTTTGTACCGAAAGAAAAGATCCAAATGCTCCAAAAGGCGATACAAGTTCGGCCGTTGCTAATGCAGGAATTGTTCGATCTAAAGATTTAGTAAACTGGGAAAGATTGCCAGATTTGATTTCAAATACTGGCCAGCAGCGAAATGTAGTGTTGCATCCGGAATTTGTAAACGGAAAATACGCTTTGTACACGCGTCCACAAGATGGTTTTATTGATGTTGGATCTGGAGGCGGAATCGGTTTAGGGTATGTTGAAGACATGAAAAACCCAGTTGTTAAAGACGAGAAAATCATTTTCGGAAAACAGTATCACACCATTTACGAGCTGAAAAACGGCTTAGGACCAGCGCCAATCAAAACTTCAAAAGGATGGCTGCATTTAGCGCACGGAGTTCGTAATACTGCTGCTGGATTGCGTTATACTTTGTATATGTTTATGACTGATTTGAATGATATTTCGAAAGTAACATACGTTCCGGCTGGACATTTTATGGGACCTGAAGGAATTGAAAGAGTGGGCGACGTTTCGAATGTTTTATTTTCTAACGGATGGATTGAAGATGAAGATGGAACTGTTTACGTTTATTACGCTTCATCGGATACGAGAATGCATGTGGCGGTTTCAACTGTAGACAAATTAGTAGATTATGTTGTAAATACACCTGCAGACACTTTTGTTTCTGCTGGTTCAGTACAAACTATCATCAATCAAATCGAAAAAAATAACGCAATCTAAAATACCGTGTCATTACAACTCAAGCTTTTAAAATCGGAATTAACGGCAGAACTGAATTCTATTCTTAACTATTGGTCAGAACATACTATTGATGACCAAAATGGCGGTTTTGTCGGGCAAATTGATTTTAATGATCAACTCATTCTCAATGCTGAAAAAGGTTCGGTATTAAACGCCCGAATTCTTTGGACGTTTTCTGCCAGTTACAAAACCACTAAAAACGAAAACCACAAAAAGCTGGCAGAAAGAGCATTTGAGTTTCTCGCAACTTACTTTTATGACACACAATTTGGAGGTCTTTTTTGGAGTATAAATGAGGATAAAACTCCAAAAGACACCAAAAACCAGATTTATGCTTTAGCTTTTGCGATTTACGGATTATCTGAATTTTACAGCATTACAAAAGAAGAAAAAGCTTTAGAAATAGCTAAAAATTTGTATTTAAAAATTCAGGAACACAGCTATGATCATGTAAACAAAGGCTATTTTGAAGCTTTTACCAGAGATTGGCAACCCATAGAAGATTTGCGTTTGAGCGCAAAGGATGCCAACGAAAAGAAAACCATGAATACGCATCTTCATATTATTGAGGCTTATGCGAATTTATACAAAGTTTGGAAAGACGAAAATTTGCTGGCAACGATTATCGAATTATTAGAAACTATCGAAAAATATTTTATCAATACCGAAACAGGACATTTACGTTTGTTTTTTGATGAAAACTGGAAAGAGAAGCCAGATGTCATTTCGTATGGACATGATATTGAAGCGGCTTGGCTTTTGCAGCAATGCGCCGAAATTTCAGGAAATGAAACCTTTATTGAAAACTATAAAAAACATGCCATTCAAATTGCAGAAGTAACCAAAGAAGGTTTAGATGCTGATGGCGGTTTATGGTATGAATTTGATGCTGAAAAAGATGAATTAATAGCAGAAAAGCATTGGTGGCCACAAGCTGAAGCTTTAATAGGTTTTTACAATGCGTATCAATTGACAGGAAAAGTAGAATATCTTGATATTGTTTACAAAAACTGGAAATTCATAAAAAAACACATCATAGACCCACAAAATGGAGAATGGTTTTGGGGAGTCTACGAAGATTATAGTGTAATGCAAAAAGACAAAGCTGGATTCTGGAAATGTCCATATCATAACAGTCGTGCATGTCTGGAGCTTATTCGTCGAATTGAAAATTAAAATTTCAAATAAAAATCAAAACGTCTTATAGAACGTAAAGCCCTAGCCCCGATAGAAGCGGCATCCTTTTATGGTGGGGTTCACCATAAAAGATAAAGCGGATAGCGGGATTAGCTCCTTAAAATATAAATTATGAAAAATAGATTTTTTAAAACACTTTCATTAGTCTTAATTTTTACTGCAATTGCTTGTCAGGCACAGGAAAAAATTACTATGAAAGGAAATCAGTTCTATAAAGGCGACAAACCTTACGCTTACATTGGAACCAATTATTGGTACGGAAGTATGCTGGCTTCTAAAAAAATAGGCGATCGTAAAAGACTGTTGCGCGAATTGGATTTAATGAAGAAAAACGGAATCGATAATTTGCGCATTTTGGTTGGAGCAGATGGTGGGAAATACGATTTCACGGTTCGTCCTGCGTTGCAATACAAACAGGGAAAATACGACGAAGATTTATTGGACGGACTGGATTTCCTGATTAGCGAAATGAGCAAACGAAATATGTATGCCGTTTTATATTTGACCAACAACTGGGAATGGTCGGGCGGAATGTCGCAATATTTGGAATGGAATGGCAAAGGTCCGGTTCCAGTTCCTAATATTCCGCCGAATACTTGGCCGCAGTTCATGTCGTATACAGAACAATTTCACAGTTGTGAACCTTGTATGGAAGCTTTAAACAGTCATGTGAAGTTTATTATTGGCAGAACAAATGCGTATTCTAAAAAGAAATACAATGAAGACAACACGATTATGTCGTGGCAGGTTGGAAACGAACCAAGACTTTTTACGGTAGAAAATGAAGTAAAATTCACGAAATGGCTAAATTCTATTGTGGATTTGATTGACAGTTTAGACAAAAACCATTTGGTTTCTACAGGTTCTGAAGGAAAAAACAGTTCAAACGACAGCATGGAAATCTTCGAAAGAACGCATCAAAATCCGAATATTGATTATTTGACCATGCATATTTGGCCTAAAAACTGGAATTGGTTTAAAGCTGATAATGCCGAAGCAACATTTCCGAAAACCATTGAAAACGCTGGAAAATATATTGACGATCACATCAAAGTGGCCAACAACTTAAACCGTCCAATAATAATTGAAGAATTTGGTCTTCCGAGAGAAAATGAAAATCTGAATGCTGGAGCTCCTTCTGTTTACAGAGATAAATTCTACAGTTATATTTTCGGAAGAGTTGCCGAAAGCGTTAAAAATAACGGTCCGTTAAGAGCTGCCAATTTCTGGGGTTACGGCGGCGAAGGAAAAGCAATTCATCCAGATGGAAAATGGAATCCGGGAGAACCGTTCACAACAGATCCACCACAAGAACCGCAAGGTTTAAATTCGGTTTTTAATGGGGATAAATCAACATTAGAAATTGTAAAAGATTATAATTTGAAGTTAAAAAATAAATGATGATTAGGGGCAACCTAACAGGTTTTAAAAACCTGTTAGGTTTAATTATTATTATAAAATACTCTCAATCGCATTCAATTCATCATGCGAAAATTCAGTATTCTGTAAACAATCAATATTGTTACACAATTGTTTTACAGAACTAGCGCCAATTAAAACTGATGTAATTCGTTTATCTTTCTGAAGCCAAGCCAAAGCCATTTGCGCCAAAGACTGATTTCTGTTCTGAGCAATTTCATTCAGCTGAATTAATTTCTGAATTCTTTCCTGCGTCACCTCATCTTCTCTTAAATGCCCGTTTGGATTATGCGCTCTTGAATTTTCTGGAATTCCGTTTAAATATTTATCAGTCAAAAGTCCTTGTGCTAAAGGCGAAAATGCAATACAGCCGACTCCCTTTTCTTCGAGAACATCCAACAAACCATTTTCAACCCAACGCTCCAACATCGAATATTTAGCTTGGTGAATCAAACATGGAGTTCCCAATTGTTTTAAAACATCAACCGCAACTCTGGTTTGCTCAGCAGAATAATTGCTGATTCCAACATACAACGCTTTTCCGCTTCTAACTGCGTGGTCTAAAGCCATCATGGTTTCTTCAATTGGCGTTTCAGGATCTGGACGATGTGAGTAAAAAATATCAACATAATCAATACTCATTCGTTTCAAACTTTGGTCTAAACTTGAAAGCAGATATTTACGAGAACCCCAATCTCCATAAGGACCTTTCCACATGGTATAACCTGCTTTAGTAGAAATTACGATTTCGTCACGAAGATTCCCTTGAAAATTATGCCATAATATTTTTCCGAAATTCTCTTCAGCCGAACCCGGAACTGGCCCATAATTATTCGCCAAATCGAAGTGTGTAATTCCTTTATCAAAAGCTTCAATAGCAATGCTTTCGGCATTTTCAAAATTATCAACCGAACCGAAATTGTGCCATAATCCTAAAGAAATTTCAGGAAGCAGCAAGCCGCTTTTTCCACATCTGTTATATTTCATTGTTTTAATTTAAAAGTTGGAAGTTTTAATAGATTTTAAAGGTAAAAAAAACTCTCGCAGATTTAGCAGATTTAGGAGATTAAAAATCTGCATAATGTGCGAGAAAAATTAAAAATATGATTCATTTTAATTTTTGTAAATTTGTTTAAATAATAAAATTATGGAAAATAACTGGCAAAATTTAATTTCGATAAACCAAGATATTCGGTTTGGCAAACCTATAATTACAGGAACTAGAATCTGTGTTTCTGATATTCTGTCATGGTTATCTACAGGAATGTCTTTTGAAGAAATCATTGAGGATTTTCCTGAATTAAAGAAAGAACATATTCTTGCTGCTTTAAGTTTTGCAGCTAACAGAGAAAATATTACGAAAATAATCGCTGCGTAATGAAGTTACTTCTGGATGCAAATATTTCATGGCGAATAATTAAACTAGTTGAAAATGATTTTTTGAATTGTTTACATGCTAATGATATTCCGGTCAATCAGCCAGCAAAGGATATTGAGATTTGGGAATTTGCGAAAGCAAACAATTTCACTATTTTGACTCATGATGATGATTTTGAAAAATTATTACTTTTAAAAGGAGCTCCACCAAAAGTTATAATTCTAAAAACCTTCAATAAAAATACCAAGCAAATAGCTGAAATTTTGTTTTCAAAAAAACACATTATCGAATCGTTTATAACTAATACTGAACTAATGATTCTAGAAATTTACTAAGTAACAGACATAAACACTAAACCCGACCGATTTCAGAAATCGGTCGGGTTTAGTGTTTTATAGAAGTTAAAAACAATCTTATTTTTTTAACCTAAATCATGTATTCTTTTCAGCTTGAAAGAAAAATAAATATAGAAAATTCCGCTTGCGATGAAAGCAAAAGCTGTCCAATATACTATTGAAAGTCCTGCAAAAACAGGATTCCATAATAACAAAAATGAAAACAACACTCCTAAGATTCCTAATCCTAAAAGGTTTTTCCAGTCTGGCACAGAATAGCTTTTTAAATTAAAAGCCATAAAAATAGCCATTACAGAACGAAATAAAATAGCCAATCCAACATAAAGTGGCAAAAGTGTTACCGAAACTAACGGATTAGCAATTAATACGATTCCAACACCTAAACCTATAATTCCAGATACCAGTGTCCAGCCCCAATTGTCTATTTTTTTTCTGTTTGAAAGTGCAAAAATAATTTCAAAAATTCCGCTGACCAGAAATGACACACTAAATAAAAATGCCAATGTTAAATATGCCTTTACAGGTGTGGCAAAAGACCAAAATCCGATGATTACAAAAAGTATTCCCACTAATAACGGAATGTACCAATAATCAATTGCTGCTTTCACTTTTTTAAATAAAGAATGTTCCATAATACTATTTTAAAATCTTGCCTACTCTATAAAGTTTTCAGCTTACCTTTAATTGCCAAAAAAAATCTAATTGGCTGTCTATCAAAGATAAGACAAAAGCGTAAACCAAAACAGTTTTCTATAATAAAATACTGACATATAAATACTTAAGCATTACAACTCGATAGCATCCAGCTTTAGCTAGATGAAAACATAATCTCAATGAAAAGGGCTTTAACCAAACCTATAAAGTTTGGCTAAAGCCCTTTCTAACTTCAAATCTTATTCCCCTAGCTAAAGCTAGGGGCTATTCAAAAATCTTTGCGACTTCGCGTCTTTGCGAGATTAAAAAAAACTTAGTGTCTTAGCGCCTTGGTGGCAAAAAACTTTTAGTCTTTAATTTCAAAACCACTTTGCAAACCTTTATCAGAGCTTCCTCCAACCATGATTTTAAAAGTTCCAGGTTCTACTAAATAAACTCCTTCATTATTGTAAAAACCAAGTTCTTTGTCCGTTAAAGTAAAAGTTACCGTTTTAGTTTCACCTTTTTTCAGATTCACCAATTCAAAACCTTTTAGTTCTTTAATTGGGCGAACGATACTGGCATATTCATCATGAATGTACAATTGCACCACTTCTTTTCCATCATAATTTCCAAAGTTCGTAACCTCAACGCTCACTTGCACTTTTTCATCTTTTGCAAAAGAAGTTTTATTCAATTTCAGGTTCTTATAATCGAAAGTGGTGTAGCTCAAACCAAAACCAAACGGAAATTGAGGTGTTTTCTCGACATCCATATAGTGCGACCAGAAAACATTTTTATCACTATCAATTGGTCTTCCTGTACTGTATTTGTTATAATAAATTGGCACCTGCCCTACATTTCTTGGAAACGACATCGGCAGTTTTCCACTCGGATTATAATCTCCGTATAAAACCTGAGCAATCGCATTTCCAGCCTGAGTTCCCAAATGCCAAGCTTCAACAATTGCTGGAACATTTTCTGCCGCCCACGGAATACTCAACGGACGGCCGTTATTTAAAACCAAAACTACATTTGGATTTACTTTATAAATTTCTTCTAATAACTCTTGTTGTAAACCTGGCAAATTCAAATCAGTTCTACTTCTTCCCTCACCGCTTTGAAAACCATATTCACCTAAAACCATTACGACAACATCTGCATTTTTTGCTGCTTTTTTCGCCGCTTCAAATCCGCTTTTATCTGTTGTGTTGAAAACTGTTTCAGTTAAGAAAGTCGCTTTTTGTTTTAACAAATCAACACCTTTTTCAAAAGTCAGCTGATTGTCTTTATACTGCTGCATTCCTTCTAAAACTGAAACCGCAGTATCATCAGAAGCTGCAATTCTCCAGCTTCCCAACGGACTATTTTTATCATTTGCCAAAGCGCCAATCAAAGCAATTTTTTGTCCTGATTTCTTTAGCGGAAGCAAATTCTTTTCATTTTTCAAAAGAACAATAGATTTCTTCGCCATGTCCAAAACGCCCTCATTGTTGGCTTTACTCCCAACCACTTCTTTTTCGCGTTTTTCATCACAATATCTGTACGGATCATCAAATAACCCTAATTCAAATTTCACGCGAAGAATTCTGCGTACGGCATCATCAACCAAAGATTCTTTTACTTTTCCAGATTTTACCAAATCAACCAATTTGGCCACATACAAATACGATTCCATATCCATATCAGAACCTGCAATAACTGCTTTTGCCGTTGCATCGGCTTCGTCTTTGGCATAACCGTGCGCAATCATTTCGCGAATCGAAGCATAATCTGAAATTACAAATCCGTCAAACTTCCATTTTCCTTTCAAAATATCTCTCTGTAAAAAAGCATTTCCAGTTGCCGGAACACCATTCAGAGTATTAAATGAATTCATAAACGTACGAACTCCGGCATCGACAGTCGCTTTAAAAGGAGGCAAAACCGAATTGTATAATTTCGAATTACTTATGTCTACAATATTATATTCCAATCCCGCTTCAACATAACCATAGGCGGCAAAGTGTTTTGCACAAGCTGCAATCGTATTTACTTTTGCCAAATCAGTAGCCGTTTCGCCCTGAAAACCTTTTACACGCGCATAAGCGACTTTACTTCCCAAATACGGATCTTCACCCGCGCCTTCCATCACGCGTCCCCAACGGGCATCATTTGCAACATCGACATTGGGTCCAAAAGTCCAATTAATTCCAGATGCCGAAGCTTCATCTGCCGCAATAGCCGCCGATTTTTTAATCGCTTCTAAATCCCAACTCGCTGCTTCTGCCAACGGAATCGGACTTAACGTTTTATAACCATGTATTACATCAAAACCAATAATTAGCGGAATCCCTAATCGCGTTTCTTCAACCGCGATTTTCTGAACCGCACGAACTTCTTTCACTCCACGAACAGTCAGCATCGACCCGACTAATCCTTTTCTTAAATGTTCGTATTTTAATTCCGCCGTTCCACCTTTTGGCGCTGGTCCCGTTACATCCCAAAAACCATTGTATTGATTCATTTGCCCTACTTTTTCCTCAAGCGTCATTAACGGTAAAAGCAAATCGATACGTTGTTCAACAGTTTTATTTTTATCCAGATATGGCTTTTTCTGTGCATTCATATTTCCAATCGTAAAAAGGGAAAATACCCCAATAATTAGTATTTGTTTATTTTTCATATGTGGTTTAGTTAGTTTTTTCTTTAAGATTCTGAGGTTCTGAGATGCTAAGTTTCTAAGTTTTTTTGGGCGTGTCCCGCCGAAAAAGGCGGGTCGGGCTTTCGGCTATATCTTTTGTTCCGTTTCTCTTCACAAAAGGATACCGCCTCTATCCCTCACGCAAATCGTTTTCAAAAGAGTATTTTCGGTTATCTTGTCATCCTGAGAAGGATCACACTAGAAACTCCGCACAGAACTTCGTCAATCTTTGTCGGCTCCCGAGTATAATCCTTCGTTTCTCAGGATGACAAACTTTGTGTCTTTGCTTTGTGGAGCTTCTTGCGGGACTTCGACTTCGGATAGCCTGACAAAAAATCTAAAATCTAAAGTCTTGCTTCTTAATTCTTTCTTCTTTATACACTCACTCAGAAACAAAACAAGACGCCGGCAAATTCGCTTTATTAAACAAATCTGACTCAATCGTATTTCCCCATGCAAACCTTACTTTTGCTGGAGAAGCCACTTTTTTACTTGTCAATATCACTTCATTATTTTTAATTGAAGCTTCGGCTGTATAGAAAACTCCATCTGTTCCCGCAACTTCAAACTGATTTGATTTTTTATCTTTGAAATACAACCCGTCTCCGTAATCAAAAGAAACGGTTACTTTGTTTTTATCGATTTTAATGGATTTAAAGAGCGGTCCATTAACCAAATTAGAATTGGTTTTATAAGTTTCAGCCAAAGCTAAATTCGCCAAACGAATTCCAACCGATTTTTTATTTTTTGGATGAATATCAATCGTATCCGAAATATCACTAATGACAACCATTCCTGTTTTCGGAACTTCTTTCAATAGTTTTCTTTGAGAATCTCTAATTGTTACATTTGAAAAATTATTCTTCCCAGTTTTAAATGGCGCTATCTGAACATAATAAAACGGAAATTCGTCTTTCCATTCTTTTCTCCAAGACGTAATTAAAGCGCCTAACGTTTTATCATAAACCAAAGAGCCAACATTTGATTCTCCCTGATACCAAAGCGCTCCAGCAATTTTAAATCCGATAATTGGATAAATCATGGCATTGTAAGCACGTCCGGGTTGTCTTGGCCCGTATTCTTGTTCATTTAGTTTTTTAGCATTTTCCAATAAAACAGGATCGTTGTTTACCACTTCTTGTGACATCCAGATTTCAGCAGGAGTTCCTCCCCAATTGGAAGAAATCAATCCGATTGGAACATTTTTTAAATCTTCGCGAAGACGTTTGGCAAAAAAGTAACCAACCGCACTAAAATATTTCATGGTTTCAGGAGTCGATTCAGTCCAATTTCCCAATAAATTATGCTGTGGATTTTCGGCTGTCAATTTCGGAACCGTAAAAAATCGAATGTTTGGATTTGTAGCATTTTTCATTTCTTCTTCACCGTCGTCAATTCCCCAGCTCGCTGACATTTCCATATTAGATTGTCCCGAACAAAGCCAGACTTCGCCAATTAAAATATTCTTTAAAACCACTTCATTATAACCTTTTATCAAAATGATAAAAGGTCCGCCAGCTTCTGGAGTTTTAATGGTCAATTCCCATTTTGCCTGATTATTAGCAACGGTTTTATATTCCCGATTATTCCAGCTAGAAACCAGTTTTATTTCTTCTTTTGGATTACCCCAACCCCAAATTTTCACTTCAGAATTGCGCTGTAAGACCATATTATCACCAAAAATATTCGGAAGCGAAACGTTTGCCATCATAGTACTGGAAATCAATAGAAAGAAAACAAACTTAATTATATTATTTTTCATTTAGCAATTTCTTTAAAAATGGTGCATATTCATTTGCCAAAACCTTATGATCTGCAACATCAGGATGTCCGCTACAGCCATTTGGAGTCATCGGTTTAAATTTGAAAATTTGAATCGGTTTGTGCGCTTTATCATTCGCGAAAGCATTTTTAACTTTATTCAAGCAATCTTCAAAAACTACTGCTCTATCTCCGCCAACCATTGGACTGTTTGTAATGACAATCTGTGCTTTCGGATTATGTAGGTACAACATCTTTATAAAACTGATGTAATTCGAAACATATTTTTCAGGATTGAATGGTAGACGCTCTTTCTTACCGTCTCCACCAGAAAAATCATTTGTTCCTAAAGCAATACTGATAATATCTGGCTGAAAAGCAAAGTCGTACTTTGGCTTTGACACATCTTTTGTGAGATATAAATTTGGATACACATCTGGCATTGTGGCTTCATCTTTATGCTCGTCATTCCAATTTCTGTACATTCCGATTCCTGAAACACAGCTCATTAAATAATCTGCTCCAATTGCTCTTGAAAGTGTTGGCCCATAAGCGTAGTAACCATTGTGATGATCCATATATTCTCCTTTATCACAAGGAACTTCTGTCGGATCGCTAGCCGCGCCACAAGTAATGGAATCGCCTATGAACTCGATTTTCTTTTTCTTTTTAAATGAAATTGGAACCCGTTTTGCCGTTGTTCCAGCAAACAAAATATTACCGCTTTGGGCTTCTGTATTTTTGTAGATTTCTAGTCGATGCTCTTTTTGATTTGAAGTCACTTTGATTGGAAATGACTGAATCGCTCCTTTTTCAATTCTAACCTTTCCTATATATTTTCCATCCAAAACTAATTGCACATAATTATGATGTTCATAAGAATCAACGCTTTGAAGTGAGATTGAGCATTCATTTCCTGTAAAATTAAAAGAAACCGAAGAAGCCGTTCCGATTAAAATTACCTGATCATTTTGAAGTTGATCAACTCGGCCTTCGTATAAAAAAGTTTTATTCGTATTTTGAGTTTGGGCATTAGAAAAAGCCGAAATCAGCAAAAACGAAATTAAAATAGCTATTTTTTTGGGAAACATAATTTATTTGTTAAATCTAAATACGATTCACAAATATATTGGAAAGAGTTTATCTAAAAAGATACTAAAATGTCAAAAAGTAATAAAAAAACACCACATAAACACATCATTTGGGAGCTAAATAGTACTTATTTGTATTTTTTAGGGTGCTCATGTTCTTTTTAAAATAAAATAACAGTTTATATTTAGCGTTTCAATTGATATAAGACCAGAGAAATGAGATCGCGCCTACTATTTTTTTTATTGCCATTTGTTTTACTTTCTTCTTTCACAATAAAAAAGAAAGAGCCTCAACATTTAATTCCAAACACTAAAATTCAGACCGAAATAAATCGCGATTCCATTATTGCTTACGCGAAACAATATTTAGGAACTCCTTATGTATACGCCAGTAGTAATCCCAAAAAAGGTTTTGATTGTTCAGGTTTTGTCAGCTATGTTTTTAACAATTTCGGATTGACATTACCAAGAAGTTCAAGCGGTTACAAAAACATAGGCAAAGCTCTAAAACCAGAAGAATTTAAAGTGGGAGATGTATTAGTTTTTTATGGTTACAAAAACAGAAATGTTGTCGGTCACCTCGGAATAATTTGTGAGGCCAACGGAATGCAGTCAAAATTTATTCATGCTTCCTCAGGAAAAGCACAACAGGTAACTATAACAGCGCTTGATACAGAACATTATACCAAACGCTTTTATAAATGTGTTGATGTTTTATCGAAATAAGTTTTGCCACAAATTACACAAATTTCCACAAATTTATTTTTGCCACTCCCGATAGCTATCGGGATAAAAAGATTAACACAGATTTTTTATAATCATTTCAATCCTTTAATCTGTGGCTTTAATTTTTTCACCCAATTATTGAATAGATTCAGTTTTGGAATTTGGATTTTGAAATTGGAATTTAAACTTTTATTCTTCCGTCAATAATTTGATCATGCTTTCATCTCTTCCATAAATATCTTTATAGAAATTTAAATTACCTTGTCGATCTACCCAAGCGGTAAAATATCCAATATAAACTGGAACTTTTTTCTTAAGCGTATACCAACTTTCTTTTCCGGCATGCATCGCTTTATCAATTCTTTCGGGAGTCCATGCAGGGTCTACTTTTAACAACTCTATGGCCAACTCTCTTGGTTTTGCTACACGCACACATCCGTGGCTAAAAGCTCGACTTTCTCTTTCAAACAAACTTTTTGATGGCGTATCATGCAGGTAAATATTGCTTGAATTCGGGAATAAAAATTTCACCAATCCTAAAGAATTATTTTTTCCTGGAAGCTGACGCACTGCACCATTGTTCCATTCTAGATTTTTCTTTTGCAGATAGTTTTTATCCTTAGCCATGCCTGGCTTAATTTCCGATTTTATAATACTTGGCGGCACATTCCAATACGGACTGAAAACAATATTGCTCATCATTCCGCTGAAAATAACCGTTTTTGTCATAGCTCTACCCACAACAACTGGCGATACAAAAGCAATTTTACCATCTTCGACTATATACAATCTAAATTCAGGAATATTCACTTCTATATACTTCTGCCCCTTTTCTAATTCTGGATCGATCCAACGGCAGCGCTCCATATTAACAATAATGGTCTTGATACGATCTGAAACAGAAATGTTCAAATCATTTATATGCTCGAGAAGAATCGTGTTTTTTGGGGTATAACCATGACGCAATTCGTAGTTTTTCATGGCTTTAATCAAAGTCGTATCACAAATAGCACTTTTATTGTTCTCTTGAATGTCTTTGGTAACAAAAAGTCTTTCTCTAATTTGCGCCACAACAGCAGACGAATCTCCTACTTTAAGGCTTTTATAATCTTCACCTGTTTCAATAGTTTTCCAACCGCCATTTTTCTCAATTTCTCTATACTCTTTCAGAGCATCGCGCAGTTTGTAATACTGGCTGAACATCTTTTTTTTCTTATCATCCAAAATGGTTGATTTTTTAAAAATAGAATCTGAAAGCACTTGGTAATTCAGTTTTTTACGAGGTAAAAGCCATTCTAAAGAAACCACTGTTTTTTCGTCAAAACCGCCTACTTTTTCACCATAATAGTAATATAAATTAGAAAGCAGTAAATCGGTATCTTCTTTTGAAAGCTTAGTATTGGCATTATTATCAAAAACAGAACTTAATTGCTCATTATAAGGATAATTCGCTTTTAATCCTTCTTGATCTAAATTTTTGTATTGGTTAAATAACGTATTGGCAAATTCTACAATTCCTTTATTATCTTGCCACAATTGAGTCGACTTATTTTTTTGATATAAAGCAGTTACATCATTTTTAAATTTATCCAGTTTTGGATAATTTTCATAAAACTTCGCAATACGAACACTGTCAATTGTAAGTTTTAATTCAGGGATTTTTTCAACTGTTTTTATCGAGTTTTCCTCTTTTTTATCAGCTTTCGAATTACACGAAAAAACAGCAAAAAAAACAATAGCAATAATAGGCGTATACCAGATTTTCATAACTCAAAATTTTGGAATAAAAGTAGAAAAAATTATATTAAAACAAAGAACACAGCAATAAATCTTAAACCTTATTTTTTTGAAGTTTAAGCGGTTAATAAAAATAAAAGCTCCAAACAATTTACATGTCTGGAGCTTTCGCCATATAACCAACCTATTAAAATTCTAATTAAATAACTGTACCTTTTAGAGTAAGTACTTTTGGTGTTGTTTCTGCACTAGTTGTAACTGTTACTGTTTTTGTAAAAGCACCTTTGTTTGCAGCATTGTAAGTGGCAGTAACTTTTCCAGATTTACCAGCCTGAATTGGCTCTTTTGTGTAATCTGTTGCTGTACATCCGCAAGATCCTTGCACGTTTGTAATAACTACAGCCGTTTTTCCTGTATTTTTAAATTCGTAAACAATTGCTTTTGGAGTTCCCTGCGGAATTTGTCCAACATCAATTGTTTCTGCTTTCCAAACAATTGTAGAAGCTGCAGTTGCTGAAATTTCAGTTTCTGAAACTAAAGATTGTACTGGAGCAATTGCTGAAAAAGACATTAGGCCTAAAGCCAAAGCTAACATCGAAATTTTGATCATTTTCATAACTGATATATTTAAAATGGTTTATAGTTCATTTTGATATTACAAAGGTAATTCAGACAAATTCAAGTCGCTGTTAACTGGTTTCAAACGTTTGTTAATGACTTGTTAACCGCCTGTTTTTAGGCCAAAATTGATTAATATTACACTCTCAAAATTCTTTATTCTTGAAAATTAATAAACTCAACAGCATCATTCTCTTAGGATTAGTCGCTATCATTAGTATTTTGGTAGCACAATTGCTATGGACAAAAGAGGCTTTTACAATCGAACAAAAAAAACTGAGCCAAAAAGCACATATTGCCTTACTTGAAGTGGCTAAAAAATTATATGAAGGAACCAATCACGAATTGCCTGTTCAGAATCCTGTTCAGAAAATTGCAAATGACTATTACATTGTAAATGTCGATAACGAATTTGAGCCTGATATTTTAGAATTTTATCTGAAAACGGAATTCAAAAAAATGAATATTACGACTGATTTTGAATATGCAATGTATAACTGCCAAAGCGACGAAATGATTTACGGCGATTATATTTCGCTTTATAAGAAAAAAGCGGAATGTAAAAAGACCGTTTATTTCCCTAAGCACAAAAATCTGGTTTATTATTTTGCCGTGCGTTTTCCAAACGAAACTACTTATCTTTTTAGTTCGATGCGTTTTTGGTTTGTTCTTTCAACTGCATTAATTCTGATTCTGCTGATTTATGTGTATTCGATTTTTACCCTTTTGCAGCATAAAAAATATTCAGAATTGCAGCGTGATTTTATCAATAATATGACGCACGAATTTAAAACGCCACTTGCTTCTATTCTAATCGCTTCCAAATATTTGATTGAACAAAAACCAATTAAAGAAGATAAGAAACTCTATACGTATACTGACATTATCATAAATCAAGGAAATAAGCTAAACGGACATATCGAAAAGATTCTAAATGTCGCAAAAGCAGATTATGCGCCTTTAGAACTTAAAAAAGAAAATATATTGATTGTTCCTATTATTGAAGAAGCGATAGAAAACATCAAATTAAAATATCCTGAAGCTTCTATTGCGATTGAAACAGTTTCAAGAGAATATTTAATCGAAACAGATACTTTTCATTTTGCCAATTTAGTGTACAATCTGCTGGATAATGCAATGAAATACTGCAATGATAAACCAGAAGTCACGATAAAATTTATAGAAAATAATAACTGTTTAAAATTGGAGTTTATTGATAATGGAATTGGGATTAATCCTAAAAAAATATCTTTTATCTTTGATAAGTTTTACCGCGTTCAGAACGAAAAAAGCAATGAAGTGAACGGATTTGGACTTGGTTTGTATTATGTAAAAGAAATCTGCAGTCTTCAAAACTGGAAAATAAAAGCCGAAAATAATCAAGAAAAAGGTATTACCATAACTTTATCAATTCCTTATAAAAAATGAGAAATTTCAAAATACTATATGCCGAAGATGATGAAACTTTAGCGTTTTTAACCAAAGACAATTTGGAGCAAAACCATTATGAGGTAATTCATTGTTCTGATGGAAAATCGGCGCTGAAAATTTTTGAGGAAGAAGAATTTGATATTTGCATTTTTGATATTATGATGCCAAAAATGGATGGTTTTGAACTTGCTGAAGCGGTTCGAAAAATTGATCTTGACGTTCCGATTATTTTTCTTTCTGCCAAAACTTTAAAAGAAGATCGCATTAAAGGTCTTCGTTTAGGTGCCGACGATTATTTGGTAAAACCTTTTAGTATTGAAGAATTACTTCTCAAAATTGAAATTTTCCTAAAGCGTTCACAGAAAAATATTCCAACTGCAAAAACTATTTACGAAGTTGGCAAATATCAGTTCGATACCAAAAACTTCATTCTTTTTAATGATGACGAAAAAGTGGGTTTAACACAGCGTGAAGCCGAATTATTGAAACTTTTCTTGGACCATAAAAATTCTGTTTTGAAAAGAGAACAAATTCTAACTTCTTTATGGGGAACTGATGACTACTTTATGGGAAGAAGTTTGGATGTTTTTATTTCGCGCTTGCGTAAAATCTTAGCAAACGAACAAGGAATTTCTATTGAAAACCTACACGGAATTGGATTTAGATTTTCTATTGGGTAAATCACAATTCTGTTAAAAATAAAGAAAAATCTGTAATCACTTTTTCGAAAAACTTTGTATTTTTAATATCTAATTTTCTTGGATATGAAATTACATCATTTGCGAAATGCCTCTTTGGTAATTGAAACAGAAAAGCATGTCATTTTAGTTGACCCAATGTTAGGTAAAAGAAAAACAATTCCGCCTTTTACTATTTTCAGATATAAACCAAAACGAAATCCGCTCGTGGCATTGCCAAAAAATAGCCGTGATATTTTAAGTCGTGTAACGCATTGTTTGATTACACATTTACACCCAGATCATATTGATAAAGCTGGCGAAGTTTTTTTGAGAAGAAAAAGTATTCCGGTAATTTGCAGTTCAAAGGATGAAAAAGCGCTTGTTCAAAGAGGATTAAGCGTAATTCAAACTTTGGAATATTGGGAACCGCAAAAATTTCTTGATGGAAAAATAACAGGAATTCCAGCCATTCATGGCTATGGATTTGTTGCCAAATTAATGGGGAATGTAATGGGTTTTCTTATTGAGTTGGCAGATCAAAAATCTATTTATATCAGTTCAGACACTATATTTACAGAACATGTCGAAAAAGTCCTAACACAATTGAACCCTGACATTTCTATTGTGGCTTGCGGTACAGCGAGATTAGATTTCGGACAGCCTTTGTTAATGCGAATGGATGATATTCTGAAATTCGTAACACTTGCCCCAGGAAAAGTTCTCGCCAATCATTTAGAAGCATTAAATCATTGCCCAACTACCAGACTGCAATTAAGAACTGCACTTTCAGATCATGGTCTTTTAACGAAAACTTCTATTCCAAATGACGGAGAATGCATTGAGTATTAAAGTACCAATAACCCAAATTCTCGTAAAGTGTTTATAGGTTTAGAATACCAGAACAATTCGAAATCTTCTAATTCGGTTTCAAAATCATTTTTAACCTCCTGAAAAGTATAGTTTTTAGAACCCGAAACAGCAATTTTTGATAAAATTGAAGTCAGCCACTCGCCTTCTTCTTTACTGGTTTGAATATTGAAACTTTCTTTTTTGTCATGAAAAGTTAATGACATCATTTCCCAGCTTCTTCCTTTTTTTGATTTTGTAAAGATTTCCGTTGCAGGTTTTCCACCTAGCCAAACCACTTTTGCATTTGGTTTTGTATTGAAATCGTTTTGTTCTTCTAACGCATTAAAAATAAAATCAGGATGAATTTTGGTTTTCGGGATTTTAAAATCGAACCATTCTTGAAGTTCATAATCAAAACAGATTCCGTGCATGAAATTAAAAAGTGATTTCTTTAATCCGAAACTAAATTTATCGTGATTGATTCCTGTTGAATCAGTATATTCAATATCGTTATTGGCAAAAGTTCCAATTGCTTCCGTTTTTTTGGTCACGCCAAATTGCTCTGGATATAATCCTACTGGACTATGAGCCGTCAAAGCAAACTGATGCCAAAACCCTGACTGTAAAACTCCCGCTTCAAACAATTGGCGAACCATTTCAAGGCTATCAACTGTTTCCTGAATCGTCTGAGTTGGATATCCGTACATCAAATACGCATGAACCATAATTCCGGCTTCGGTAAAATTTCGTGTTACTTTGGCAACTTGTTCAACCGTTACGCCTTTGTCAATTAATTTCAATAAACGGTCCGAAGCTACTTCTAAACCGCCTGAAACTGCAATACATCCAGAAGCTTTTAACAAGAGACATAAATCTTTTGAGAAGCTTTTTTCAAAACGAATATTGGTCCACCAAGTTACAGCTAGTTTTCTTTTTAAGATTTCAAGCGCTAAAGCACGCATTAAAGCTGGCGGTGCAGCTTCATCTACAAAATGGAATCCGTTTTGACCTGTCTGTTCGATCAATTCTTCCATTCGATCACAAAGCAGACTTGCCGCTACAGGTTCGTAAACTTTTATATAATCTAAAGAAATATCACAAAAAGTACATTTCCCCCAATAACAGCCGTGCGCCATTGTCAGTTTATTCCATCTTCCATCGCTCCACATTCTGTGCATTGGATTTACAATTTCGATAACCGAAATGTATTTATCCAAAGGAAGATCTGAATAATCCGGAGTTCCGACCTGAGATTGTTTATAATCGTGTTTTAGAGAGTTATTTTTATATACAACTTCTCCGTTTTCTAATAAAAATGTTCGTTTATAACGCTTCTCTACTTCGGTCGAAGTGACAGAATTTGGATTTTCCAAATTGAAAATTAATTCCTCAATTGGAACTTCGCCATCATCTAAAGTGATGAAATCGAAAAACTCAAAAACACGTTTATCAGAAAGCGAACGCAATTCAGTATTTGGGAAACCGCCTCCCATCGAAATCTTAATTTCAGGATGATTTTGTTTTACCCATTGTGCGGAACGAAACGCGCTATATAAATTTCCGGGAAAAGGAACAGAAATTAAAAACAAAGTCGGTTTTACATCCTCAATTTTAGCTTTTAAAAGCGAAATTAAAATCGAATCGATGTAAGTTGGTTCTTGCTGAAGGGCTTCATACAATTCATCAAAAGAATTGGCACTTCTACCTAAGCGTTCTGCATATCGGCTAAAACCAAAATTTTCATCAACACATTCGACAATAAAATCTGAAATATCTTCAAGATATAAAGTCGCCAAATGCTTGGCTTTATCTTGAGTTCCCATTGTTCCGAAAGCCCAATCCAATTCTTCCAATTGCGCAAAACGAGAAGCTTCTGGGAGAAAATCTTCCTGACAAATCTGCAAAGCCAAAGTTGGATTTTTTCCTTGAAGAAACTGAATTACAGAATCGATCGTTTTGATATATTCATCTTGAAGGGCAAAAATACGTTTCGAATTGTCTGAGATTTCAGAACCTGAAACTTGAAACTCTGAAACTTGAAACAAATGTTGCAATCCTTTTTTCGAAAACAATTCCAAAATCACATCAATACCCAAATCAGCTTGAACCGATTCGATGTTTTTGGTATTCAGAAAACCTTTTATATACGCCGTTGCCGGATACGGTGTATTCAGTTGGGTAAATGGCGGCGTAATTACAAAAAGTCTCGTTTTCAAAAGGGAATTATTTTTTTGCAAAAATACGGGATATTTTGAGACTTTTCAGCGTTTCATTTTTTGATTTGAGTTTGTAAACAATTAATTACATTTGCCACTAGCCAAATTATTCAAATGAAACATACATTACTATTCCTTTTTTTCTTACTAACACAACATTCATTTTCTCAAAACAAAAATCAATCTATTGGTTTTATAGAAAATAAAGGACAAATTATAGATCAAAATGGAAAACTAAATATTGCTGTAAAGTACTTATTGAATTCTAATGGCTTGAATGTTCAACTGAAGAAAAATGGATTTTCTTATGATGTTTATGAAATAAAAAAGACTCCAATTGTTCGTTCTGTAACAGTAAAAACACTTCCCTATTTAAGTCCTGAAAAGGAAGAATTTAATTTAGAATACGCTTTTCATCGAATAGATATTGACTTTGTAAACTCCAATTATAAAGTTGAAGTGATTACAGAACAAAAGTCAAGAGATTTTGGCAACTACTATAATATACCAAATAAGCCTGAAGGAGTTACTGAAGTTTACAAATACAAACAAATTACATATAAAAATATTTATCCAAATATTGATGTTGTTTTTACAATTCCCGAAGATCCACAAAAAACAGTAGAATATAATTTTGTCATTCATCCAAAAGGAAAAATCTCTGATATTCAATTAAAGTTTAATGGAGCAGAAACCAATTTGACTGATAATAAAATCCAAATGAATACTCGTTTTGGAAAAATGGAAGAAACACTTCCTGCAAGCTGGATTGAAGAAAAAGGGCATAAAAAGGCAATTGTTGTTGGATATCAAAAATTAAAGAAAAATGTTTATGGATTTCGTTCTGCAAACTTCTTAGCGGGTAAAACAGTTGTTATTGATCCTGTGCCTACGAGACTTTGGGGGACCTATTATGGTGGTTTACAGTGGACAGAGTTAAACGCTTTGGATAAAGATAGTTTTGGAAATGTCTATTTTGCAGGAAAGACAGCAAGCACTTCAAATATAGCGACTTCAGGTTCTCACCAACCTAATGCTGGATTTATAAATTATCCAGGTCGAATTACATATGATGGCTACATTGCTAAATTTGACGGCAATGGAAATAGATTATGGGCAACCTATTACGGCGGAGACCTAGATGACAACATTAAATCCATAAAAGTATCTGCGGATAAAAACCTTATCTTTTGCGGGAACACTTCCAGTACAAATAATATATCGACGGCAGGTTCTTTTAAAGAGAGAAAATCAGGATATTATTCTGAGATGTTTTTAGGGAAGTTAGATTCAAATGGAATTAGACAATGGGCTTCATATTATGGAAATGACAATGGATTGACATTTGCCAACAGCGTTGTCGCTGATGAGCAAAACTATATTTATCTTTCGGGTACAACTACTAGTGACGAATATATTTCTACTCCAAATTCTTTTAAAGAAAATAGAATAGACAACAATCGTTTTGATGGTTTTTTAGCAAAATTTGACTCGAACGGAAATAGAATTTGGGGAACCTATTTTGGAGGTGATAAAGATGATTCCTTTGAAGATTCTGCAATTGATAAAGATGGAAACATAATTTTAGTAGGTTACTCTCAAAGTGACACTAATGTAGCAACATCAGGTTCATATAAACCTGACTATAGTGTTGGAAATCTATCCTCAACAGGAGATGGAATAATTGTAAAATTTAATCCAAATGGACAACGAATCTGGAGTACATATTTTGGTAAGGCAAATAGTGATTGGATTTATACTTGTAAAATATTTGGAGATAATTTATATATGACAGGGGAAACTGAAAACGATAACATTTCAACTCCTGATGCTTTTGAACCTGTAATGAAAGCATCTTATAGAAGTACTTATTTTGCAAAATTTAATTTAGCTCTTCAAAAACTTACTTGGTTAAGTTATTCACAGGGAAAGGTTACATCAATTTTTCCAAAAAATGACAATGAAATTTTCATTGCAGGGGAGTCTGTATATGGTTTTGACATAGCATGTCCAAATGCCTATAATCCTGTCAATTATACTTTCTCTGGATTTATGATAAAATTAGATGGAAATTGTAAAAAACAATGGGGTACTTATTTTGGCAAAACAGGATCGATTGATAATCCGCTAGTAATGAGCGAAGGATCAAATAATATTTTTATAAGTGGAATTATCAATGGAAGTTTTGCAGATACTGATATTGCAAGTTCTGGAGCTTTTATGGAAGCGCCTTTAGATTGGCCTTCTGGTTTTCTTATGAAATTTCAAGAACCAAATCCACTTGGGATTCCCAATGCTATAAGCAACTCTCCTATATGCAAAGGGACAGCATTAGAACTTAAAGCATCTGGAGGAACTAGTTATTTATGGACTGGCCCAAACAATTTTGCTTCAACTGAACAAAGTCCTGTGATTGCAAATACTAGTACTATTAATAGTGGCGAATACAGTTGTCAGATCAACGGAATAGACAATTGCGATAACATAAAAAAAATATTTGTTTCAGTTATAGAAACAACTTCTCCAACAGGAAATACAAACCAGCCGTTTTGTTCAGCACAAAATCCAACAATCGCCAATCTTGAAATTAACGGAACTTCTATAAAATGGTATGATGCATTAACAAATGGTAATTTATTATCTGAAACAACAAATCTCCAAAATGGAAAAACATATTACGCATCACAAACAGAAAACAGTTGTGAAAGCCCAAGATTTGGAGTTACAGTTTCAATCGTAAATACTCCTTCAGCTCCATTGGGAAATCCGGAGCAATCTTTTTGTAAAAAGGAAAACAAAACGCTTAATGACATTCAAATAACAGGGCAAAATATAAAATGGTTTGACACTAGTTTTTCTGCTTCTGTTTTACCAAATACAACTCTTTTAGAAGATAATCGAACGTATTATGCTTCGCAAACAATTGGCTGTGATAGTGACAGAACACCAATTCTTGTTCGCGTATATAACACGCCTTTACCAACAGGAAATAATAATCAACAGTTTTGTATTGATGAACTTTCAACAATTGAAGAGCTTAAAATTGTAGGATCTTCTCTAAAGTGGTACGATGCTGCAACAAATGGAAATACATTACAAGAAACCGATTTATTACATACTGGAACGTATTATGTAACTCAAACCTTAAACAACTGCGAAAGCGGAAGACTACCAATTACTGTAAAAATACAAGACACTCCAATTCCATCTGCTGATTCTCCACAACAATTCTGCATTCAAAAAAATGCAAAAATTAGTGATATTGAAATTGATGGACGAAATATCAAATGGTATGAAAGTTCTTCTTCTACCAATATTTTATCAGAATCTACTTTGCTCGAGAATAGAATCACTTATTATGCTTCTCAGACCGAAAACACTTGCGAAAGTGATAGAATTCCAGTCACCATAAATATTTTAGAAGCAACTTCTAAGAATTGCATTAATTTGATAAATGAACTTCCGTATCCAAAATTCTTTACACCAAATGGTGATGGTTTTAATGACACTTGGACAATAGATCCAGATTATTTAGCTCCTAATTCGTCTATTAGAATATTTGATCGTTACGGAAAATTAATTAAAGAATTAGCATTAAACACCTCTTGGAACGGAACTTATCTTGGTAATCAGGAACCAGCATCTGACTATTGGTTTACTGCTACTAGAATAAACGGAACAGAATATAGGGGACATTTTACTCTGAAAAGATAGATTAATAGAAAAGAAAAACCACAAGAATGAAATTAATCTTGTGGGTTTTGCTTTATTCTTAGGTTTGGCAATTACGGTTTCTTAGTTTAAATATTTTCAAAACTTATGTTCGTCTTTACTAATCACTAAAAACGAAATTAAAGATATAAGAGCAGCAGCAATTAAATAGAACCCTACATAACTCACATCATAAGTCTTAGCTAGCCAAATTGCAATCATTGGCGCAAAAGCAGCTCCTAGAATTCCTGCCATATTAAATGTCAAAGATGCTCCCGAATAACGAACATTTGTTGGGAACAATTCAGAAAGAAAAGTCCCAAGCGGTCCATAAGTGAATCCCATCAGAGACATTCCGATACAGGCAAAAACAGCTACCAAAGCAATATTTCCTGAACTTAAGAAAAACGAAAAGAAAAATCCAAAAACAGCAATTGCTGCTGTTGCCGCAATAAGCATTTTACGACGGCCAATTTTATCTGCTACGACAGCCGAAACTGGAATAAATAGCGCGAAAAACAATACTGAGAATAATTGAATTAATAACCCATCTCTTTTTGCAATTCCTAAATCTGAGGTTGCCCAACTTAGAGTGAAAACCGTCATCAAATAGAAAACCAAAAATGTTGTAATGGCTGCAAAAGTTCCAAATATTAACTGGTTTTTATATGATTTCACCAATTCTAAAAAAGGAACTTTAACTTCTTCTTCGTGTTTTTTAGCTTCTTCAAAAGAAGGTGTTTCTGTAATTTTTGTTCTAATATAAAAACCAACAATTACCAAAAGTGCGCTGGCAATAAAAGGAATTCTCCAACCATAATTCATAAAATCTTCGTTACTCATCGAATCGGTAAGCAATAGAAAAGTTCCGCCTGAAAGCAACAATCCGATTGGAGCTCCTAATTGCGGAAACATTCCATACCAAGCGCGTTTGTGTGGTGGAGCATTCTCAATGGCAAGCAAAACGGCTCCTCCCCATTCTCCTCCTAAACCAACTCCTTGTCCGAATCGGCATAACATCAATAATAATGGTGCCGCAACACCTATACTGGCATAACTTGGCAAAAACCCAATGGTAACGGTCGAAATTCCCATGGTCAGTAAAGCAGCAACAAGGGTAAATTTACGTCCAATTTTGTCGCCATAATGCCCAAAAAAAGCAGAACCTAACGGACGGGATAAAAAGGCAATGGAAAAAGTGGCTAAGGATTCCAGAGTGGCCATCGTCGAATCTGAACTTGGAAAAAATAATTGAGGAAAAACCAATACGGCGGCATTGGCATAAATATAAAAATCAAAAAATTCGATTGTAGTGCCTATAAGGCTTCCAAAAAGTACATGTTTTAGGGAGTTCTTTTTACTCGGGCTATTTTTCATGAAAATTGATATCTTTTTTATTTGCAAAAATAGAGTTTCATTATTAAAAATTCATGTTTACACAAATTACTTTTACCACTACTTTACAATTTTAACAAATTATCTAAATTTTCAATTTTCCACAATGTAATATAATCAAAATTTAAAATCCTGATTACAACGTTTTTAAAAGCATCAGAAAAAAATCAAATCTTAAGCAATTGTTAATAGCGTTTTTAACTGTATATTTTCATTAAATTTACAGCTGTCAAAAATAAATTTAAAATTATGCCTACCGACTGTATCAGCTTTCAATCTTCTGGATATTTCTCTAAACTAATGCAGGATTATTTAGATCAAAAGCCAGAATTAAAACCGCTGTACAATAATTTTCCAACATTAGAAAATTTCGAAAAACAAATTGCTGAAAAATCAGCCAATTTTGACCATAATAACCGAGCAGTATTGGTTGACACTTTGCAGAAGCAATATCAAAACATTGAGGTTTCTGATTTAACGAGACAAAATATTTCGCTATTAGCACTCGAAAATACTTTTACCATTACAACTGGACATCAGCTAAATCTTTTTAGCGGGCCATTGTATTTTTTATATAAAATTATTTCTACCATTAATCTAACTAAAGAATTAAAATCAAAATATCCTTCTTATAATTTCGTTCCAGTTTATTGGATGGCGACAGAAGATCATGATTTTGAAGAGATTAATTATTTTAATTTTAAAGGAAAAAAAATCCGCTGGAATGCCGAAAGCACTGGGCCAGTCGGAAGGCTTGCAACTGATGGCTTAGAAGATTTATTTGAAGTTTATTCTAAAGAATTAGGCTCAAGCACAAATGCAAATGCGCTTAAAAAACTTTTTGAAGACGCTTATTTAAAACATGAAAATCTAGCAGATGCAACGCGTTATTTGGCCAATTCTCTTTTTGCCAATTATGGTTTGGTTATTATAGATGCAGACAGTGCCGATTTAAAACGTGCTTTTATTCCGTTTGCAAAAGAAGAATTACAGAATCAGACTTCATATAAAGCAGTTCAAAAATCAATTGAAGAACTTGCTGATTATACCGTTCAGGTAAATCCGCGTGAGATTAATTTGTTTTATATTGAAGATAAACTGCGTGAAAGAATCATTTTTGAGAATGATAAATATTTCGTGAACAATACCAAAATCTCATTTTCAAAAGATGAAATTTTCAAATTGTTAGAAAGCAATCCTGAAAAGTTCAGTCCAAATGTAATTATGCGTCCACTATATCAGGAAATTATTTTACCAAATCTCTGCTATATTGGCGGAGGCGGAGAAATTGCTTATTGGTTAGAATTAAAAGCATTCTTTGAAGCCGTAAATATCACTTTCCCTATATTATTGGTTCGAAATTCTGTTCTTTTGGCAACAGAAAAACAAGTTAAAAAAGCGGATAATTTAGGTTTGACTTGGAAAGATTTATTCAGCAAATCAGAGAATTTAATTAATTCGATAACACACAAACTTTCTCCATTTCCTATTGATTTAACAGAACAAAAAGAAGCGATTGAAAAACAGTTTGGCTATCTTTTTGAATTGGCCGAAAAGACAGACAAATCTTTCTCTGGAGCCGTAAAAGCACAAGAAGTGAAGCAAAAGAAAGGGCTGGAAAATTTAGAAAAACGCTTATTAAAAGCGCAAAAAAGAAAACTTCAAGATCAATTGCAACGCGTTACTGATTTACAATGCGAATTGTTTCCAAATTACAGTCTTCAAGAACGCCAATCTAATTTTTCTGAATTTTATTTAGAAAAAGGAGATCAGCTGATTCCACTTTTAATTCAGAAATTAAAACCTTTAGAACATAATTTTGATATCATAATAATCTAAAATAATTATCTTTAGAAATTCAAAAGCGATAATTTAGGAATCAAATAACCAGCTCATTTCCGATCTTATTGCTCTCTCAAACCAAATAGAATTATATTTTTATAACCTATTAAACGACCTAACCAAATGGTAAGAGAACGCCTAATTTCGCTTGATGTCTTTCGCGGACTGACTATTCTATTGATGACTATTGTAAACAATCCCGGTGACTGGGGAAATGTTTATCCTCCGCTTTTACACGCACACTGGAATGGCTGTACGCCAACCGATTTAGTATTTCCGTTTTTCATTTTCATAATGGGAGTTGCTGTACCGCTTGCAATGCCGGAGAAAAAATACGATGAAACAACATTCAACAAAATCCTGATTCGTTCTCTAAGAATGTTCTGTTTAGGGATTTTCTTTAACTTCTTTGGAAAAATTCAATTGTTTGGTCTTGATGGAATTCCGCTTCTGCTAGTAAGGCTGATCATTACTTTTGCTGTTGGTTATGCGCTAATGGGAAATTTTAGCAACAAGCTAAAAAACATTTTTGCTTTTAGCATTCTAGCTATATATATCATTTTAGCTTATGGAGGTTTTGAAAATTATGCAGACGTCAGACTTCCTGGAGTTTTACAGCGTATTGCAATAGTTTACTTTGTAGTTTCCTTATTATATTTAAAAACATCTCGCAAAACACAACTTTTTACTGGAATTGTTTTACTTTTCGGCTATTGGGCAATTATGACTTTAGTTCCTGTCCCTGGAATCGGAGAAGCTAATTTAGAAAGAGGAACGAATTTGGCCGCGTGGGTTGATAGCGTCTTATTAAAAGGACATATGTATCATGAAACCAATACTTGGGATCCGGAAGGAATCTTAAGCACAATTCCATCTATTGTAAACGGAATCATTGGATTATTTATTGGTCAGATTCTGCTTCTTAATATAACTAAAATCCAAAAAGCGCAAAGAATGGGAATGATTGGCACATCGCTAATCTTTTTCGGTTTAATCTGGGATTTAGTTTTTCCAATAAACAAATCCATCTGGACAAGCAGTTATGTTTTATACACAACAGGATTGGCAACAGTATGTTTAACTGTATTGTATTACATAATTGACATTGCCGAATATAAAAAAGGTTTCAAACTATTTGTCATTTGGGGAGTAAACCCAATGATAGTTTTCTTTGCTTCGCAGATTATTCCGCAAGCTTTAGTAATGATTCGTTTTCAAAATCCATCAATTCCAAGTGAGCAGACTAACCTTTTAGATTATTTGTACCGTTTTGGCATTGCACAATTTTTCAGCAATCCGATGGCAGCTTCTTTGGCTGGAGCGTTAACTTATGTAGCCATTTGGACCTTTATTTTATGGATTTTCTATAGAAACAAATTGATTTTTAAAGTCTAATTTTTAACCATATAAATGGATATAAGATCGTTTTAGTAGTGCTGCACAATTTGCAAACAAATATTTTTCAATAAGCTTTTAAATGAACTTACATCACTTATATGATTTCAAAAAAACTTTTTCTAAGCAAAACACCATTCTAGTATGTTTAAATTATGAATTTATTAAAATCAATTCATAAAAAAAGTATACTTTTGCACAAAATTTAATAAAATACAAAATGGCAACAAATAGAACTTTTACAATGATTAAACCAGATGCTGTTGCAAACGGACACATCGGGAATATCTTAGCAATGATTACTAATGGTGGTTTCAAAATCGTTTCATTAAAATTAACTCAATTAACTGTAGCTGATGCTAAAGCATTTTACGCAGTACACGCAGAAAGACCTTTCTACGGAGAATTAGTTGAATTTATGTCTCGTGGACCAATTGTTGCTGCTATTTTAGAAAAAGAAAACGCAGTAGAAGATTTCAGAACTTTAATTGGTGCTACAAACCCAGCTGAAGCTGCTGAAGGAACTATTCGTAAAGCATACGCTACTTCAATCGGAGAAAATGCAGTTCACGGATCTGACAGCGACGAAAACGCTGCTATCGAAAGTGCATTCCACTTCGCAGTTAGAGAGCAGTTTTAATTTGACTTCTTAGATGGTTAGAATTTTAGACTAACTTAGATTTCTTAGAATTAAATAAAAAAAGAAACCCACTTCATTGAAGTGGGTTTCTTTTTATCATCTATATTTTTTTTAAAATAATCTGAAAATCTAAGCCAGTCTAAAATCTAAGAAGTCTAATTTAGTCTATCGTAAAACCACATCTTTCACCACTTCACGCCCCAATTCTTCATTGATCATTTTTACGATTTTATATTTTCCGTGAGTTAACTCTTCACGCAAAACAGAAGAACCTAACTCAACATACAGTGTACTGCCTTTAAGAACAACATTTCGGGTATACGTATTCACACCATTTCCCATAAGCTGTCGCCAAGCCTCACGAACATCAATTTGATCCATTCCAGGTTGCAATTTATTTACCTGAATAATTTGCTGTAAAACAGCGCCAATAGTTGTTTCGTTATTTAGTCTTTTCGCCATCGTTCAAAAGATTTACTGGTCCAGCTTTTTTATAATGATATTCTATTTTTTGAGGGTTTTTCACCACGAATTTATCATCCGAAAGCGAAATAATTTCTTCGCTCCATTTGGTGTATTTCGTTTTATAATCCAAGAAAACCTGATCTCCTGCAAAACGTACTGCAACATTTTCAAAAGTATCTGTTGTCAAAAAAGTGCCGTCAAATTGCGGCATCACTTTCGTTCGAAGACCTTTATTATTCTTGATTTGAAAAAAATCAAAAGTTTCATTCATTTTATACTCCTTCTCTTCACCTTTCTCGAAAACCACTTTTTCAATTTCCCAATAGCCATTTAGTTTAGCAATATCAGCAGGTTGTATTTCCTGTTTACAGCTCACAAACAAAAGCGAACAAAACAAAACTATGAAAGCATTTTTCATAAATAAAAATATTAAAATTTATTCTTTTTTCTTTAAATGAAGTCGAAGATTTAGGAGCTAATCCTGCTGTCCGCTGTATCTTTTGTTTTTTAAAGAAAAAAACAAAAGGATGCCGCTCCCATCAGGGCTAGGCCCCCCGTTTTCAAAAGAAATTTTTCTTGGACTACAAAGATAGTCTTATAATCATCAAAAGAAATAAAAAATCAAAAAACACATTAAACTATTTTGCATATTTTTGGTCAAACCCCAAACCAAAAACAAAAAAACATGAACAGAATAATTTACACCATCCTGGCATTCTTGTCGTTAACTGCATGCAGTAAAGATTCAGCCGAACCAGATCCCGTTCCAACTCCTGAAGAAAAAATGTATTTTCCTCCCTTAACAGGAACAACTTGGGAAACAAAATCTATTGCTGATCTAAAATGGAATCAAAATGCTGTACAACCTCTTTTGGATTACTTAGAACTTAAAAATTCTAAATCATTTATGATTTTAGTAAATGGCCGAATTGTTTTAGAAAACTATTTCAATAACCATACAGCCACATCAAATTGGTATTGGGCAAGTGCAGGAAAGACATTAACCTCAACCATGACAGGAATTGCTCAGCAAGAAGGGCTTTTAAACATTAACAATAAAGTATCTGATTATATTGGAACTGGCTGGACAAGCGAAACTCTGGCAAAAGAAAACTTGATAACTTGTAAACATCTTTTAACCATGACTTCTGGTCTTGACGATACCTCAGACGAAGTCGATCCAGAAGATTTAATTTATAAAGCCGACGCTGGAACCAGATGGGCATATCATAATGTATATGTAAAACTTCAGGACGTTGTAGCAAAAGCAAGTGGGCAAACTTGGGAGAATTATTTCAACACCAAATTAAGAGATAAAATTGGCATGAACGGCACTTGGGTTCAACTTGGCGTAAATAGCGTTTATACAAGCACAACAAGAAGCATGGCACGTTTTGGATTGTTAATGCTGAATAAAGGAAAATGGGAAAACAATGTAATTCTAAATGAAGCTTTCTTTAATGAAGCAACCACAACTTCTCAAAACATCAATTTAGGTTATGGGTATTTATGGTGGCTAAACGGAAAATCAAGTTATCATTTGCCTCAATCGCAGTTAACTTTTCAAGGAAGTGTAATCCCAACTGGACCAAGCGATATGTTTATGGCTTTAGGCAAAAATGACCAAAAGATTTATGTAATTCCAAGCAAGAAAATGGTTGTAATCAGAATGGGAGATGCCGCCGATAATGTAAATCTCGCGCTTTCTGATTTTGACAAAACGTTGTGGGAGAAAATTAATGCACTATATCAATAAAAAAATAGCTTTTAAATAAAAGTCATTAGAACACTTTTATTTAAAAGCTCAAATATTTTTAGATAAAAAACTATCGATTAGTTTTTATTCTTTTAAGCACTCCCAAAAAGAATAAAACAATTCCTAAAACCAGTAGAATATAGTATACTGAAAGATTTTTATCCTTTAAAACGTTTGCCAGAACGAAAGATATTACACTAGCAAAATAGAACGTTAAAGCCGATATATTTTTCATTATAAATTATTTAAAAAAACTGTCAACGAATTCATATTTATTGAAGACTTGTAAATCTTCAATTCCTTCGCCAACACCAATATATTTAACAGGAATTTGAAATTGATCTGAAATTCCAATCACAACTCCACCTTTTGCAGTTCCGTCCAATTTAGTAACAGCTAATGAAGTAACCTCAGTAGCAGCTGTAAATTGTTTCGCTTGTTCAAAAGCGTTTTGACCAGTTGAACCATCTAAAACTAAAAGCACATCGTGAGGAGCGTCAGCAACAACTTTCTGCATTACACGTTTTACTTTTGTAAGCTCATTCATCAAGTTGATTTTATTATGAAGACGGCCAGCAGTATCAATAATAACAACATCTGCATTTTGAGCAACTGCAGATTGCAAAGTATCAAAAGCTACAGAAGCAGGATCGCTCCCCATCTGCTGTCTTACAATAGGCACATTTACACGATCAGCCCAAACCTGCAACTGATCGATCGCCGCTGCACGGAAAGTATCTGCCGCACCTAAAACCACTTTATGGCCCGCTTTTTTAAATTGGTAAGCCAATTTACCAATCGTAGTTGTTTTTCCGACTCCATTTACTCCCACAACCATTAAAACGTAGGGCTTTTTATCTTTCGGAACTTCAAATTCTGTTGCTTCACCTGTATTAGTCTCAGATAACAAAGCGCCAATTTCATCACGAAGAATCTGATTTAATTCGTCTGTTCCTAGATATTTATCTTCTGCAACACGTTTTTCAATTCTTTGAATGATTTTCAATGTCGTGTTTACTCCAACATCAGAACCTACAAGAACTTCTTCAAGATCATCTAAAACATCATCGTCAACTTTAGATTTTCCTGCAACGGCTTTGCTTAACTTTGAGAAAAAAGTAGTTTTTGTTTTTTCAAGACCTTTGTCTAAAGTTTCTTTTTTTTCGCTAGAGAATAATTTTTTAAAAAAACTCATTTTTTGTAGTTTATTAGATTATTAGATTTCTCGATTTCTAGACAAGAAATCCAAATCTTTAAAGAAAGCGCAATTGTTTCTCAAAAAAAGGCCAATTGTTACGATTCTTTAAATTTTTAGACAAATATAGGTAATAAAAAAGCTACTTCCGAATGAAAGTAGCTTTTCTATATAATGTAATTGTAATTATTTCTTTTTCAAGAATTCATCAACTTCTTCAGGAGCCATAATAGATTCTACGAATGTATATGCACCAGTTTTAGGAGATTTTACCATTTTGATGGCTTTTGATAATCTCTTAGAAGATGTTTGTAACGATGCTACGGTTTTCTTTGCCATGATTCAAATGTTTTGGAATTCAATAAATCTTCAAATGAAAAACCATTTGAGATTTTATCAAAATCTCTAATTATTACTTAATTTCTTTGTGAACAGTTACTCTTTTTAAGATTGGATTAAATTTTTTAATCTCTAATCTATCTGGAGTATTTTTTTTGTTCTTAGTTGTAATATATCTAGAAGTTCCTGGAACACCAGAAGTTTTGTGCTCAGTACATTCTAAAATTACTTGGATTCTATTACCTTTCTTTGCCATCTTGCTATATATTTATTTAGGAAAAGATTATTTGATAAATCCTTCTGACTGCGCTTTTTTCAAAACTGCAGTGATTCCATTTTTATTAATTGTTTTTATCGTAGATGCTGCTACTCTAAGAGTAATCCATCTATCTTCTTCTGGAAGATAAAAACGCTTTTTAACTAAGTTTACAGAAAACTTTCTCTTAGTTTTGTTCATAGCGTGAGAAACGTTATTTCCTACCATCGCTCTTTTACCTGTAAGGTCACAAACTCTTGACATTATACTTATCTTTTATCGTTATTCAAAATCAGGGTGCAAAGAAAAGAAAAATAAACCATTGTAGCAAAAAATTATTGCACAATTTTTAAAATTTCTTTCTGCAGTATTTCCAAACTCTTAACAGATGCCCTATCTATCACTTTTTCACGAGGTTGTCCGAAGTTAAATTCCTCTACAATTACCCCGTCTGGCGTTGCTAAAGCGATAAAAACAGTGCCAATTTCGGCATCAGAATCACCTTTTGAAGGCCCTGCATTGCCCGTCGTTGCCAGCGCATAGTCGGTTTTCATCAATGCTTTAACATTCAAAACCATAGCAGATGCAACCTCAGCACTAACCACTGAAAATTGGTTTATTAAATCTTGCGAAATTCCTAAAACATTTACTTTAGCTTCTGTTGCATAAGACACAACGCTTCCTTTAAAATAGCTTGAGGAACCCGGAACAGATGATAGCAGAGAAGCAATTCTTCCTCCAGTGCAACTTTCTGCCGTTGAGATGGTTTTATTTTGCTTAGAAAGCAATTTGCCAATTACAGTTTCAATTGTTTCATTTTCTTCATAACCTACAATTATATCATGAATTATAGCATCCAATGATTGCACATTACGTTCTATAGCCTCTTCTAATTCTTCCTTATTGGTTCCGCGGGCCGTCAAACGGAGACGAACTCGTCCTGGATTTGGCAGATAAGCCAATTTTATAAATTCTGGAAGATTATTTTCCCATTGCTCAATACGTTCTGCCACTAAACTTTCGCCTTGACCATACGTCAAAATGGTTTTGTGAATAATATAAGGACGTTTGTATTCACGAACGATTTTTGGGATTATTTCCTCTTCAACCAAATATTTCATTTCGTAAGGAACTCCTGGAAGCGAAATAAAAACCGTATTTTCTTTTTTCATCCACATTCCTGGCGCCGTCCCTACTTTATTATGCAATACTGTACAAGTTGACGGAACTAGAGCCTGATCTTTATTCAATTGAGAAATTGGCCTTTTGTAGAAACCTTCTATCAATTCTGTAACGTGAGCCAAAACTTTTTGATCTACAACCAACTCATCATTAAAATACTCGCAGAATGTTTTCTTGGTAACGTCGTCTTTCGTTGGTCCCAATCCGCCTGTCACAATAACAACATCTACTTTGTTCTGCAATTGCGCAAAAGTGTCTAAAATATGTTTTTTATCATCGCTTATCGACAGCATTTCTGCCACCTCAACTCCAATTCTATCGAGTGATTTAGCAATAAAAGCCGAATTTGTATCTACGATTTGGCCAATTAAGATTTCATCTCCAATAGTAATAATTGCTGCTTTCATATCAGTGAAATATTTTTGATTCTTACATTAAGCAAGACTATAATTTATAAGTAGAAAATTTAAATTTTGTCTTGGAGGAAAGTATTAACAGCTTTTACAAATTATAAGCCGCTTACAAAATTTAAAAAATGATTTTGACTTATTCCTAAATTTAAAGAAATCAGGAATAAGCCAAATTTTATATTAAAGATCAAAATCTTTTTTAATTTCTTTAATCGCTTCTTTTACCTGTACTTTAATACTTTTAAAAGTTTCGATAATATCTTTTTTCTTGCCTTCGGCTTTTGTCCATGCCTCTACCTGCAAGATTTCTTCAAAAGCTACATTTAATCCCATTAAATCTAATGTTGGCTTTATTTTGTGCGCATACGAATAAGCATATTTATGATCCTTCTTTTTAATTCCCTCTTTTATTTGTTTTAAATCTTCCGGAACTTCTGTAACAAATAAAGTTAAAATTTGATTTACAAATTCAGGATCGTTATCTGAAAGCGCATATACTTTCGAAAGGTTATACTTTAAAGCCATTATTTTACTTGTATTCTGAATAATTTTTTATCTTCTAAAAAGCCTTCTAAAACATCATTTGGTTTTACAGCCGCAACGCCTGCTGGAGTTCCCGTAAAAATAATATCTCCAATTTTTAAAGTAAAAAACTGAGATACATGAGAGATTAATTCATCAATCTTCCAAAGCATCATACTTGAGTTTCCTTTTTGAACTGTTTCTGAATTGCTTCTTAATTCAAAATTAAGATTTTCCATAGAAACAAAGTCAGTTTTTGGCAAAAAATCTCCAATAACTGCAGAGCCGTCAAATGCCTTGGCTTTTTCCCACGGAAGTCCCTTTTCTTTTAATTTACTTTGTAAATCTCGAGCCGTAAAATCGATCCCGACACTTATTTCATCATAATATTTATGAGCAAATTTTGGCTCAATATATTTTCCGACTTTATTAATCTTCACGATTATTTCCACTTCATGATGAACATCTTCAGAAAATTCGGGAATAACAAATGGATGCTGTTTCAACAAAACTGCAGAATCTGGTTTCATAAAAACAACAGGCTCGCTCGGACGTTCGTTTTTTAACTCTTCAATATGATTGGCATAATTCCTGCCGACACAAACTATTTTCATCTTTTTAGTTTTCAGTCACAGTTTTCAGTCGCAGTTACCTAAATACAGAAATAGTCTCAGTCAAAACTGAAAACTGAGACTGCGACTGATAACTTATTTTGTATTTAATTTTCTTAATTTAATTGCTGTCAAAACTTTTTTGGTGTACAGCGGAAAATCAGCATTTTGAATCCAGCTGAAATATCCCGGCTCTGCTTCTAAAACTTTCTCCACCTTTGCTCCTTTATGTTTTCCAAAAGTAAAAATTTCTTCGTCATCTTTATCAAAAGCAATCATTCCTGCAAAATCGGCAATTTTCTTGCGCGTTGTAAATTCAGATAGCGATTTGATATCATTTTCCAATTCTGGATAACGATCTAACTGTGCTTTTAAAATTTCATAAGTTGCCATTGTATCAGCCTCTGCAGAGTGAGCATTATCCAAACTTTTTCCGCAATAAAACTTAAATGCAGCACTTAATGTACGCTCTTCCATTTTGTGAAAAATAGTCTGAACATCTACAGAAACTTTGTTTTTCATATCAAAATCGACTCCTGCTCTAAGCAATTCTTCAGCTAAAAGCGGAATATCAAAACGATCTGAGTTGAATCCGCCCAAATCACTATCTTTAATCATATTGTGAATGTGCGGAGCAAGTTCCGCAAAAGTTGGTTCGTTAGCTACTTTCTCATCAGTGATGCCGTGAACTGCAGTGGTTTGTGGAGGAATTGGAATTGTTGGATTAACCAGCCAGGTTTTACTTTCTTTGTTTCCGTTAGGAAAAACTTTGAATATTGAAATTTCTACGATTCTATCTTTACCGATATCAATTCCCGTTGTTTCGAGATCAAAAAAGCAAATTGGTTTGTTTAGTTTTAATTCCATTTCTAATTTTTATAAGTTTACAAATGTAATTTTTAAAGCGGAATATCTTCCTTTATTCTGGAGTTTTTTTGTCTAAAAAAGCTTTCAATTCGCGATTTTAACTTTTTCAAAATAAGCCTGGAGCGAGGCTAGGCATCTCGATTTAATTTTTTTCTTACAAAAGAAAAAATCCGACAAGTTTTTAAGCCTATCGGATTTGATTTTATCTTTTAAATGATTTTAGAAATCTCTATCTACATCAAAAGCTTCTAAGTATTCTGCTACTCTTTTCACAAAACTTCCCCCCAAAGCTCCATCAACAACTCTATGATCGTAAGAGTGTGACAAGAACATTTTCTGACGGATTCCGATAAAATCTCCTTCTGGAGTTTCGATAACCGCAGGAACTTTACGAATTGCTCCAAGCGCTAGAATACCTACTTGTGGCTGATTGATAATTGGCGTTCCGAAAACACTTCCAAAAGTACCCACATTTGTCACTGTATAAGTTCCGCCTTGCGTATCGTCTGGTTTTAGTTTTCCAGCTTTTGCACGGTTTCCTAAATCGTTAACCGCTTTTGCCATTCCAACCAAATTCAACTGATCTGCATTTTTAATTACAGGAACAATTAAATTTCCGTTTGGCAATGCTGCCGCCATTCCTAAATTGATATTTTTCTTTTTAATGATATAATCTCCGTCAACCGAAATATTCATTCCAGGGAAATCTTTTAAAGCTTTCGCAACAGCTTCCATCATAATTGGAGTAAAAGTCAATTTCTCGCCTTCTCTTTTCTCAAAAGCAGCTTTTACTTTATCTCTCCATTTCACAATGTTCGTTACGTCAACTTCAATAAAAGATTGTACGTGAGCCGAAGTCTGAACCGAAGCCACCATATAACCTGAAATAAGTTTACGCATTCTGTCCATTTCCACAATTTCGTCTGCACCATTTACAGAAACCGGAACTGCTTGCTGGCTTTTTTGAACAACAGGCTCAACCGCTTTCGGAGCTTCAGTTTTTGGAATTTCAGCAACTACTTTTGGAGCTGCTTCAACTGTTTGAGGCGCTTGAACAGAACCCGATTTACGAGCCTCTACATATTTTAGAATATCTTCTTTCGTTACTCGTCCGTCTTTTCCAGAACCAGCAATATTTTCAAGTTCACTTAAAGAAAGACCTTCTTCTTTCGCAATATTTTTTACCAAAGGAGAAAAGAATTTATCTGATCCTGAAAAATCATGAGAAGTTACTGTTTCTTTAACCGATTCGATTGTTTTTTCGATTTCCACAGCTTCTGCAGGAGCAGCAGTCTCTTGAACTGCGTTTACAGCTTCTGGAGTCGCTGTTTCTCCGCCCTCAGTTTCAATAATAGCAATAGTCTGCCCTACTTGCACTAAATCATCTTTACCAAACAATTGCTCAACTAAAATTCCTGATACTTCGCTAGGCACTTCGCTGTCAACTTTATCTGTTGCAATTTCGAGTACGGCTTCATCAGCCTCAATTTTGTCTCCAACTTCTTTCAACCAGTTTGTAATGGTTGCTTCAGCGATACTTTCTCCCATTTTAGGAAGCTTTAATTCAAATCTTGCCATATTGTTAATCTAAAAGATGTTTTTGATTTTCAGATTGCGAAATTAATGAAAATTTTAAACATAAATTACACTTAATATAATTTTTTACTCAATTTTCACGATTTGCCCTCTGTCATTCTTAGAATTACTTCCAATAATAAAACCCGTCTTTTTGGGAAAAATTTTAAAAGTAACCTGCTTATCTTTAAGAGTTTCTATGATTTCGATACATTTTTTGAATGAAATATAGTGATTATCCAAAATGATCTCTGCCTTTTTACCCTTTAAAATTAGGCACGAATTTACCATTTTTTCTCCTTTGAAATCTAAAAAAGCAACTTTATTTTCCAAAATCGAAGCTAGTTTTTTAGCGAAATTCTCATTTTCGGAGTATAAAAAATAACTTTCTGGCAATGGGTTTTCTTTTGGTTTTCCTTGAAACATTTTAGCAATTGAAAACAAAAAAGCACCAACTTGAATAAAAACACTAAAAAGCCAAGACTTCTTAAAATGCTTCTGATAAAAGAAATTCATGGCTTCCTGAAAGCGCTTCATGTATTTTTCGTCTTTTACGGTGCTTTCTCCTTTAAAATGCAAAACGGTGGTTTCATTGAAATAATAATTTGTTTTTTGCTTTTGCAAAGCGCGATACGACAAGTCAATATCATCGGCATACATAAAACAATCTTCATCAAAACCATTCAAGTCTCCATACAATTTTCTTTCTAATAACATAAAAGCGCCAACGAGAATATCGACTTTTCCTGTTTCATTTTCATTGAGATGTTGCGCGTAATATTGATTAAAAAATCTGTTTTGGGGAAAGACTTTATACAATCCTAAGATTTTTGTGAAGGCAACCCAAGGCGTTGGAATTCCTCTTTTGCTTTCTGGCAGAAATGCTCCAGTTCCATCAATCAGTTTACAGCCGATAATTCCGAGATTATTTTGCCTTTCGGCGAAAGCCAGAATCTTTGTAAAAGTATCTTCTGCAACAACGGTGTCGGGATTTAAAATACAAACGTACTTTCCTTTCGCTTGACGAACACCAATATTATTGCCTTTTGGGAAACCAAAATTTTCTTTGTTTTCAATAAGCTTTACGTCTGGGAATTTTTGTTTCATCATCAAAACACTTCCGTCTGATGAATTATTATCTACCACGATAATTTCTGCATCGATTGTTGCAATTGCTTCCTGAACACTTAAAAGGCATAGTTCGAGAAAGTAACGCACATTGTAATTTAAAATAACAACCGATAATTGCATGAATAATTGAATCTGTAGATTTTGGCCGAAGTTAGAAATTTTCTGATAATCCTAAGCGCAGCGACCAATCGTTTTTACTGATTCCGTAATCCAAAGCCAAATTACTGCCGTTGCGTTTATTCCATTTAATGCGAATTCCAGTTCCAACCGCGGGATTCCATTTTTTAAATTCATACGTATCAAGTTTAGAAACCGAAGAAATATTCGTAAAAAAAACAGCGCCAAAAAATCCGTTTCGGCTTATATCGGTTCTGTATTCCGTTTCAAAATATATTAAAGCATTGCTTCGATATCTGTTTTTGGTAAATCCGCGGCCTGTTTTTCCTTCACGGTCCCAACCAATGCTGGGCAAATCCAGATAATGGGGTTTTCCTCCAAAAGTGGACCAAAAAAATGCTCTAGAAGCCCAAATCCGATGTTTGGTTTTGCTAAAAGAATGGTATTTTCGGGCATCAAAATAGATAGACTGCCACTTGTCGCCTTCTACTCCACTGGTATTGAGCCGTAAATCGGCTTCAACATATAAACCCTGTTCTGGATTAATAATATTTTCTCTTGAGTCGTACAAACCTTGAATCGCAAATCCGAAAGAAGTCTCATCAGAATAATCGCCATTCATATATTTATAATAATCGGTTTCTCCATCGATATAAGATTCTTCAGAAATATTTTTATAATTGTCAAAAAGAAAACCCACTCCCAAACGATAATTTCCGACAATCTGCCTTGTTATAAATTGATAAAAACGCCACTGTTTGTAATCGAGAGTTGACATTTCTTTATCAGAATTGTCCGCGCCCAATCCGTAAGTATCCTGCGGATAAATCATATACCGATAATCTCCAATTAGATTCCATTTATTATCACTTGTGTAAATATAAGATTGGATTGGAAATACAAATTGATTGCTGAAACTGAAATAAGGCGAAAAAGTGATCTGAGACATTTTAGTTTTTTCTGCATCTCCCAAATAAAAAGTCGTCAGAAAAGAAACAACCAAGCCATTACTGGAATTAGCGCCGACAGGGACGGGCAACAAAGAAAAAGTTAGTTTTCGCTTTCTATCTGGCCGAATCGTATCCTGCTTATCAAAAATTTTATGAATAACGTCAAGAATATCTCGAGTTCCCACGTCTGTACTATCATTTTGAGCGTGACAAAACAATCCTATTAATAGTAAAACCAAGACATATTTAACTTGTAAACTATTCACACACAATACCTTAAAAAAACCATTTCTTACAAATTTAAAATTTTATTAAGAATAAAATCAAAAATTTTATCTGAATTAAAAAGATTTTTGAATGAAGCAAAAAAGTTATATTTGAAATGATAAACTTATGATTTTGAAAAACTTGCAAACGCTACGAATTTTTATTTTTTTACCATTAATGCTGCTTTTTGGTTTTTCTGCAAAATATCAGAAGAATGGACCAAACCTTGTAAAATCGAATAAATGGTTTATTGCTGGGCCTGCAATAGAAAGCGAAGAGGAAATAAACAAAATTAGACTAGAAAAAGGAATTGTTGCTGTTACGGCAAAAGACAATCCGAAAGGAGAAATAGAATTGAATGTCATGATTACACCTTCTGAAACCAATGACGGAGTTCCAACCGATCTTTCTGATGATTCTAAAACAGTAGAAATTATTTATCAATCAACCCAAATTATAAAACTACAGGCAAGAGAGGGAAATGACGAAGGAACGGGTTGTGTACATGGAGGTTCACACCCAAGAGTAACTATTTCCGCTTCGCCAAAACATTTTTCCACCATAAAAATTCCTTGGTCAGATTTTAGACAAGACGAACTTCCTAACGGAAAACTTTTGAATATCCATAATATACGCAAATTCAATTTTGTCAATTATAATCCTGTTTCTGGTTCGGTTTTAAAGATTAAATCGGTTATATTTTAGTTCTTTTTGTTTCAGGTTTCAGGTTTTCAAGTTTTCAAGTTTTCAAGTTTTCACCGCAAAGCACGCAAGGTTTTGCTAAATATCCTACTCATTATAAACGCAAGGTTCGCAAAGCTTTTTGTAAAAAACTTTGCGAACCTTGCGTATAGCTTTGCGCTCTTTGCGGTTAAGTTCATCAACTTGAAACCTTAAAGATGCAACTGAATTTTATATCTGTTTAAAATTTTCATTACAAAAAGCATAATTATTGAAAACACCAAAGACCATAAAATTCCTGGAATTCCTTCTCTAAAATATCCTGGTATAATATGAAGGTTGAAAGCTTTACAGAAATAATAAATAACGCCTGGTAAAATATAAATCAACAATGGGTTTGCCGCTGCAGGCATAAAGAATTCGCTCCATTTGGTTTGTTTTTTAACTTCCATCAGCCAATACAGAAAATAGAACAAAGCGGCGCAAATTGCTGCAGAGAACATTGTCCAAGATGGCGTTCCTTTTATTTTTGAAATTCCGAAATATGGGCGAAGCAGAACTGCTGTTACCGTAAACAAAACAATAAAGCCAATTACCGGCCAGTTGATTTTGGAACTGATTTTTCGATCAAAAAACAATAAAGAAATTATAATTCCTGCCGAAGTCAGCGAAACATGCGTTAGATGTCCCGCTATAAAACCCAACCAAGAAGTGTTTTGAACAAAAGAGTTTTCGATTAAATTGAGAGAATTCATTACAACAGCAAAAACTAAAAAAGCAATCATTGCCCACAGATTTCCTGAAACCAGCCAATAATAAATGACAGTAAAAAGATACGCCCAACCTATCAAACCGAGAATTCCCCACCATTTTGGCGTCATTCCGCGATCTCCTGTATCTTGCACATATATAAAGTAGAGTGCTATGAGAACCAAAATTCCTCCGTATTGCAATACGTTTTTTAGCCAAAGAGGAAAATCTTTTGGATATTTATTCCAAATCGGGATCGGCATACTATAAGCCAAAAGTCCCCATAATGCAGGCGTAATTATCATTTTAGCGGCAACATATCCATATTCCGCATTGACCATAAAAACACCAATTATAATAAGTGCAATGGCTCTTTTTAAAGTATGTGTCCAGATTGTTTTTGGACTGTCTCCTTTTATAAGTCGGGCATTAAAAGCAAACGGAATAGACATTCCGACGATAAATAAAAAAGCAGGAAAAACTAAATCAACAAAAGTCATTGCATCAGCATCTGCGGGCATGTGCTTCATCCATTGAGGCACATTTTGAATACTCGCCAATTCGTTTACAAAAATCATTACAAAAATGGTAATTCCACGCAAAGAATCAATAGAAACAATACGCTGATTAAACAAATTCTCTTTTATTTTCATAATTTTTTACTTTTTTACTAAAAATCAAATATAACATAATTCTAAAATGTCTTGTTACAAATTCTCGACTAATTTTGCGCGTTATAAAACTGATTTATACATTTTTGTTACATGCTTTCATTCCTCAAATCGAAACCCGCATTAAAAGAACTGCTTGATGGCAGTTTTGTAGATATCCATTCTCATATCTTGCCTGGAATTGATGACGGAGCAAAAAACATGACAAAATCAATTGAATTGGTTTCGGCTTTACAAAAACTTGGAGTTTCTCAAATGGTAACAACGCCGCATATCAATCATTATGTTTGGAATAATTCTCCTGAAATTATTCAGTCTAAACTCAAAGAAACCCAAAAAACATTAGAAGAAAACAAAATTAAAATGCCCGTTCAGGCTGCAGCCGAATATTTTATTGACAGCTGGTTTGAAAATCATTTTAAAGAAGAAAAACTTCTGACTTTAAAAGACAATTATGTTTTGGTGGAAATGTCATATTTAAATGCTCCGCTAAATATTTACAAAACCATTTTTGAGATACAAGTTGCGGGTTACATTCCCGTTTTGGCACATCCTGAACGATATGTTTTTTACCACAACAGGTTTTCGGAATATGAAAAATTGAAAAATGCGGGCTGTGTTTTTCAGCTGAATCTTCTTTCTACAGTAGAATATTATGGATCGCAGATTGCTAAAACTGCCGACGATCTTTTAGCAAAAGGAATGTATAATTTTTGCGGAACCGATGTTCATCATAAAAAGCATATTGCAGCTTTTGACGATAAAATAAAAATTAAAAATATTGAGCCTTTAAAAGAAGTTATTAAGAATAATCAATTTTTTAAGTTCTAAAAACCTAATAGGCGTTTTCTTCTCCTTTAAAAATATTGATAATAGTCTTTACAATAATTTTAATGTCAAGCAGAAAACTCCAGTTTTCGATATACCAAATATCATATTCCACTCTGTTCTCCATATCGCTTAAGACTTTTGTTTCTCCTCTAAAGCCATTTACCTGCGCCCAGCCCGTAATTCCAGGTTTGGCATATTGACGCACCAAATAATTATTAATAAGATCACTGTACTCTTTAGCGAGATTAACCATATGTGGTCTTGGACCTACGACAGACATATCGCCAAGAAAGACATTAAAAAATTGTGGCAGTTCGTCTATACTCGTTTTTCGGATAAAAGCACCAAATTTGGTAATTCGGCTGTCTCCTTTTTCAGCTTGTTTTTTATGAGCCATACCATTTACATACATACTTCTAAATTTTATGCACATAAACGACCTGTTGTCTCTTCCTGATCTTTCCTGCTTAAAAAAGACAGGGCCAGGCGACTCCAGTTTTATAATGAGCATAATAATCGGGAACAGCCACGGAAATACGAGTAAAATGACTAGACTCGAAAAACAAACATCAAAAGCTTTTTTTAAAAGTCTGTTTGAAGCAAATTCTAAAGGCTCAGGACGAAACATTAAAACTGGCGTATTTTCATAAAAAGCAACTTCTACTTTGCTTGCTTTTGTATAAAGCTGAAAATCGGGAATGAATTTGATACGAATCATATTTTGCTCGCAAATTCTGGTCAATTCATTAATGATTTCGATATTGTCAATATGCAGCGCCACATACATTTCGTCAATTTTTTTATCGATAACAAACTTTTCAACGTCATCGAATCTCCCAAAAATCAAATTGGAATCAACTACCTGATTATTATTTGTTTCATCAAAAAAACCCAAAAAACGATATCCGAAAGTTAAATCCTTTGCAAGCACTTTACGAATTTTTTCTCCAGATTCATTTGCTCCAACAATTATAAAAGTTTTAAAATTATATCCTTGTGCTCGAACGTACTTTAAAAGCTTCATTGAACAATATCGCGAAATCATGAGCAGTCCAAAAAATATCAGATAAAAATAAACCAATCGAAGTCTTGAAATATCAACGTATTTTAAATAAACGACAAATATCGACACTAAAGCCGCATGAATAGAGATCTTTTTGATTGTTCTCCATAAGATCGATTCGATTGGTTCTACCCTCACGCTTCGATTGGAATCTTTTTGGAGCAGTAAAGCAACCCATATTAAAACAGCCAAAAGCGAAATGGTTCTTTCGTCTTTAGATAAAAGTTTGTCTAAATTGCCAAATCTAGCCAATGCAGAAAGAATAGTCGCAAGATTTAATAATACAATATCAACTACTACAAACAAAAGTTTATAATAACGTGAAATTCGGTAATGTGATAATTTTTGTAAAATTTTCATTGCGGGGCTTCGTTTTATCCAAAAGAATAAAAAAGACTTTTGCACTTAAAGTGAATGCAAAATAACACTTAAATTATATTTTTTGAATACTTATTTCATTCTATTATTTAAAACTTTACTTTTATCTTATGCAGACTTAACATTGCACTCATGCTAAAAATTCTATTTTTCTTCCTGACCATCACCGCTTCGGTTTATTCTCAAATTCCTGGCTGTACAGATCCACAGGCAGAAAATTACAATGCTGCATCTGGACTAAACAACGGAAGCTGCAGCTATAAAAATCTGAAAATAAAGCCCGAATATTCTTTTCAGTTAAGCGATTCGTTAAAAGAAACTTCTGGGTTAATTGCCTTCGAAAATCTGCTTTGGACACATAATGATGATCACGACAAAACAATTTACGGATTAGATTCTTTAGGAAATATTAAAAAGAAAATCGTTTTGGAACAGGCAGAAAATCACGATTGGGAAGAAATCTCGCAGGACAGTACGCACATTTATATAGGAGATTTTGGAAATAATTATGCCGGAAATCGATCGGATTTGAAAATTCTTAAAATCGAAAAAAAATCTTTTATGGAAGGCAATCCTAATATTGAAACTATTTCTTTTGCCTATTCTGATCAAACCGATTTTTCTCCTTCAAAACCTAACAAAACCGATTTTGACTGCGAAGCTTTTATTGTTTCTAAAGACAGTATTTATCTGTTTACCAAACAATGGAAATCGTCTAAAACCAATATTTATGTTTTGTCGAAACAAGAAGGAACACAAACTGCAAGATTTAAGGCAACATTCGACACCAAAGGATTGGTTACTGGCGCCACTTATTTGGAAGATAAAAAACTTATTACTTTGTGCGGCTATACCAAAGTTGGAAAACCGTTTTTATATCTGCTTTACGATTTTAAAAATCAGGATTTTTTGTCTGGAAACAAAAGACGCATCGATTTAAAACTTCCTTTTCATCAAGTAGAAGGAATTGCAACAAAAGACGGATTGCATTATTTTATTACGAATGAATCTCTGGTTCGCAAACCTGTCTTAAACAATCCGCAGCAAATTCATTATTTAGATTTAAGTTCTGCATTGGGTTCGTATCTCCATAAATAATTCGCAAATGCAAGATAATAGTTTACTTTTGCAGAAAGTTGTGATTTAGAAACATTCATAACTCATAATTTATAACTTATAATTACAAAAGTGAATTACTTATCTGTAGAAAATATTTCAAAGTCATTTGGAGAAAGAGTCCTTTTTGACAACATTTCTTTTGGAATCAACAAAGACCAAAAAATCGCTTTTATTGCAAAAAATGGTTCTGGAAAAACCACTATGATGAACATCATTAACGGAGTTGAAGAACCAGATACAGGACAAGTTGTTTTAAGAAAAGGAATCAGAATGGCCTTTCTTTCGCAAGACAATAATCTTCAGGATGAACTTACGATTGAAGAAAGTATTTTCGCCTCAGACAATGAAACTTTGAAAGTTATCGAGGCTTATGAAAAAGCTTTAGAAAATCCTTCAGACGAAGAAGCTTACCAAAAAGCTTTTGACGCGATGGATCAGCACAATGCATGGGATTTTGAAACACAATACAAACAGATTTTATTTAAATTAAAACTGGAAGATTTTAAACTTAAAGTAAAAAATCTTTCTGGAGGACAAAAAAAACGTCTTTCATTGGCTATAATTCTAATCAATCGCCCAGATTTATTGATTCTAGATGAGCCAACCAACCACTTAGATCTTGAAATGATCGAATGGCTTGAAAGTTATTTTGCCAAAGAAAATATTACGCTATTTATGGTAACGCACGACCGTTTCTTTTTGGAACGTGTTTGTAATGAAATTATCGAATTAGACAACGGAAAGTTATATCAATACAGAGGAAATTACTCTTACTATCTTCAGAAAAAAGAAGAGAGAATCACTTCTGAAAATGCCAGTATTGACAAAGCGAAAAACCTTTTTGTAAAAGAATTAGAATGGATGCGCCGCCAGCCGAAAGCGAGAACTACCAAATCTAAATCGCGTCAGGATGACTTTTACATTATTAAAGAAAAAGCACAAAGTCGACGAAAAGAAAACAAAGTTGAGCTTGAAATTAATATGGAAAGAATGGGAAGCAAAATTATCGAGCTTCATAAACTTTCTAAAAAATTCAAAGACAGAGTTATTCTGGACAATTTTAGTTTTGATTTTCAGCGTGGCGAAAGAATCGGAATTATCGGTAAAAACGGAACTGGGAAATCTACTTTCTTAAATCTGCTCACAGGAACAATTCCGCCAGACAGCGGGCGCGTTGTAAAAGGTGACACGATAAAAGTGGGTTATTATACGCAATCTGGAATTAATCCAAAACCAGGTCAGCGCGTTATCGACGTTATTAAAGAATACGGAGAATATATTCCGCTGGCAAAAGGAAAGATTATTTCGGCTTCCCAGCTTTTAGAGCGTTTTCTTTTTGATGCGAAAAAACAATACGATTATGTCGAAAAATTGAGCGGTGGCGAATTAAAACGTTTGTATTTGTGTACCGTTTTGATTCAGAATCCAAACTTTTTGATTCTAGATGAGCCAACAAACGATTTGGATATTGTAACGCTTAATGTTTTGGAAAGCTTCCTTTTAGATTATCCTGGATGTTTATTAGTGGTTTCTCACGACCGTTACTTTATGGACAAAATTGTAGATCATTTATTTGTTTTTAGAGGAAATGGAATTATCGAAAATTTCCCAGGAAATTATTCTGATTTCCGTGCTTATGAAGACAGCGCCGATGTATCTGTTGCAAAAGAAGAGACAAAAACAGAGAAAAAAGACTGGAAACAAAACAATACATCTGGAAATCTGACTTTTAACGAACAAAAAGAATATCAGAAAATCGAACGAGAGATTAAAGACTTAGAAATCGAAAAAGCCAAAATAGAACAGTTATTCTCTGACGGAAAAGTTGCTGATGCTGATATCGAGAAAAAAGCCAATGAACTTCAAAATATAATCAATAAAATAGATGCGAAAGAAGAACGCTGGTTTGAACTTTCTGCTAAACTTGAAGGGTAGGTTTAGTTTCCAGTCGCAGTCGCAGTTTTCAGTTTTTATTCTTTTTAGAAAGAAAATTCTTAATTTAGCTAAAAATAGATTATGGATTTTAAAGAATTATTAGCCTATAAAAAGTCGTTTGAACTTGCTATGGAAATTTTTGAATTATCAAAAACGTTTCCTAAAGAAGAAAGATTTTCACTAACCGATCAAGTACGCCGATCTTCAAGAAGTGTTGCTGCTAATATTGCTGAATCATATAGAAAAAGGAGATATACAAATCATTTTATAAGCAAATTAACTGATAGCGATGCTGAAAACTCAGAAACAAACACATTGCTACAGTTTTCGTTAGAATGCCAATATATTTCAAAAGAAACATTTGATAGACTAAATATTAAAAATCTCGAAGTTGGAAGATTGATAAATTATATGATCAACAACCCTAGTAAATTTGGATGCAGTCAGAACTAATGATTGCTACAAAACTGAAAACTGCGACCGCGACTGAGACTAAAAACTATTTTACTATATTCGACACATTAAAAAATAAAATATCAAAATGAAAAAATTATTAGTCGCCCTATTTACTTTAACATTATTCATTTCTTGTGCAAACTCTGAGAAAGATACACCTGCAACTCCTCCAAAAGATTATACTCAAGAAAACGACAAAGAAATCAAAGATTATTTAACCAAAAATAATTTAACTGCAACCAAAAGTGAGTCTGGTTTATATTATATCATTAACGAACCTGGCACGGGCGCGCAGCCAACTGCTTCTTCAAAAGTAACTGTGGCATACAAAGGCTATTTCACCAATGGAAATATTTTTGACCAAAGTAATTCGAGCGGCATTACATTTCCACTTTCTGAAGTAATTAAAGGCTGGACAGAAGGAATTCCGTATTTTAAAGAAGGCGGAAGCGGAGTTCTGCTTATCCCTTCTCATTTAGCATATGGGAGTTATCCACGTCCTGGAATACCAGCCGGATCAGTTCTTATTTTTGATGTGAAATTGATTAAAGTAAATTAATATTTCATTTTAGACCTCTAAATGTTGTTTCAAATACAATCTTATTTAAAATTTCTTTGGTATTCTAAAAACGAACACGCGGTTCATTCGCCATTTGTTTTTAGTCTGCTGACAAAATGTTTTTATGACAAGAAATCTAAGCCAGAATATGCCACTCTTAAAAAGTATAGAAAAACACTTTTAGAGAATAAAAACTTTATTGAAGTGACCGATTTTGGAGCGGGTTCGAGAGTTTTCAAATCCAATAGAAGACAGATTTCTAAAATTGTGCAAACAGCTGGAATTTCACCAAAACGTGCCGAATTATTGTTTCGAGTTACCAATTACTTTAAACCAGAAAAAATCCTAGAAATAGGAACATCTTTAGGCTTAGCAACTGCGGCTTTGGCTTTAGGAAATCCAAAAGCGAAAGTGGTTACGATTGAAGGCTGTCCAAACACCGCAAATGTTGCTCAGAATCAATTAACTGAATTTGATTACCATAATGTTGAAAATGTAATTTCTGAGTTTGAATCTTTTTTGATTTCTGAGAACATTCAAGCAACAAATTACGATCTGATATATTTCGACGGAAATCATTCTAAAAAAGCAACTTTAGAATATTTTGAACTTTTATTGCCAACAATCAACAATGATTCTGTTTGGATTTTCGATGATATCCATTGGTCAGAAGACATGGAAGAAGCTTGGAAAATGATTAAAACCCATCCTCAGGTAAAAGTCACAATTGACACTTTTCAATGGGGATTTGTATTCTTTAGACGAGAGCAGCCCAAAGAGCATTTTATAATACGAGCATAAAAAAGACGATCATTTCTGATCGTCTTTTTCATTTTCTAATTCAAAATTTACAAATCTATTTTTTTGTTTCTTTGTTTTCTTCAGATTTAGCTCCCATTCTGTTTACAGTATACATTGGTGCAAACTTAATTTTCAAACCAGCAATTTTTCTGTTATCCTCGGCTGATAAACCTTCTTTCTCAACTGTATTTTTACGGCTATCAAGCGCTTCATACATTAATTTGATTTCATCCCAGTCTTCTCTAGAATATTTATCTTTATTATTTTCTACAGTATGAACAAACTGCTGATAAACACTATGAATATTTTGGGCATTAACCCAACTAAAATTCATATCGTCACCAATTTTTCCTGCGCCAAACAAAGCATCTCTTAACTGCTGTTTCGGACTAGGAGCTGGAGGGGCAAATTGGGCGGTCAATTCTTTTTTAAACTCTTCGTATTTAATTTTACTTGCATTTACTTTTTCAGTCGCAGCAGCATTGTCTTTAATATCTGCTAAAGCGGCTTGAGCCTCTTGAGATCTTCTATCGTATTCAGCTTCTACGCTTTTCCAATTGTCTTTCAAATCAGCGGCAGCAACATTTTTAACAGAGTCAACATACACTACATAACTTTCTACTGTTTTCTGAGCTCTTTCTTGTTTTTCATCTTTACATGATATTAATGCTAATACTAATACTGCAATTCCTGTAGTTATTTTTATGTTTTTCATAATCTTAGTTATTAATTAATTGATATATTCAAATTTACTTAATACCAATTCCAATAAATTACATTATTATCACATTTTTAAAATAAAAAACATTTTAAAACTATAAAATATCACAAATAATGAGAATTACGCAAAATTAATTCTGAATTATATAACCGTTTTTGTTTAAAAAAATCTATTTATTAATTATCCCGGTTTTATTGTACGCCAAAACGATTTGTAACAAAAACCAATTATCAACTACTTATTCAAAAGTGTTTTGTACTTTTAAATCCAAAATTGTAAACTAAAATGGCTGAACCATTAATTAAAATAACCGACATCAAACGAAATTTTACTTTAGGAAATGAGATAGTTTATGTTTTAAAGGGAATAGATCTAGAAATACAAAAAGGCGAATATGTTGCTTTAATGGGACCTTCTGGATCAGGAAAATCTACATTAATGAATTTATTGGGCTGTTTAGATACGCCAACTTCGGGTCGTTATATTTTAAATGGAAAAGATGTCAGCAAAATGAAAGATGATGAATTGGCGGAAATTAGAAACAAAGAAATTGGTTTCGTTTTTCAGACCTTCAATCTTTTACCAAGAACAACTGCCTTAGATAATGTTGCCTTGCCAATGATTTATGCCGGTTACGGAAAATCTGAAAGAATGGCCCGCGCAACCGAGGTTTTAAAACAGGTTAATCTTGCCGACAGAATGGATCACCAGCCCAATCAGCTTTCTGGAGGACAGCGCCAGCGTGTTGCTGTTGCCCGCGCTTTGGTCAATAAGCCTTCTATAATTCTGGCCGATGAACCAACCGGAAACTTAGACAGTAAAACTTCTGTTGAAATTATGAAGCTTTTTGGAGATATTCATGCACAAGGAAATACTGTAATCCTAGTAACTCACGAAGAAGATATTGCTGCGTATGCTCACAGAATTATCCGTTTACGAGATGGTTTAATTGAAAGCGACACGAAAAAATAATTTTAGATTTCTGATTTTAGATTTTAGATTTTAGATTACTTGCTAAATCTTAAATTTTAAACAACAACATTTCAATCAAAAATCTAAAATCAAAAATCAACAATCTACAATCACCATGAAAGTATATACCAAAACAGGCGATAAAGGCACAACGGCTCTTTTTGGAGGAACTCGCGTACCAAAAGATCACATCAGAATTGACAGTTATGGAACTGTTGATGAGCTGAATTCTTATATTGGATTAATTCGCGATCAGGAAATGGATTCGCATTACAAAACCATTTTAATCGAAATCCAAGATCGCCTTTTTACGGTTGGTGCCATTTTGGCAACTCCACAAGAGAAAGAAGTTTTAAAAAACGGAAAACTTCGCCTGGAAAATCTCGGAATAATTGAATCAGATATTGAATTACTCGAAAACGAAATAGATAAAATGGACGAGAGTCTTGCGCCAATGACTCATTTTGTTTTGCCTGGAGGGCACCCTACCGTGTCACATTGTCATATAGCACGCTGTATTTGCCGTCGTGCAGAACGTTTAGCAGTGCATTTAAGTCATAATGAACACGTTCCGGAAATAGCAATACAGTACCTAAACCGACTTTCTGACTACCTTTTTGTCTTGGCACGAAAGTTGTCCTCAGACTTAAAAGCGGAGGAAGTGAAATGGATTCCAAGAAAGTAAACAGTCGCAGTTTTCAATTTTCAGACTGCAAAACTGAATACAGAAAAACACAGTAGTTAGTAGCAAATTTCAGTTTTAAAACTGAGAACTGGCACTGAAAACTGAGTACTAGCAAAGACGTTCTTAAATTTTATTAAAATAAATCAAAATTTACTTGTCTTTTTCAGTAAAAAATTTATTTTTGCACAAACTAAACAGATAACAGATGTATTGGACATTAGAATTAGCATCTTATTTAAGTGATGCGCCATGGCCTGCTAACAAAGATGAACTTATTGACTACGCCATTAGAGCTGGTGCTCCATTAGAGGTAGTAGAAAACCTTCAGTCAATCGAAGATGAAGGTGAGATATATGAATCAATGGAAGAAATTTGGCCTGATTATCCAACAGACGAAGATTATCTTTGGAATGAGGATGAATATTAAAAAATAAACCAAAGGAAAAAGTCTCATCATAGAGACTTTTTTTTTGGTTCAAATACATATTATATAATAAAAGAAATACAATAAATCATGAGTTTCATAAACAGTATTATTAAAGTCTTTGTCGGCGATAAGTCGCAGAAAGATGTCAAAGCTTTACAACCTTACTTAAATAAAATTAAAACATTCGAAGCTCCTTTAATGAGTCTTACAAACGACGAATTAAGAGGAAGAACCGTTTATTTTAAAGATAGAATCAAAGAAGCTAGAGCTGAAAAAGATGCTAAAATTGCTTCGCTGAAAGCCGAAGTAGAAAACATCGAAGACATCGATAAAAGAGAAGACATTTATGATGCAATAGATGCTCTTGAAAAAGAAGCTTATGAAATCTCAGAAAAAACTTTAATGGAAATTCTTCCAGAAGCTTTTTCTGTTGTAAAAGAAACGGCTCGCCGTTTTAAAGAAAACTCACACATTGAAGTTACAGCAACTCCAAAAGATCGCGAGTTTTCAGCAACAAAATCATATATCACTATTGATGGTGATAAAGCTATTTGGGCTAACAAATGGAATGCTGCCGGAAAAGACATCACTTGGGACATGATTCACTACGATGTTCAGTTAATTGGTGGTATGGTATTGCACGAAGGTAAAGTTGCCGAAATGCAAACGGGAGAAGGTAAAACTTTGGTAGCTACTCTTCCACTTTATTTAAATGCTTTGACTGGAAACGGGGTTCATTTAGTAACGGTGAACGACTACTTAGCGAAACGTGATAGCACATGGAAAGCTCCTTTATTCGAGTTCCACGGTTTATCTGTTGACTGTATCGACAATCACCAACCAAGTACAGAAGCTAGAAAAAAAGCTTACGATGCGGATATCACTTACGGAACCAACAACGAATTTGGTTTTGACTACCTAAGAGATAACATGGCGCACTCGCCTAGCGATTTAGTGCAGAGAAAACACAATTTTGCCATTGTCGACGAGGTTGACTCTGTATTGATTGATGACGCTAGAACACCTCTTATCATTTCAGGACCAGTTCCTCAAGGAGATCGCCATGAATTCAACGAATTGAAACCAAAAATCGAAAACTTAGTTGCACAACAGCGTCAGTTAGCAAATGGTTTCTTAGCTGAAGCTAAAAAATTAATCAAAGAAGGTAATACAAAAGATGGAGGTTTCCAATTATTGAGAGCTTACAGAAGTTTACCTAAAAATAAAGCATTAATTAAATTTTTAAGTGAAGAAGGAATTAAACAATTGCTTCAAAAAACTGAAAATCAATATATGCAAGATAACAATCGTGAAATGCACAAAGTTGACGAAGCTTTGTATTTTGTGATTGAAGAAAAAAACAATCAAGTTGAATTGACAGACAACGGTATCAAATACCTTTCTGGAGATACTGATGCAGATTTCTTCGTTTTACCAGATATCGGAACAGAAATAGCTGCTATTGAAAAACAAAAATTAGATAAAGACGCGGAAGCTGAAGCCAAAGAAAGATTATTCCAAGATTTTGGTGTAAAAAGCGAACGTATCCATACTCTTACTCAGCTTTTAAAAGCATATGCTTTATTCGAAAAAGATGTAGAGTACGTTATCATGGACAACAAAATTATGATTGTCGATGAGCAGACAGGTCGTATCATGGACGGACGTCGTTATTCAGACGGTCTTCACCAAGCGATCGAAGCAAAAGAAAACGTAAAAATCGAGGCTGCAACTCAAACTTTTGCAACAGTTACATTACAGAACTATTTCAGAATGTACAGCAAATTAGCAGGTATGACTGGTACTGCTGTTACAGAAGCTGGCGAGTTATGGCAAATCTATAAATTGGATGTTGTTGAAATTCCTACAAACCGTCCGATTGCAAGACAAGATAAAGAAGATTACATTTACAAAACTACACGCGAAAAATTCAACGCTGTAATTGAGGATGTTACTGAATTATCAAAAGCAGGAAGACCGGTATTAATTGGAACAACTTCTGTAGAGATTTCAGAGTTATTAAGCCGTATGCTTAAAATGAGAGGAATCCAACACAACGTATTGAACGCTAAAATGCACAAACAAGAGGCACAAATCGTTGAAGAAGCTGGTAAAGCTGGAGTTGTAACAATTGCAACAAACATGGCTGGTCGTGGTACCGATATTAAATTATCTCCAGAAGTAAAAGCTGCGGGAGGTTTAGCAATCGTTGGTACAGAGCGTCACGATTCTCGTCGTGTAGACAGACAGTTGCGCGGTCGTTCTGGCCGTCAAGGAGATCCAGGAAGTTCTCAATTCTACGTTTCCCTTGAAGATAACTTAATGCGTTTATTCGGTTCTGAAAGAGTTGCGAAAGTAATGGACAGAATGGGATTAAAAGAAGGTGAAGTTATTCAGCATTCTATGATGACTAAATCTATCGAACGCGCTCAGAAAAAAGTAGAAGAAAACAACTTTGGGGTTCGTAAACGTTTATTAGAATATGATGACGTAATGAACTCTCAACGTGAAGTAGTTTACAAACGTCGTCGTCACGCATTGTTTGGTGAGCGTTTGAAACTGGATATCGCAAATATGCTTTATGACACTTGCGAATTAATCGTAAGCAACAATAAAGTGGCGAATGACTTCAAAGGATTTGAATTTGATTTGATTCGTTATTTCGGAATTACATCTCCGATTTCAGAAGCTGAATTTGCAAAATTAAATGATATTGAAGTTACTGGAAAAGTTTACAAAGAAGCCTTAGCTTTCTACACTGAAAAAACAGAAAGAAGCGCAAGAGAAGCTTTCCCAATCATTAAAGGAGTTTACGAAGAGCCAAACAATCATTTTGAAAGAATTGTTGTTCCATTTACAGACGGAATCAAAACTTTGAATGTGGTAACTGACTTGAAAAAAGCTTATGATAGCGAAGGTGCTCAATTAATTGCTGATTTTGAGAAAAACATCACGCTTTCTATTGTTGATGAAGCTTGGAAAAAACACTTACGTAAAATGGACGAATTGAAACAATCTGTTCAATTGGCGGTTCACGAGCAAAAAGATCCATTGCTTATCTACAAATTAGAAGCTTTCAACTTGTTTAGAGGAATGTTGGATAACGTTAATAAAGAAGTAATTTCATTCTTATTTAAAGGTGACTTACCTGCTCAAAACGCTCCTGAAATTCACGAAGCAAGAGAGGTAGCTCGTCCAAAAGAAAACTTACAGCTAAGCAAAGACGAAATTCCAAATAGCGAAAGCTTAAACCGTGAAGCTGGAGAAACACAACAGCGTCAGGTTACTGAAACTATCGTTAGAGATATGCCAAAAATCAACCGAAATGATACTGTAACAGTTCAGGAAGTTGCAACTGGTAAAACAGAAACAATGAAGTACAAAAAAGCTGAGGCATTAATCGCTGCTGGAACTTGGGTTTTGATTAACTAAATATTTTTTTAGTATTCAGTCGCAGTCTTACTTTACAGACTGATACTTTAAATACCATAAAAAAGACCGATAGTTTAAACTATCGGTCTTTTCTTTTATTTATTTATCTAAATTTCTAGTTTATACTTCGAACTGTGACTGAGACTGAAAACTGCGACTTATCTAGGATTATCCTGATAATAACGCTCTTCAATTCGTTTTATATCGCGTATCGAATTTTTGGCCCAATCCAAACGTTTTGCTAAAATTTCTTCATCAGTTAATTTCCAATTAATATCAGACCTTCTAAGTCTATTGGTCAAGCTTTGAATAATAATCGCAGCCGATACAGAAATATTCAAACTTTCTGTAAAACCTACCATTGGTATTTTTAAGAAACCATCGGCGTTATCCATAATTTCTTTGGACAATCCTTCTTTTTCTGTTCCAAAGAATAAAGCGCTTGGTTTTGAGATATCAAAATCTTCAAGCATACAGTCTTTTTCATGTGGAGTTGTGGCAATAATCTGGTATCCTTTGCTTCTTAAATCTGAAAGGCATCCTGAAACCGAATCAAATCGGTTAATGTCAACCCATTTTTGCGCACCTAAAGCAATTTCTTTATCGATTCTTTTTCCAAAGCGCTGTTCAATTACATTTAATTCCTGAATTCCAAAAACTTCACAGCTTCGCATTACTGCGCTTGTATTATGCATCTGATAAACATCTTCTACTGCAACTGTAAAATGTTTTGTTCTATTCTCTAGTACTTTTAAAAAATTAGCTTTTCTATTTTCAGTTAATATGTTTTCTAAGAATGCGAGATAATCTAAATCAATCATTTTATTTAAGTTTGGCGCAAAAATACATAAATAAAAGAAAAAGAAGCTTCGTCCAAATTTTCAACGTGCCAAATCTTCAATGAAATTGGCATTCAGCTTTTCGTGAAGCAGATTAACTTCATTCAAATTAATAGACAAAATATCGTCTTTATAAGAATCTCCAATAAAAACAGTATTTTCATTTTTAGAATGTTTTTTAAGTCGTTCCAACATGCCATTTAATTCAATTTCGGAAAATTTGACATTTATGAAAGCTATAAATCTTTCTACGACATTTTTCATTCCATCATTATAATTCAGCAGTATCACATTGCTGTCTTTTTCATAAAAATGGAGAAAACCTTGAAAATATTTTTCTAAAACCAAAGCTTGATACTGCTGAAAACTCACCTCTTGAACTTCTTTAGAAGTAATTCCAAAAACACTCGACGGAATTAAATTTGGAATCACATGCATACCCGCCATCTTTTGGTGCGACCTTAAAACTTCTCCTGGATTTCGATACAGTAATGCAAAAGGAATTTTAGGGAAAACCGATCGCAAATAAGAAGCCTCAAAAATGCTCCATGCGTCTAGTTTTATAATAAGATTTTTTTGTTCAGGAGATCGTTTCTGTCCAAGCAATCTGATAACCGATTTAAGCAAAACCGATTTGGTATCTGCGTCAAAAGCGTCGCTTCTTAAAATCTGATCGACAATTGGAGCTTCAGACACCACAATGTTTTCAGACGAAGTCGCTAAGCACTGACTTAACATAGTAGAGCCACATCTTGATATATGAAAAACAAATCCTTTTAATGGTACAAATTCGAGTTCGTTAGACCATTCAATTAGATTTTCTGCTGTACTTACTAATTTAAACAGTTTTGAATTATAGTTGTGGCTTCTACATTTCGCAATTGTTTCTTCAAAAAAAGGATCTGCAAAAGGAATATCAGAAAAATAAAGCCATTCAAAATAGACTTCATTTTCTCTTTCAATCAATTTAATCGGAATCCAATTTGAGATAAGATGCTGTATACTTTCCATTTTTATGAGTTCATTTGTGATTGAAGTTCGGCAATAATCTTAGCATTGGTTTCAGATGGATTTCTAGAAAGCTCTGCAATAATCTGCTGCTTTACCTCATCTGAATATTGTTTCTTATGTACGAAATTCACATCAAAACCCATTTTAGAAAACAATTCATCAGACCAATCATTTCTTATGCAATCCAAAGTCAAATGAATTCTAGGTTCTGAACTCTTATTCTGAACACTGTGCGGCAATTGAAAATTGGCATACCAGCACTCCCCCATTTTCATTGGAACTAGTTTTTTGTCTACATAAAAATAAACTTCAGAATTGGTTACAATAGGAACATGAATTCTAAAAAAACCGTCTTCGTACGACGTATCATTGTCAACATGCTCTTTTATCTCACTATTAGGACCGAGCCTTAGTAATCTCACCGCTTCTTTTTCGCATTCAAACCAATCCATTATTTCTTTAAAATACGGACAGCTATCCAATAAAGGCGTATTTTTATATTCTTTATCTGCAAAAGAAAGTATGTCGGTTTCCAAACCAGATTGCGACCGCAAAGAAACACTTGTCCATTTTCCTTCGTAACGATTCGTATTAAAATGCGGTGTCCATAAATTGGTCTCGCAAGTCTGTAAATCGTTTTGCAGTTTTTCTATTGAAAAAGAAATGGGAAGCTGGCAGGAAGAAGGATTCATAACCTTAAGATTTTAAATTGCTAATTATAAAATTGTAGAGTTTATCGGCAGAAATCGAAACTGTTTCAGAATCTGTCTTTAATATTAAATCTGCTTTTTCTGGAATTTCAAAAACATCGCTTATACCCGTAAAACTTCTAATTTTATTTTGATCATGATCTGGCAGTAATGCTCTTTTGTATAATCCCTTCGGATCTCTTTCAATCAAATTAGCAATAGAGCAATCAAGGAATACTGTTTTTACAAATTCAAAAGCTCTTAATTCACTTCTAACATTTTCATATGGATTTATAACCGACATCAGAACAATTTTATTTTCTTCAATCAAGCTTCGGCCAACATTAAAAAGTCGTCTTACATTTTCGCAACGATCTTCTTTAGAAAATCCCAAATCTTTACAGATAGTCTGCCGGTAAACATCGCCATCTACGATTTCAACTTCGTAATTATTTTGAAGCAGCAGATGCCTGACATTTTCCGCCAAAGTCGTTTTTCCTGAACCAGAAAGCCCTGTAAATTGAATTAAAATCATTTAGAAACGCTTTTTTCAAATAGAACATTAAAATTAAATAATTCAGAAAGAGAGACAAAGCGTATAAACCCCCATTCTTTTATCCCAAAAAGTATAGTTTCTCCTCGCTATTTACTAAACATTTGAATAAAGAAATCACTATTTTTATCTTTTAATATAACTACGAATGAAAAAGAAACTGGTTGTTTTAACAGGAGCAGGAATTAGCGCTGAAAGCGGCATTAAAACTTTTCGCGACAGTGATGGTTTATGGGAAGGACATGATGTGATGGAAGTTGCCACTCCAGAAGGTTGGTATAAAAATCAAGAGTTGGTTCTAGATTTCTACAATAAAAGACGCCAACAGTTAAAAGAAGTAAATCCAAATTTGGGTCATATTATTTTGGCTGAATTAGAAAAAGATTTCGATGTGCAAATTATCACTCAAAATGTTGACGATCTTCATGAACGCGCAGGAAGCACAAATGTTTTGCACTTGCACGGAGAGTTGCTAAAAGTGCGAAGCACTCAAAATAAAAACCTGATTTTAGATTGGACTGAAGATTTGCTTACCGGAGATTTGGATGCAAACGGATATCAGTTACGCCCGCACATTGTTTGGTTTGGCGAAGAAGTTCCTGCACTCGAAGAAGCTATTGACATTACAGAAACCGCAGATTATTTTGCTGTAATCGGGACTTCTCTGCAAGTTTATCCTGCCGCTGGATTAATTTCTTATACGCCAAGCACAACTCCCGTATTTTATATTGATCCGAAACCTATTTCGATTCCGAATCTTAGAAATAAAGTTGAAACCATTGCCAAATTTGCTTCTGAAGGAGTTGCCGATTTAAGGGAGAAATTATTGAATTTAGAAAAAACAACATGATTTTTGAAAGTTGGTTACAGCAATTATTTCCGTTTAATCTATTCTGGCTCTTTGTTTTCTTTTTAATAGAAAATTCAGCGCTGGTTGTTTTATCGGTTTTAATTGGAAAAACTATGGAACCAGAAAACACTTTTTTAAAGAATAAAGATCAAAAATGGGTACTTTCTACGCTGCTTTGCAACACATTCATTACTTTAATCGGTTTTGAATTGTATCGCTACGGAATTATGAAAGTAGATTTTTCAGCCTCTATTAAACTTATCATTTTTGATACTCTTTTATTGATTCTTCTGATGGATCTTTTTATGTTCATTTTTCATTTTCTGGTTCATCATTTAAAATGGCTTTACCCGATTCATAAATTGCATCACACGCATGTAGAAACCAATGTTTATAGTTTATATGTTCTTCATCCGATAGAAACTTTGGGTTTTGGCTTTATATGGCTGTTTTTAATTACGATTTTGAAGTTTAATTATTTGAGCATCATTATTTATCTCATTTTAAATCTGTCTTATGGAATATTCGGGCATTTAAAAAAAGACATATTTCCATCTTTTTGGTACAGCAATTCCTTTACAAAATGGATTTCGACTACTAAATTCCATAACGATCATCATAAAAATGAGTCTCACAATTACGGTTTTTACTTTACCATTTGGGATAAAATTTTCAAAACCATGATTTAAGCTCAAATATAGCTTTCAGAAGTTTTAACAATACCTTATATTTGCACCTTTCGAAAAAACAACATCACAATGACTACTCTAAACGAATTGAATGCTATATCACCAATTGACGGAAGATATAGAAATAAAACTCAAAATTTAGCACCTTTCTTCTCTGAAGAAGCTTTAATAAAATACCGCGTTTTGGTTGAAGTGGAATACTTCATTGCTTTATGCCAAATTCCGTTGCCTCAGTTGCAAGGTATTGATTCTAGTCTATTTGAAAGCTTGAGAAACATCTACAAAAACTTCTCAACTGAAGATGCGCTTTGGATTAAAGAAACAGAGAAAGTAACCAATCATGACGTAAAAGCGGTTGAATACTTTATTAAAGATGCTTTTGAGAAATTAGGTTTATCTCAATACAAAGAGTTCATTCACTTCGGATTAACGTCTCAAGATATTAATAACACTGCCATTCCGCTTTCTACAAAAGAAGCGTTTGAGCAAGTTTATATGCCAACTTTAATTGCTGTAATTGCAAAATTAAAAGAATTAAGCGTTGAGTGGAAAGACATTCCAATGCTGGCGCGTACACACGGACAGCCTGCATCTCCTACTCGTTTAGGAAAAGAGATTTTGGTTTTCGTAGAACGTTTAGAAGAGCAAATGCGTTTGTTATTCAACATTCCGTTTGCTGCTAAATTTGGAGGAGCAACAGGAAATTTCAATGCGCACCACGTAGCATATCCACAAATTAACTGGAAACAATTCGGTAATAAATTTGTTGAAACAGATCTTGGTTTAAAACATTCTTTCCCAACCACACAAATTGAGCATTACGATCATTTTGCAGCTTTCTTTGATGCTTTAAAAAGAATCAACACGATTATCATTGATTTAGATCGCGATATCTGGACGTACGTTTCAATGGATTATTTCAAGCAAAAAATCAAAGCTGGAGAAATCGGTTCGTCTGCAATGCCGCACAAAGTAAATCCAATTGATTTTGAAAACTCAGAAGGAAACTTAGGAATAGCAAATGCTATTTTTGAACACCTTTCTGCAAAATTACCAATCTCAAGATTACAGCGTGACTTAACTGACAGTACTGTTTTACGTAATGTTGGTGTTCCTTTTGGACATACAGTTATTGCTTTTGAAGCTACTTTGAAAGGATTAAATAAATTGCTTTTAAACGAAAGTAAATTTGCTGAAGATTTAGAGAAAAACTGGGCAGTAGTTGCTGAAGCTATTCAAACTATTTTACGTCGCGAAGCGTATCCAAATCCTTACGAAGCTTTAAAAGGATTAACAAGAACTAATGAAGCGATTGACAAAAATGCGATTCATAACTTTATTGCGACTCTAGAAGTTTCAGATGCCGTTAGAGCAGAATTATTGGCTATAACGCCTAGTAATTACACAGGAATTTAAGAAAAATACCAAATATTTTACCAAAAAAAGCTATCTTTATCGAGATAGCTTTTTTTTATTAAATCCAGAGGCAAATCCAGGTTAGACTCCTTTTATTTTAATAGGAGCCAATGAATTTCATTTGAAATAAAAAGCTGGATCAGCCGCTAAAAAAATACCACGTTTTTATATGATTGCATTAAATGCCGCTGCGGAAACTTCACACCACTTACAACCTTTAATTAGTGATTTAGGATTAATCCTGATGACCGCCGGAATTGCTGTTCTATTATTTAGAAAAATGAAACAGCCTTTGGTTCTAGGTTACCTTATTGCAGGATTTTTAGCTGGAAACCATTTTGATTTTTTCCCATCTATCACCGATATGAAAAGTGTCGAAGTCTGGGCAGAAATTGGGGTTATATTTTTACTTTTTAGTTTAGGACTCGAATTCAGCTTTAAGAAACTAATGAAGGTTGGAGGGACTTCTTCTGTCACCGCCATAACCCAGATCTTGTTTATGACCGTAATTGGTTACGCAGTCGGGCAATGGATGGGCTGGGGAAAAATGGACAGTATTTTCTTGGGAGCCACACTTTCTATTTCGTCCACAACTATTATTATCAGAGCTTTTGATGAGTTGGGCGTAAAAGGGAAAAAATTCGTTGGAATTGTTTTCGGAGCTTTAATCGTCGAAGATATTGTGGCAATTCTGATGCTGGTTTTGCTATCAACTATTGCTGTAAGCGATCAGGTTTCGGGAACAGCATTATTACAATCTGTTTTAAAACTTATTTTCTTTTTAATTATCTGGTTTTTAGGGGGAATCTTTATTATTCCAACTATTTTCAAAAAAGCTAAACATCTGATGACAGATGAAATGCTACTCATCATCTCATTAGCATTATGTCTAATGATGGTAATTTTTGCTTCAAATGTTGGTTTTTCTCCAGCATTAGGCGCTTTTATCATGGGATCTATTATTGCTGAAACTACAATGGCAGAGAAAATTGAACATTTAATTCAGCCTGTAAAAGATTTTTTTGGTGCTGTTTTCTTTGTATCTGTCGGAATGTTGATTAACCCAGTAACATTGATAAATTATGCGCTTCCTGTTGCCATAATTACTTTATTGACCATATTTGGAAAAGCTTTTAGTTCTTCTATTGGTGCTTTGATTTCTGGCCAGCCGTTAAAACAATCTGTTCAAACCGGAATGAGTTTGGCACAAATTGGGGAGTTCTCATTTATTATTGCCACTCTTGGAATGTCCTTAAAAGTTACTAGTGATTTCTTGTACCCAATTATTGTGGCTGTATCTGCAATAACGACATTTACCACACCTTTCTTAATTAAATATTCTGAACGTTTTGCTTTCTTTTTAGAGGCAAAAATGCCTAAAAGATGGGTTAAAAACATTAACCGTTATAGTGTAAATGCACAAGCCATTAAATCTGTCAGTACTTGGCAAATTGTACTTCGTTCTTCGATTACGCAAATTATTCTTCATACCATTATTATTACAGCCATTATATTATTGTCTTCCAAATTTGTAGCGCCATTGGTTGCCGATACACGATTCGGAAATACGCTGGCAGCTTTACTTACGCTAGTTGTAATTGCTCCATTTTTGTGGGCACTTTCGCTCCGTCGAGTAAAAGTAGATGAAGTTGAAACCCTTTGGGAAGAACGCAAATATCGTGGCGCACTTTTAATGCTGATTCTGATAAGAATGAGTCTCGGCCTATTCTTTGTCGGGTTTTTATTGAATATTTTCTTCTCTCCTTTAGTAGCTTTCGTAGCGCTGATTATTGCAATAGGAGCTTATCAAATTTTCCCTAAAAAACTAAATGAGCAATACCATAAAATCGAAAATCACTTTTTGAAAAACCTAAACGATCGCGAAAACAAAAAGATCGATAGACGATATGCCAATTTAATGCCTTGGGACGGACACATGTCTTTCTTCGAAATTAAAAAAGAATCTAATTTAGTGGGTCAGACTTTACAGGAACTCAAAATTCGTGAACAATTAGGAATTAATATCGCCTACATTAAACGAGGAGAAGTCACCATTCCGATTCCGACGAAAACGGAACGTCTATTTCCAGGCGATGAAATATGTGTAATTGGAACTGATGCACAAATAGCAGAATTCACCAAATTCTTAACTCAAAACGAAACAGAACCGCCTACAAAAGTAGAAGAAACCGATATTGTTTTACGACAGCTTGAAGTTTCTCAAGACGAATTCATCAAAAAAAGCATCGGACAGTTCAGAGCCAAAACAGACGGAATGGTCGTAGGAATTGAACGAAACGGAAACCGTATTCTAAATCCAGAATCTAGTTTGATATTAGAGAAAAATGATATTCTCTGGGTTGTAGGAGATAAAAAAAGAATGAATGCTTTGTTGGCGGCTAAGTAAGTTCTTTTTTTAAAAGGGACAAAGTAACAAAGGGACAGAGTAATAAAGATCCTGGTAAAAATAAAAAGGCTGAGATTTTTCTGTTTGAAAAATCTCAGCCTTTTTAACTTTGTCTCTTTGTTACTTTGAACCTTTGCCCCTATAAAAATTATTTATTTGGCTGCGGTGTCAATCTCAAATAAGGTTTGATTGGCGTATGTCCTTTTGGGAATTTAGCTGGAATATCGCTATCTGGAATTGCTGGCGCGATTACCACATCTTCTCCATCTTTCCAGTTTGCTGGAGTTGCAACGCTGTAATTTGCTGTCAATTGTAAACTGTCAATAACACGAAGCAATTCGTCAAAATTTCTTCCTGTTGAAGCTGGATAAGTCAGCGTTAATTTGATTTTTTTATCTGGTCCGATAACAAAAACCGAACGAACTGTAAATTTATCGCTTGCATTTGGATGAAGCATATCGTATAGATTTGCTACTTTCTTATCCTCATCTGCAATGATTGGGAAATTTACTTCTGTATTTTGAGTTTCGTTGATATCTTTAATCCACTCTTTATGCGAATCTAAACCGTCTACACTCAGAGCAATAACTTTAGTATTTCTTTTTTTGAATTCTGGCACATAGTTCGCCACTGTTCCCAATTCAGTTGTACAAACTGGCGTAAAATCTGCTGGATGCGAAAATAAAACACCCCACGAATCTCCTAACCATTCGTGAAAATTAATTGGTCCTTGCGTGGTTTCCGCTTGAAAATCCGGAGCTATATCGCCTAATCTTAATGTTGACATAATTTCATTTTTTTAGTTCATCTAAAATTAACCAAAAAAAGCATATAGAAAACATTGATTTTCTTAAAAAAAGTTAAAATTCTACTTTGTCGATATAATTAGTATTTTACTCCTAAATAAAACTCAAAACAAAATACCAAAAAGCAAGCGTAACAAAGGAAATTGGAATTCCAAAACCGATCATCATACTGCTTAATTTTGGTTTTAATCCATAAGTTGAAGCTAAGATCGCACCCGTTATCATGGGCGCCATGGCGGTTTCCATTATTGTAATTTTTATGACTTCAGAATGTTGGTTAAAAATAAAAACATATAGCACAAAAATTATAAAAGGAATCAAAAGCAATTTAAAGAAAAGTCCAAGACGCAAAAATTTCCAATGCTGGCTTTTTCTATCAAAAGTCAATTGCAAACCAACAGAAAGCAAAGCTAAAGGTGTTACTAAACTTCCTATTTTTAGCAATACTGACTGAAAGTTCTCATTTAAATTATAATCGAAAATATTCATTAGACATGCCAAAACAAACATCAGAAATGGCGGAAACGTGATAATTTTTTTGAAAATTCCTAAGGCATTCGGGCTTCCTTTAGAATAAAAAGCAGCAGTAAAAACCCCAAGTGTTGAAACCACCACAAAAGTTCCCGGCTGATCAACTAATACAGCCGTTTCCAAACCTTTCTTTCCAAACAAAGCCTCAATAATCGGGTATCCTAAAAAAGAACTGTTGCTTAATCCTGCTGTCAAAATCAAACAGCCAATCAGTTTATTGGACCAGCCATTTCTTCTTCCTAAAAAATGAAAAAATATAAAAGCCAGAATATAAGTAATCCACCCCGCTCCTATCGGAAATAGCAATTCGCTGCTCCATTTTATTTTAGGAATATGATATAAAGTAATGGCAGGAAGGCAGAAATAAATAACAATTTTATTGAGCGTCTTATAGATATGAGTGGGAAACTGTTTTACGTGTTGTAAAACCAAACCCAGCGAAAGAAAGAGAAATATTAGTATAAAGTTGTTCATATGTAAGATCATCACAAAAATAAGTATTTAAAATTTGAGGTAAAGAATTAATTTTTAGTTAAATTAGTATTTTGTGTTACAAAAAGATGTAAATTTGTAACATATTTTATTACAGTATGATTTCAGGTAAATTTGCCATAACGATTCACATTCTTACTTTGCTCCATAAATTCCCCAATGATTATTTGTCATCGGAGTTTATTGCGGGAAGTATTAATCTAAATCCTGTTTTGGTTCGAAAAGAAATTGCCAATTTAAAAGCTCATCATATTGTAGAAAGTAAAGAAGGAAAAAATGGCGGTACAAAATTAGCGGTCAATGCTGCTGATCTAACTTTAAAACAAATATTCGAAATGACCTTTGAAACGATTGGTTTAGGTTTTGCTAAAAATCAACCGAATCCTGATTGTCCTGTTGGAAAAAACATCAATCAGCATTTGGAAGCTTTATATAGCGAAATGAATCAAAACGTCAGCAGACAGCTGGAGGGAATTTCATTGGAAGATTTTTCGAATCAATTTTAAAACTATTTTTTTACCCGAAACTGTAACATTTTTTATTACTAAATAAATTTATATATTATGAAAATCGCACTTATTGGAGCTACAGGATTTGTTGGCTCAGCAATTTTAAACGAATTAGCAGACAGAAAACACGAAATCACTGCTATTGCAAGAACTCCAAAAGATACAGCAAATGCTAAATGGGTTGCTGCAGATATTTTTAATGTTGACGCTTTGGCAGAAATCTTGAAAGGTCACGATGCTGTTGTCAATGCTTACAATCCCGGTTGGACTAACCCTAATATTTACGATGATTTTTTAGCAGGTTCACAAGCTATTCAGGAAGCGGTTAAAAAATCGGGTGTTAAACGTTTTATTACAATTGGTGGAGCTGGAAGTCTATATGTTGCCCCAGATTTACAAGCAGTTGACACTCCAGATTTTCCAAAGGAGATTTACCCTGGAGCCAACGCCGCGAGACATTATTTAAATATCATCAAAGAAGAAAAAGATTTGGATTGGGCATTCTTTAGCCCTGCTTTCGAAATGCATGCTGGAACTAAAACTGGAAGAACCGGAAAATACCGTTTAGGTTTAGAAAATCCTGTTTTTAATGACGAACAAAGAAGTATTTTATCTGTAGAAGATTTAGCGGTTGTAATTGCTGACGAAGTAGAAACTCCAAAACATCATCAAGTACGCTTTACAGCTGGATATTAATTTTTAAAGATGCTAAGATGCTAAGGCACTAAGATTCTAAGTTTTTTGCCACGACTCGAGCGATAGCGAAAAGGCGAAGCAATTCACGAATTTTATTTTTAAAATCTTTGAGATTTTTTTTTCGAATTAATTCGAATAATAATATCAGACATAGTTTTTCAAATGAAAATTCGTGAATTCGTGGCAAACTTATTTTTGCTCCTTTTGACAATAACAAATTAGTGGAAATTCGTGTAATTCGTGGCGAACTAACTTTTTGAAACTGTTTTTGTTTTCTGTACTTTTACATTTCTAAAAAGTGCGTTTTGTCAAATTCTAATAAACAAACTGGCAACATATCTGAAAAAGCTGGAATTTCACCTCCCGAAATCACCAATATTTCGGCTATCAATCAAATTAAAAGCAAACGCAGGCAACAGCCCACTTCTCAAGAACTAATTGATGGCATTTTAGAAGGAAACAGAACTTCTCTCAGTCGCGCGATTACTTTAATTGAAAGCACTAATCTAGATCATTTTGAGAAAGCTGGCGAAGTCATTCAAGGCTGTTTGTCTCATGCCAATAAATCAATTCGCATTGGAATTACTGGTGTTCCTGGTGTCGGAAAAAGTACTTTTATTGAGGCTTTTGGAAAACATCTTACCCAATTAGAAAAAAAAGTAGCAGTTTTGGCAGTTGATCCAAGCAGTTCGCTTTCGCACGGAAGTATTCTCGGAGATAAAACCCGAATGGAAGAATTGGTTAAAGATGAAAATGCTTTTATTCGTCCAAGTGCTTCTGGAGAAACTTTAGGCGGTGTAGCAAGAAAAACCAGAGAAACTATCATACTTTGTGAAGCCGCAGGTTTTGACACCATTATTATTGAAACTGTTGGTGTAGGCCAAAGTGAAACTGCTGTTCACAGTATGGTCGATTTCTTTTTACTTTTAAAGATTTCTGGTGCTGGCGACGAACTTCAAGGTATTAAACGTGGCATTATGGAAATGGCAGATGCTATTGTCATTAATAAAGCTGATGGCGATAATGTAAAAAAAGCCAATCAGGCGAAAGTAGAATTTAATCGCGCTTTGCATTTATTTCCTCCAAAAAAATCAAATTGGCAGCCGAAAGTAACTACTTGCAGTTCGTTGACAAAAGATGGAATTTCTGAAGTTTGGAACACTATTTCTGATTATTTTGAAATGACGAAAGAAACCGGGTTTTTCCAAGAAAAAAGAAATGAACAAAACCATTTCTGGATGATGGAAACCATTAACGAACAGCTAAAACAAAATTTCTATAATCAGCCAGAAATCATATCATTATTAGAAGAAAGTAAAAAAGCAGTGCAAAACAATGAAATTTCATCGTTTGCAGCTGCTTCTAGTTTGTTGAAAATATATTTCAATAAAGAGATAAAGTAACAAAGAAACAAGCTTTTACTCTGTCACTTTGTATCTCTGTTACTTTGTTACTATTTTTTAGCTCTAAGCTTATACTTGCTTTCTTTATATAAATTCCCTGCTGTAATCACGTGTGCTAAAGCATCTTTTGCTAAATCTTCGTTTAGTTTTACAGGAACTAAAGTGGTATCATTTTTTATTTCAAATTGAAGTGGTTTCAAATTGGGTTGCATAATCACCACTTGGTTTTCTACTCTAAATGCATTGATATCATTAAACTGCATAATAGATCTTCCTTGTACTTTTGGATCTAGTTTAGTTAGATTTCGGCCTACCATAGGCGTTTCGAAAGGCATTCCTAAATATCCTAATAATGTTGGCGGAATATCAATCTGACTTGCCAATCTATCATAAATAGCTCCTTTTGGAACTCCTGGCCCCATGATAAATGCTGGAATATGGAATTTATTGATTGGAACTAAATTTTTACCATACGTTCTGGTATTGTGATCTGCAATTACAATGAAAATTGTATTTTTAAAATACGGTTCTTTTTTAGCCATTTCAAAGAATTTTCCAATAGAGAAATCGGCATATTTCATAGCATTGTTTACCGTATTAGGCTTTTTATCATAAGGTTTAATTCTTCCTGCCGGATATTCAAAAGGTTCGTGATTTGAAGTCGAGAACATTAAAGAGAAAAATGGTTTATCGCCTTTTGATTTAAAATACTGATTGGCTTTGGTAACCAAATCTTCATCAGAATAGCCCCAAGTTCCTTTGAAAGCATATTTATTTCCATCAGAATCAAAATCAGTTTGGTCTACAATGTTTGTAAAACCATTTCCGTTGAAAAACGAAGCCATGTTATCAAAATTGGCCATTCCGCCATAAATGAAACTTGTGTCGTAACCTTTTTGTTTTAAAGCCTCGGCCAATGTAAAAAATCCTTGCTGTGAGTTTCCAAGCTTTACAACACTTTCTGATGGCGAAGGTAAAAATCCAGTTACAACCGCTTCAATTCCGCGGACACTTCTGGTTCCAGTGCAATACAAATTGGTAAATAATGTTCCTTCTTTAGATAATTTATCAAATTCTGGGGTTAATGGTTTTCCTCCTAAAATTCCAACGTATTCTGCACCTAAACTTTCTTGTAGAAATATCACTAAATTATATGGCTTTTTCATAACAGAATCTGGCTGCTGTACGTGTAAAAACGGGATCTCCTTATCGGTAAAATCACTTGGACCAGCAATCATGTATTTTTTTACACGAGCAATCGCTTCGGCTTCATCCATTTTACCATACATTTTGGTATTTCCTTCATTCTTGATCGAATAAGCTGCAAAAGCTACTGTATAAAATGAATTTAGTCCTAAAGTATTTGTCAATTGATCTGTCGAGAAAACAGCATTACTAGCATTAATTGGACGTTTTGAAGTAAGACTTGAACGTGCTCCGAAAAACAATAAAAAAGCCACTAATGGAAATACCATTAATTTGAATTTATAATCAGTACTTGTGGTATAGAATAATTGTTTTCCTTTTTTGAAAGCAAAATAAATTACAACTCCCAAAATTAGGAATGTTACAATGATAGAAGTCAGATAACTTTTTAAAAGCATTCCAACCACTTCTTTTGGATAGATAAGATAATCTAAGAAAATCTTATTTGGACGTGTATCGTATTGTTTTACAAAATCTGGCGAAGCTAATTCTACAAAAAGAATTAAAAACAGAAACAGAAAACTATAAATTACCAGAAACTTATTGGTAAACTTTATCGCTGTATTCGGCAGAAAAGTAATTAGCAATGCGGGTAGAAACGACAAATAGCAAAGCAATATTAAATCCATTCGAAGACCGATTGGAAAAATATACCAGAAATCTGGCGTTTGCACTACTCTTTCTTTAAAAAGAAAAAATAAAAAGATTCGGCTTAGAGTGGTTATCAATAATCCAATTGCAATAAAACTAAAAATCGGCTTTAGGAAACGTAAATTTTTCATTAAAAATAGTATAGGAACGTAAGATCAGAAAAACAATTACTCTTCGTAACGGTTAATTTCTCTATCATAAAACTCATTTGCTTTTTCAATTAAACTTTCCATTTCAGCGTTTAATTCTGCTTCATCCAGATCTTCAGGTTCTTCTAAAAACTCAACCTCATCGTCTTTTAAATTGATAATAAATCTTGGATAATCTAGGTGGATGATAAAAATATCATCTGGAAAATCAGTGTTGTCTCCAAGTAAAAATTTAGGTAATTCCATATGTTTATTTTTTTTATTAATTTATTGTTTTGCCACTGATTTCATATATAAAAATCAGCCTTTTATTTTTTCAAATTTAATTATTCTGTATCTGAATTCTTAACCAATCTTTTGGTTAAGTAATGAAAACGGACATATAAACAGATCGCTGCGGCTGTTAAACCTGCCAAAAGTCCGACCCAAACACCTTGCGCTTTCAATTCGGTGTGTTCTCCTAAATAATACGAAATAGGAAAACCGATAACCCAATACGCTACAAAAGTAATGTACATAGGCACTTTTACATCTTGCAATCCGCGTAATGCTCCTAAAACTACAACTTGGATTCCGTCAGAAATTTGGAAAACAGCTGCAATTAAAAGCAGTTTTGAGGCAATGGCAATTACTTCCTCATTATCCAAAATCTGTCCAGTATTCTCCATATTCAAGAAAATATTTGGAAGATAATCGTGGAAAACAATAAAGAAAATAGCAAAAACAGTTTCTAAAATAATGGCTAGCAAAAATATAGAACGTGCTACAACAATCAGTTTTTTATAATCCATCAACCCTCTTTGATTACTTACACGAACCATAGAAGTCACGCTTAATCCCATTGCAAACATAAAAGTCATCGACGCCAAACTCAGTGCAATCTGATTTGCTGCCTGACTTGTTTTTCCGATATTCCCGCAAAGCCAAATCGAGGCAGTAAATAAAACTACTTCAAAAAGCATTTGCATCGCAGAAGGAAATCCGATACTGATAATCTTTTTTATGGTTGCCTTTTTTATCTCATTAAAACTAAAACCTTTAAAAAAGCGTTTTAAATCGTCTCTTCGCGAAAGCATAATGTGCATGAACATTACTAAAAATATTCTAGAAATTACAGTTCCTAAAGCCGCTCCGATAATTCCCATTTTTGGAAAAAACCAAATACCGTATATTAAAACATAATTAATTCCAACGTGAAGAACGTTTGCCATTACCATAGCATACATAGAATATTTGGTTAACGACATTCCGTCTGCAAACTGTTTATAACCCTGATACATTACTAATGGAATTAGAGAAAAAGCCACCCATCCTAAATAGGGTTTTGCCAGCACGATTACATCTGCAGGCTGTTTTAGCAATTCCATAATGGGTTTAGCAAACATAATTACTGTAAAAAGTACCAATCCTAGAATGGTACAAAGAAATAATCCATGATGAAAAGCCGAACGAATTTTAGTATCATTTTTCTCCGCATCACCTTCGGCAACAATTGGCGTAATAGCTGTAGAAAATCCAATTCCTAAAGACATTGCAATAAAAATCATGCTATTTCCAAGTGAAACTGCTGCCAATTCCGTGCTTCCAATTTTACCAACCATTATATTATCGACGATACCAATTAAAGTATGTCCGACCATTCCTAAAATAACAGGATATGCCAGCCTTAAATTATATGAAAACTCTTTGGTGTACTGCTTTAAATTCACTTCTAATCTATTTTGTGCGCAAAGATAGTCAGAAGCTTCGAATTCTATCCTATCAATAAAAATATATCCCAATTTTAAGACAAAAATAAGACGAACTCAATATTATGTAACGATTTTTAAAAATTGTATAACAAACTCCAAATGGCTTCCATATAATTTTACATCATAGAAATTTCAAAAATATAAGCCATGAAAAAATTACAGATGTTATGCCTAGCTGCGTTCACGTTTTTATTTGCCAACACAACTTTTGCTCAAGACAGCGAAGTCGAAAATTACGATCAGGGTTTTAGATTAGGAGTCGGTTTAAATGGAGGTCTTCCAACCGATAACGATTATGACTGGTCTCTGGGTGGAGATGTACGTTTACAGTACGATCTTTCTAAAAAAACATCATTAACCTTAACAACGGGATTTACAAATTTATTTATGGGGAAAGATGAACTTGGAAATAACATAAAAGATCTTGGATTCATTCCAGCCAAAGCAGGTTTTAAAGCTTTTGTATTAAAAGATCAATTTTATGTTTTAGGAGAACTGGGTGCTGGTTTTGCTGTAACAAACGGTTACGATAAAACTACCTTTTTATGGGCTCCAGGAATTGGTTATGCCAACAAGTACATCGATTTAAGTGTTCGTTACGAAGATTATCATGACTTTAGAACCAATCAAGTAGCATTGCGTGTTGCTTATGGTTTTAAACTTTAAAAAATAGGTTTAATTTATTATTTTGTTTTTGGTAAAAATCCGACAGCTTGTAATAGTTGTCGGATTTTTTATTTTATACCGTTGGTCAAAAGAAAAGTGCTGGTAGTCAAATGATTTTTTTGGATTGATTTAGAACGTGGTAATTCGCAGAAAAATTAATCAAATTATGAGCAAAACAATCTTTTATCTATCGCAGCTTTTTCTTTTTTTATTGGCTACCCTAGCTGCACGTTCACAATCAGGAATTTCAGGTGAATTTAAAATCGATTATGTGCCTTTTTCTAAATATGTACGGCCAATAGACAGCACTAAGACAAATGCCGAAAGCAATTTTAAAAGAGCGCAGCTGGCTTTTGAAGTGCCACTATCTTTAAAAATGGATAAATACGATCATCCAAAACTCTGGTCTGTATTTTTTAATGCCAGTTATGCCAAAATGGAAAACAGGAATTACAACATACAAGATCTTCCAGTAGAATTTCAAAGCGGATTCCCGAATGAATTGCTCAATACGCAAATTGGAGTCAAACATTTGCGCTCTATTTCTTCTTCTTGGTCTTTATTAATTATGGCTTCTGTAGGTGTTTATACAGATATGGTTGAAATTAATAAAGATGATGTCTTGCTTCAAGGCGGCATTCTTTTTATCAAACAATTTAATCCTAAACTGGCTTTGGGTGCTGGTCCAGTTTTAACTAATAGTTTTGGTGTTCCGATGGTTCTTCCTGGAATTTATTTTAACTGGGAATCTACTGGCGCTTTACATTTTAAAGTTGCTTTTCCCGAAGGTGTAGAAATAGGCTATCGAATGTCTGATAGTTTTGACTTAAAAGCAGTAGCCGAAATAAGCGGAATGACAGCTGAAACCAAAATTGGGAATAAATCGACCCTGCTTGGATATCAGCAGATAATTGCAGGCTTACGACCTCAGATGAAATTTGGAAAACATTGGATTTTAGAACCAACTGGCGGAACTACTCTTGTTCGAAGTTTTTCGACAACAAACCGAAAAATTAAAGAAATCTTTAAGGAAAAAGATATTGCTGATCCAAGATTCACGACTACTTTTTATGGAGCAATAGCTCTAAAATGGAAATTCTAGAGCTATCTGCTTAATAAGTTTTTATACACTACCTCTTTCAATAATTCCTCACGGCGTGTTCTTGAAATAGGTAGTTCTTGTCCTTTTATAAATAAACGTCCGCCAGAAATAGAATCTATATGCGTAACGTTTACGAGAAATGATTTATGGATTCGAAAAAAAATTTCTTTGGGAAGTGTTTCTTCTAATGAAATCATGGTTTGATGAATAATCAGCACTTTATCTTTAAAATGAAGTTTAGCATAATTTTGCATCCCTTCAATATACAAAATATCGATCCAAGAAATTTTCTGAAATCCTTCTTCCTGACGCACATATAAAAAAGGATCCAATTGGTTTTGTTTTGGCGAACTCAGCATTTGATGCCATTGCTTTGCTTTTAACGAAGCCTGATAAAAACGCTGAAAAGTAATTGGCTTTAATAAATAATCCACAACCTGAAGGCGGTATCCGTCTAAAGCATGTTCTGAATAAGCAGTTGTAAAAATCACCAATGGCGGGTTTTCTAAAGATTCTAAAAATTCCAATCCAGACAAATAAGGCATATTTATATCCAGAAATAATAAATCTATCGCTTTTTCCTGAAGATAGGAAGTGGCTTCTAGAGCCGAAGCACAAGTGCCGACGGTTTCGAGAAAATCAATTTTAGAAACAAAATCTGCTATTCCGTTTCTTGCTATAGGTTCATCGTCGATTATGAGACATTTCATTTTCATAGTTTTTTTGTTTCTGGTTTGTTTTTTGTTTCCCGCAGATTTGACAGATTTAGCAGATTTTTTCTTTAACCGCAAAGTACACAATCCCGATAGCTATCGGGATCGCAAAGTTCGCAAAGTTTTAATTTTTGTAAAGAATGCTTAGAACACAAAGCATTGCAGATTTAAAATTCGTGCTAATTTGTGCAATTCGTGGCAAAAAAATTATTTCAAATCTAAAACCACTTCAACAGTAAAATCAGAATCAGTTTTATGAATATCTAATCTGTGTTTCTCTGGATATTGTATTTCCAGTCTTTTCTTTACATTCTCTAAACCTAATCCTTGATTTTTTGAAGGTATTTTGTATTGCTCTGTATACGAGTTTTCAATTTTAAAATTCAGCTGATGATTTATTTGCTCGCAAGACAAATGCACATATCCTTTTTGATTTGGAAGTCGGGAAACATGTTTAAAAGCATTTTCGATTAACGGAACCAAAAGCAACGGCACAATCTGAAGCTGTCCATTTTCAATATTCCATTTGCTTTTCACTTCCAATTCATTTCCCCAACGAGTTTCTTCAACAGCAATTAAATCCTTTAAATATTTGATTTCAAGATGCAAAGGCACATATTCCTTATTGCATTCATACAATTGATACCTCAAAATATCCGAAAACTGAACCAATAAATCTGAAGCTAACTTTACATCGCTTTGCATTAGAATATGGATATGATTTAACACATTAAACATCAAATGCGGATTGATCTGATCTTGCAAAATCTTGATTTGCGCTTCTAAATGCACTTGTTTCAATTCTGCATGACTTCTTTCGATAGCATTATGTTCCTGATAAAACCGAAGTCCGCAGGCTGTGCTACTTATTAAAATTGCCGCTGGAATGCTGCCATAAAATTGTGTCCATAAAAACTGAAGTGTACTCAAATCAGCTTGATCGGGATATAACCTGCTTCTTGATTCTGGATTTGAAAAAACGGCATAAATGGTTGCGAGGCAAAATGACAGAATAAGAACCACTACAATACCTTGCAAGGCAAACAAAGCCATTTTATTTTTTCGCAAAGCGCTAGGCAATAACACATCACTTAAAAAATGCGCTAAAGCGGTTGAACAAAATAAAATTAAAACGGACTGGGAAAAAGCAGACCAAAAACTGTAATCTTCTATTAGCTGTCCCCAAATTGTAAAACCTAACAGACACCAGAAAAAGACTAAAAATATCCAATGCCTATTTTTATTGATTGCAATCATCTATAAATAATTTCTTGAGAAAATTTAACTTCAAAAGTAGCCCTATATTTTTTAAACAAACAACAAAGGACCATAATTGTAAAGCGCTATTGAAATTAATTTGACAAACTGCGTTTTTGTGTTGACTAATGGTATATAAAATAACCCCGACAGTTTAAAAAAATTATCGGGGTTCAAAATTATCTAATTGACAAATTATCTTAATTCTCTAATTATTTCTCTCCTAATTCTTTCTTATACAACTCAATATTAATTGCTGTTCTCTCGTCCAATTCAGGCTCTTTAATATCGGTGTGTTTCTTCATTTCTTCCCAGATAATTTTCGCTACAATATATCGTGACATTTCTTTATCATCAGCAGGAACAATATACCATGGAGCATGTGGTGTCGATGTTTTATTGATGGCTTCTTCGTAATACTTCATATATTCATCCCAATACCCGCGTTCTTTCAAATCTCCAGGCGAAAATTTCCAATTGTGTTTTTCCTCTTCCAAACGTCGCAACAGACGCTGGCGTTGTTCTTCTTTGCTCAAATGCAGATAGAATTTCATTACGATTGTTCCGTTTTGGCAAATGTGTTTTTCAAAATTATTAATCTGTTCGATTCTATTTTTCCAAAAGTCTGGCGTAATATCATCAACAGAATCAATTCCCGGCAAGTTTTCAGCCAACACATATTCGGGATGCACACGCGTTACGAGAATATTTTCATAATGTGTTCTATTAAAAATGGCAAATTTTCCTTTTTCTGGAAGCGCAATATAATGACGCCATAAATAATCATGTTCTAGTTCTGTCGAAGTCGGTGTCTTAAAACTATGCACCACAACCCCACGCGGATTAAATTCCTTAAAAACTTCTCGAATCAAACTGTCTTTTCCCGAAGTATCCATTCCCTGAAGACAAATCAAAACGCTGTATTTGTTATGCGCATACATTACATCTTGCAAATCGCTCAATTTGGCTTGAACTTTATCTAGTTTTTCTTCTTTTTCGTCATCATCGGCTTTGACATCTAATAAAGTTGGAATTTCTTTGAGCTTTATTTTATCTACAACTTTAAAATCTTTCGGGTCTATTGATTTCATATCTTTTTAATTTTTTGTCTTATAAATATAGTAATTTTACGAATTCCCATAGCTATCGGAACTGCTATTCATTGCAATAAAAACAACATTTCATGGAAAAATTCACATTAGAAATATTATTTCAAATCATCGGAATCGGCTCGGCATCGGGATTATTTTACAATAATGACGCGCTTTATGTAATTGGCGACAACAGCGGATTCTTATACGAATACAATATGCAGAATCAGCAATTGAAGCAACACGCTTTAATTGACAATCCAACGCAGAATATTCCAAAAAACTTAAAACCCGATTTTGAGTCACTTACACATCATAATGATACGCTTTATGTTTTTGGTTCTGGTTCAACCGAAAACCGAAACAAAATGATTGAATTTGATTTGAAATCGAAAACCGTTTTACAAAAAAACAATTTAGTCGATCTATATGCTGTAATGCAGAATTTCGGAGAAATTAAACCAGAAGATTTTAATCTAGAAGGCGCTATTTTTGATGGCGAAAACTGGTATTTATTCAATCGCGGAAATGGCGTTTCCAACAAAAACACCATTTTTACCATTCACGCCAAAAATCTAGGAGAAGAATTTGCTCTGATTTCTGTTAATTACAAACTGCCAAAAATAAAAGGCGTTCGTTCCAGTTTTACCGATGCTGTTTTGGTTGATGGCAAAATCTATTTCCTTTCAACTGCCGAAGACACCAAATCGACTTATGATGACGGAGAAATTCTAGGAAGTTTCATCGGAAGAATTGATGTAAAAACCATGAAAATAGATTTTACTCAAAAAATTACCTCAACCAATAAATTTGAAGGTCTGACTTTCTATAAAAAAGAAAACAACAAAATCGAATTTTTGCTTTGCGAAGATAATGATACAGAAGTTTTAGAAACGAAGATTTATAAATTGACTTTGCCTGCAAAATAGATCTGAAATGGATGCAAAAGAGAAGCAACTTGAGTTTATCAAAATATATTTAAAGCCAACTCTAAAGGATTTTGGCTATAAAACTAGTGGGCAAACCTGGTGGAAAGATAAAGGAGAATTTTATACTTTAATCAACTTGCAAAATTTTTCTTGGAATACTAAAGACGAAGTTAATTTTTGCTTCAATATAGGAATTGTTCTAAAATCAGAAATCAAAGATGTTACAAAAAAGCCTAAAATATATGACGTTATAGTACATCTAAGAGAAAATTCATATTTGAGCGATAAGAACGATAAGCATTCATTTAGAAACAAAACCGGTTATCTTTTAGAAAACCATACAGATATGACTGATTTCTACAAAGAATTAAAATCAGATTTTGAAAATTTTGTATTACCCAAACTTGAAAAATTGAACTCTCTTCAGGATTGCATCGATACCTTTGGAAAGATTCCTTTTTTTGGCGAAAGATTAATTAATGCAATTAAAATAAAAAAATAGACTTTTTTTCACCCCCGTCCCAACCTTTTTATCTTTTCTACTCTCTATACAAGAAAGACAACAATTGTGATAAACGAGACTCAAATAGCAAACTGTAAAAAAATGCACCGCGATGCCCAGCGTCAGGTGTACGAATACATGGCGCCAAAGTTGTACCGCCTTTGCAAAAGATATTTAAAAAAGGAAGAGGAAATCGAAGAAGCTTTGGCCGATTCTTTCTTTACTATTTTCACCAAACTAGAACAGTTAAAAGAAGCTTATGCTTTTGAAGCTTGGGCAAGACGCATAACTGTAAATCATTGTTTGGCGACGATTAGAAAAGAAACCAACTTTAATATGTATTTAGATGATGTGAAACTGCTTTCGCAGCCTTCTGTCGACGAACTGAATACATTGGAAGAAGAAGATTTACTTAATTTATTAAACCATATTCCTGACGGCTGTAAAACTGTGTTTAACCTTTTTGTCATTGAAGGTTTCTCACACAAAGAAATAGCCGAAATGCTGAAGATTTCTGAAGGTACCTCAAAATCACAATTGAATGCCGCTAAGACCAAACTGAAAGAACTGGTTAATAAACTGTATTATCAAAAAGCAAAATAGTCATGGACAATCAAGATAAATTATTCGATAAAATAAAAGAAGCTTCGCAAAAAGCCGAGTTTCAAGACTTTCCAGGAATGGAAAAAGTCTGGGCGCGCGTAGAAGAAAAACTGGACAAAAAAGAAGATAAAAAAACAATTGCATTATGGAAAAAAATTGCGGTTGCCGCTTCTCTTCTATTATTGCTTTCTCTAGGCTTTCAGTTTTTACATTCTAATAAAGAAACTGTAACAGAAACTCCAAAAGTAGTTTTGGAAGAAAAAGAAGCAAAACAGCCTCAAACTGAAGAACCAATTGTAAAACAAAATGATGCAACCTCTTTAGGAATAGTTTCAAGTGAAGAAGCGGTTAAAATATTAGACAATCAAACTAAAAATAAAGAACGAGTTGCGGTTCAAGAAGAAACGATTCCAAAATCAGAACCTGTTTTATCTGCACCTGCTCCGAGTATTGCGGCAGAAACTGTCGTTTCTGCAAATGCGCCTCTTAAAAGTGAATCTTATGAGGAAGAAAATAACTTCGTCTCAAAAAAAGAAGTAACTCCAGAAATGGGTTATTCAAGTTATCCTCAAAGAGAATCTGCAAAAGTTGCCTATTCGGCAGCGACAGTGCAAAAAGCAAAAAAAAGCAGTCCGTTAGTTGTTCTTAACGGAAATGCATTGGCTCACAGTGACGATGTCAAAAAAGATAAAATGATTCAGAACGAACTTCCTAATTTAAAACCAGAAAATTTAGATTCACTTGTTGTTCTTGATGAACCTTTGTACATTATTGATGGAATTTACTATTCAGAAAATGATTTATTTGGCAAAAACCCGACTAGTCCGTATGCACCTTTAGACAAACAAGACATTAAAACCATAACTATTTTGCAAGACCTTGAAGCTACCGAAAAATATGGCGAAAGAGGTAAAAAAGGAGTTGTTATAATCACTACAAAAAACGGAAAACCGGCTCCGAAAAAATAATCGGTCCACAATAAAACTTTGTCAAAGTTTCAAACTTTGACAAAGTTAAATCTCAACATTAATTCTAAAACTTATTATCATGAAAAGTCTAAAACTTATTTCATCAGCCATTGCTATGCTTATATGTTTCGTAACCATAGCACAAGAAAGAACTATTTCTGGAATCGTTTCAGATGAAACAAAACAGCCACTTCCAGGTGTAACCGTTTTCAATCAGACATCAAAAAAAAATGTTGCAACTGATTTTGATGGAAAATATAGCATTCAAGCTAAAACTGGAGACATGCTAGTTTTCTCTTATATTGGATACAAAAACCAAAATCAAAAGGTTCAAAACTCAAATACGATTAATATAAAACTACTTCCAGATAATCAGACCTTAAGCGAAGTTGTAGTTTTGGGTTATGGCGTAAGCAGTTCAGAATATGAAGACCGAAGCTATGCTCGTGCTGAAAGAAGAAGAGAGAAAAAAGATGCAGCACAGGCACTTAAAGGAAAAGTTGCAGGAATTCAAGTTCAAAATTCTATGGGATATTCTGCTATGCCAAGCCCGACTGTTTCTATTCGCGCAAATGAATCAGTTTCTCCAAAAAATGAACCGATGTATATTATTGACGGAGTTCCGGCAAAAGCCAATCAAATGGCAAAAATAAATCCGAATGATATTGATAATGTTTCGGTTTTAAAAGATCAAGCCGCGACTTCAATTTATGGCAGTAAAGCTTCGAATGGTGTTGTGGTAATTTCAACCAAAAATGAAATTTATAAAAATCTTTCTGAAAAAGAACTGGATAAAAAATTAAATATTATGCCAATTCCGACAGAACCAACTCAGGAAGATTATGATGCTTTTATAGAAAATGCTTTTGAAAGTCCAAAAACAGCGCCTCTTTCTACATTTTCTATAGATGTTGATAATGCTTCGTATACCAATATCAGACGTTTTATAAACAATGGCCAGCAAGTTCCAAAAGACGCGGTTCGTGTAGAAGAAATGGTTAATTTCTTTAAATATACTTATCCACAGCCAAAAAATGAGCATCCGTTTTCTATCAATACAGAAGTAAGCGATTCTCCTTGGAATAAGAATAATAAAATCCTTAAAATTGGTTTACAAGGAAAGAATATTCCAACAAACGATTTACCTGCTTCTAATCTTGTTTTCTTAATTGATGTTTCGGGTTCGATGAGCGACATGAATAAACTGCCTTTATTAAAACAATCAATGAAAATTTTGGTAAACGAATTACGTGCAAAAGATAAAGTAGCGATTGTGGTTTATGCGGGCGCTGCAGGAATGGTTTTGCCTCCAACTTCTGGAGATGAGAAAAAAACGATTATCGACGCTTTGAACAAATTACAATCTGGCGGAAGTACAGCCGGAGGCGCAGGAATTGAATTGGCTTATAAAACTGCAGCAGAAAATTTTATTAAAGGCGGAAACAATCGTGTGATTCTTGCAACTGACGGAGATTTTAATGTGGGAAGTTCTTCTAATTCTGATATGGAAAAATTGATTGAAGAGAAAAGAAAAACAGGTGTTTTCTTGACTTGTCTGGGTTACGGAATGGGAAATTACAAAGACAGTAAAATGGAAATCTTGGCAGATAAAGGAAACGGAAATTATGCTTACATCGACAACATTCAGGAAGCGAATCGTTTTTTAGGAAAAGAATTCAAGGGTTCGATGTTTGCTATCGCGAAAGATGTAAAAATTCAGATCGAGTTCAATCCGAAGCAAGTTCAAGCGTATCGTTTGATTGGCTATGAAAACAGAAAATTGCGTCCAGAAGATTTTAAAAATGATGCAATTGATGCGGGTGAATTGGGAAGCAATCATACGGTAACGGCTTTGTATGAAATTGTTCCTGCTGGTGTAAAAAGTGATTATTTAGCTGAACAGCCAGATCCTTTAAAATACACTAAAACCGAAACCAATTCAAATAATTACAGCAACGAATTGGCGACGATAAAATTCCGTTACAAAAAACCTGACGGCGATAAAAGTATCGAAATGGTTCAGGTAATCGAGAACAAATCGGTTGCTTTGGATAAAGCGAGCGATGATATGAAATTTAGTTCTGCCGTAGCTTGGTTTGGTTTGAAATTGAGAGATTCAAAATTAATTGCCGACAAGTCTTCTGAAGAAATTGTAAAACTAGCGAAACAAGGAAATTCAAACGATGGCGAAGGTTACAAAGCAGAATTTATTCGTTTGGTTGAAACTTCTAAGCAGTATAATTAATAAATATTGTATTACATTTGCAGCTTTATTTTCAAAACTTATTTTACACACGTATGAATCCTATTTTAAGCCAAAATCTATTTTTAGTTAAAGAACATATTGGAATGTTCAAAGCCGCAAACAATTACGATATATATCATCCAGAAACGAATCAAATCATCATGAACTGCCGAGAAAACAATCTTGGATTCTTCACAAAAGTATTTCGTTTTACAGATTATAAAAGAGCAACTCCATTTAATGTTGAAATTACAACTGCTTCTGGAGAAAAATTAATTACAGTAAGAAGAGGCGTTGCCATTTTTAGATCGACCGTTGAAGTATTAGACGAGAAAGATCGCTTAGTTGGAACTTTCAAACAAAAATTTTTCTCAATCGGCGGAAGATTTGAAATTTTAGATAAAAATGAAAAACCTGTTGCAACGCTTCAAGGAAAATGGACTGGTTGGGATTTCAAATTCTCACATGAAAACAAGCAATTGGCACAGGTAAGTAAAAAATGGGCAGGATTAGGAAAAGAATTTTTTACAAGTGCCGACAATTATGTTCTTGAAATTGATGAAACAGTTGCTTCTGACAGTCCGCTGAGACAGTTAATTTTAGGAGCTGTCATGTGTATCGACATGGTTCTAAAAGAATAAAAAAAGTTGTTAAACTTAGATTAAGAATACCTTTTAAAGCATCATTTTAGTTTTCAAAAGCTTATTTTTGTAAGACTTAAAATGATGCTTTCTGCATTTCTAAAAACACAATCATGACCGACTTAAAAAATAGAAACGCCTTTATTACAGGCGCAGGAAAAGGAATTGGAAAAGCTGTTGCCATTGCTTTGGCAAAAGAAGGTGTAAACCTGATTTTGGTTTCAAGAACTCAAAATGATATTGATCAGCTTGCTGCCGAAACCGCAAAACTTGGCGTAAAAACGTTGGCGCTGTCTGCCGATGTTTCTGACATTAATTCTATCAATTCTGCCGTTGAAAAAGCTATTGCTGAATTTAAACACATCGATATTTTAATCAATAGTGCTGGAATTGCTTCTTTTGGAAAATTCTTAGAGTTGGAGCCAGAAGCTTGGGAAAGAATTATTCAGGTGAATTTAATGGGAACGTATTACACAACTCGTGCGATTATCCCAAACATGATCGAAAGACAAACTGGAGATATCATCAATATTTCGTCAACTGCAGGATTAAACGGAAACGCATTGACAAGTGCTTACAGCGCATCTAAGTTTGCTGTTTTAGGTTTAACCGATTCTTTAATGCAAGAAATGAGAAAACACAATATCCGTGTTACAGCTCTAACGCCAAGTACTGTGGCAACTGACATGGCAAAAGATTTAAACTTAACTGACGGAAACCCGGAAAAAGTAATGCAGTCTGAAGATATGGCAGATTTAATTATTGCACAGTTAAAATTAAACCGAAGAGTGTTTATCAAAAACAGCAGTATTTGGTCTACTAATCCTTAAAAAATCAAATTCCATCCCGATAGCTATCGGGATAAAATTCCAAATTCCAATCTCATAGCATTTGGAATTTGATTTTGGAGTTTAGTGTTTGGATTTTAATTATTGGAATTTAAAAAAAACATGATGGAACAATATTTAAGACAATTGGTCGAAATAGAATTTCAGGATAAAAAAGAAATCTTCAGCGGGTTTTTAATTGATTATTCTGATGATTGGATTTTGCTTCGAAATAACCCTGTAGATTTTGTTTTGGATGGTTTTGTTATCCTGAGAAATAAAAATATTGAAGCCGTAAACCGAGATCATGATCTGGCTTTTACAGAAAAAGTAATTCGTTTGAAGGGATTAAAAACAAATTCTGATGATATTATCCCAATCAAAGATTTAGCTTCAATTATTAAGTACGTTTCAGAGAAATACGGTATTTTTCAAATTGCCAAAAAATCATCTAAATCTGCCTATTTAGGAAAATTAATAGAATTGAATGACGAAGAATTGACTATTAATTTCTTAGACACAAGAGGTCAATTTGGTGGAGAATTAGGATTTAATCCCGAAAAAATTCGAGTTATTGAGTTTGACACTGATTATATTAATTCTTTGAAATTGGTTGTTCAGGATAATGAATAATATATAAAACAGAAAAGCCTCTAATTAGAGGCTTTTTTTGTCATTCCGAGGAACGAGGAATCACACTAGTAATTCCATATGCTATAATTGCCAATCTTTGTCGAGTTTCGAGTGTGATTCCTCGTTCCTCGGAATGACAAACTTTATCTTTAAGCTTCTGCCAGTTTATTCAAAAACTCAATGCGAACACTTCCGTCTTCGTCAATTTTTGTTAAGTTAATTTCTTGAAGTGTATTCACCAATTCTGGATTCCATGGTGTTTTTACTTTCACATAGTTTTCAGTAAATCCGTGAATGTATCCTTCTTTATTTTCACTTTCAAAAAGTACAGTTCTGTTGGTTCCTAATTGGCTTTCGTAAAAAGCTCTGCGTTTTTTAACTGATAAACCGCGAAGCATTTTACTGCGTTTAGCGCGAACATTTGAAGGAACTACGCCTTCCATTTCTGCTGCTTCCGTATTATCTCTTTCAGAGTACGTAAAAACGTGTAAATATGAAATATCTAAATCATTTAAGAAATGATACGTTTCTAAGAAATGCTCGTCTGTTTCTCCAGGAAAACCAACAATTACATCTACACCAATGCAAGCGTGAGGCATTACTTCACGAATTTTAGCAACACGATCTGTATAAACTTCACGTAAATAACGGCGTTTCATTAATTTCAAAATATCATTGCTTCCTGATTGCAGCGGAATATGAAAATGCGGTACAAAAGTTCGGCTTTTAGAAACAAATTCAATTGTTTCGTTTTTCAATAAATTTGGTTCGATAGACGAAATTCTTAAACGTTCGATTCCTTCTACTTTGTCTAAAGCCTGAACTAAATCTAGAAAAGTATGTTCGTGTTTTTTGTTTCCGAACTCCCCTTTTCCATAATCACCAATATTTACACCAGTTAAAACAATTTCACGAATATTCTGTGCAGAAATTTCTTTGGCATTTTTCAATACATTTTCTAAAGCATCACTTCTTGAAATTCCTCTTGCCAACGGAATTGTACAATAGGTACATTTATAATCGCAACCATCTTGAACTTTCAAAAATGCTCTTGTACGATCTCCAATAGAATAACTTCCTACGTAGAAATCAGCTTCGGCAATTTCGCATGAGTGCACTTCACCCATATCATTTTTGCTCAAATCATGGATATAGTCTGTGATTTTGAATTTTTCTGTAGCGCCCAAAACTAAATCAACTCCGTCAACTGCAGCCAATTCTTCTGGTTTTAATTGCGCATAACAGCCAACAGCGGCAACAAAAGCTTTTTCATTCAGCTTCATGGCTTTTTTGACAACCTGTTTAAATTGTTTATCGGCATTTTCTGTTACAGAGCAGGTATTAATCACATAGATATCTGCAACATCTTCAAAATCGACGCGGTCAAAACCTTCGTCATTAAAACTTCTGGCGATTGTAGAGGTTTCTGAAAAATTCAGTTTACAACCCAGCGTGTAAAAGGCAACTTTTTTTCTATTTTCCATAATTTGTCTTAAATTAATGAAATCGTTGTCAAAAAATTTAAGGCTGCAAATTTACAAACAATATTCATCAAAAGAAAGCGATTAATGCACTTCCAATCAATAATTTGCACTAATATTAATTTAGAAACATTCAAAAGTTAATCTTTTTTACCTTTATTTTACAAAATACAAGACTTTCGTTTTTTAGATTTTAGTATTCAGATAAGAATAAAATGACAAAATAATCGACTAAATGCAAGTTTTACCGATTAAATACATTTTTTTCTATTTTAAATTCAAAATTTCTTACATTTACCATTGTTATGCATCATGTTGCCAATAAATTCATATTAAAGAATTTTAGTACCCTTTAATTAATTTAATAATAATTCGGGCATAACAATTTTGAATTTTACTCGTTATGTTGTTGTTTTGTGTTACAAAATGAAATGGGAAAGCCGAAAACCAAAGAGAGTAGGCAAAATTATAATAACAAATACCACGCTTTATGAAAGCATTTTTACCCACAATCTGCTTGATGTTCTTAACCTTATTTAGTTCGCAAGCGCAAACTAATGCCCCTGCTGCAAATGCAAATCCATTTCCTACTATTAGTACATTGACGACTTGGGCAAGCTTTAACTCACAACAGCAATTTGACGTTGCTATTCGTGCAGTTGGGTTTAAGTTTGAAGTTAAAGAACCAGGTGAAGGATCTACAGCTTATACCTACATTCGTAAAGTAACTGTTAACGATGTAAACTATACGGATAGAATTGTATATAGAATTACCAATAATAATTCTGCAAGTATTATTTCTTTAGTAACCGCTTCTACTGACTTGGTTAGTTTATACACTCCACAATTAGCAAGTTTTAAAAACAACAACTGTAAAACTGAAATGTCTAAAGACAAAAATACAACGTGCAGCTGTTACGAAAGTGCAAATTTTGCAATCGATCTTTGCGACGAGCGTGTAAAATTAACTATGGGTGACGGAAATAAATATTTTGTTTCTGTAGCTAAAAAATAATTATAACTCTGATTTGTTTCCAAATCTTTACTGACTTTTAAGTATGTAAAGATTTGGAACACATTTCTTAGTTGGAGTTTGGATTCTTAAGTTCGTACCAAACTTCTAATTCTTCTTGATATTCGAAAGAATTCACAAAATGGAAACCTAGTTTTTCTAAAATCTTTCTAGAATTTTCGTTTCCAGCATCTGCATAAGCATAAAGCACTTCTACTTTCATTTCGTTAAAAGCACGATCAACAAAAGCTTTTCCTGCTTCTGTTGCATACCCTTTTCCCCAATGTTTTTCGGTAAAACGATATCCTAACTCATAAAAGTTTTTGTGGTTATTGATTTCGTCTGTAATAAACTTAATTCCAGACCAGCCAATAAATTCGTTCGTTTCTTTCAAAACAACTGCCCATCGGCCTGTTCCATGATCTTTATATTGTTTTTGAACAAACTTGATATATTCAATGCTTTCTTCAATATGTTTTACGGGTCTATTCCCTACAAATAAATGCACGTTTGGATTAGAATCCAATTCGTACATTCCTTCTGCATCAGAAAGTTCAAGTTCCCGTAAAATCAGGCGTTCCGTTTCAATAGGCTTTTTCATCTTAGTTTAGTTTAAAATATAACGTGTTACTACTTCAGCAACACCATCGTCATTATTTGAAGCTACGATTAAATCTGCTTTGTCCCGCAATTCTGGCGTTACATTATCAACCCAAACTCCTAAACCGGCATATTCGATCATAGTTAAGTCATTTCCGGCATTCCCTACGGCGATAATTTCGCTTTGGTGAATTCCTAATTTATCAGCCAAAAACTTCAGACTTGCCGCTTTATCAATGCCTTGTTGCGCCGCTTCTAAGAAAAATGGTTTTGACATCGAAACGCTTAAATGAGGCATAGCTTCTTTTAAATCATTTTCTAGCGTTTTTAAATACGCTGGATCTTGCAACAAAATACATTTAACCGCTGGTCTGTCTACATAATCTTTAAAGCTTGACACTTTATGATGCGCCATTCCAGTAATTTCTTTTTCTACTTCTATAAATTCAGAATCGGTTTCGCTGATAATTTCGTCATCCAAATAGGTAATTATGTGCGCATTTTTCTTTACGCTATAATCATATAACGCATGAATTTGTTCTACAGTCAATTTCTGTTCAAACAAAATCAAATCGTCTTTAACACGACTAATTATTGCTCCATTAAACGAAATCATATACGAATCGTTTACATCGAGTTCCAGCTCTTTAGCATAAGCCGTCATAGCTGTAGTTGGTCTTCCCGAAGCCAGAACCACATAAACGCCTTTTGCTTGTGCTTCTAATATTACTTTTTTATTTAAATCTGAAATTCTATGATCATCTGTCAACAAGGTATCATCCATGTCGAGCACTAACATTTTGTATTGCATATTATTTTAGTTTTCAGTCGCAGTGACAGTTTACAGTTAGAATACTGAAAACTGTGACTGCAAACTGCGACTTTTTTAAAGACTCATTCTAAATTCTTCAATAACGGAATTTGCTTTTGCAAAATCAGTTTCCTGAATAAAAACCTCAACTGCCAAATCTGTCTGTCCAAAACCTCCCAAACGAGCCGATTGAATATTATCTTTTTTAACTGTTTCGACTCCAGCTTCTTCTAATCTTTCTTGCAAAGCAATTGCTAATACTTCACTTCCCGAAAACACTTTCATTAATCCCATTCTACTTTATTTTTTATTAATAATTTTTAAATCAAAAAGTCCCACTTTCTAGTTACTGAGACTACAAACTGGGACTGCAAACTTTATAATAATTATTCCTCTTCAATATCGTCTTCTTCTTCATCAAGCTCCTCTTCACCCTCTTCATCCATATCAAACAAATAAGGTTCGATCATGATTTTGTCTGCCAAAATTTCAATTCGTTCTGTTAGAGTTTCTGTAAAAATAATTCGCTGCACTTTGGCAATACTGTTTGAAATACGAGTGATTTTAGCATCATGACGCAATTTCAGAATCGGATCGGCATCGTCTATAATAAACATTTTAAGACGATTTACGTTGTAACCCGCCGTACTGAACATATCGTTCAATTTCGTTGGCGTACCAATTAAAACATCAATTCCGGTAGAAACGTAATTTTTATCATAATCCATATCTCCTTTGTCGTGCACGCCGTAAACCTCTAGATTAGCATATTTTCCTAATTTCTCAAAAAGGTCAACCATAGCGGTCATTTTCTCTTTATCCTCAACAATGATCAAAGCACGAGGCGATTCTTCTGTTTTTCCCGCCAATTGCTGAATTACATTCAATACAATTGTAGTCGTTTTTCCGCTTCCTTTTGGCGAAACAATTACACAGTCTGCGCCACTTTTTATGGTCGAAAAAGTTTCCATCTGCAAAGCATTGGCTTCCGTCAGACCATTTTCAATTAAACCGTCTTGTAATTTCTCGTTTATCTTTTTTAATTTCATTTCTAAATATTAGATTTATGCTTTTAGATTTCAAATAGAAAACTAAATCATTTATTTGCTAGCGAACATTTTTACATCTGTTTCAGAAATTTCGTTTCCTCCCAAAATGATTAATCTTTCTACCACATTTCGAAGTTCACGAATGTTTCCTGTCCAGTCATATTCCTGTAATAATTTTATGGCTTGCGCCGAAAATGACTTAACCGCATTTCCTTGTTCCGAAGCTATTTTCTCTGTAAAATGAGAAATCAAAGCTGGAATATCATCACGTCTTTCATTCAATGGCGGAACTTTTATTAAAATTACAGCCAAACGATGATATAAATCTTCACGGAAACGGCCTTCGGCAATTTCTGTTTTTAAATCTTTATTGGTTGCGGCAACGACACGAACATCCACTTTTATGTCTTTATCGGCACCTACTCTAGTAATCATATTTTCTTGAAGCGCACGCAAAACTTTTGCTTGAGCAGAAAGGCTCATATCTCCAATTTCATCTAAGAAAATAGTTCCTTTGTCAGCAGCTTCAAACTTTCCAGCACGATCTTTCACAGCAGATGTAAAAGCACCTTTTACGTGTCCGAACAATTCGCTTTCTATTAATTCGCTTGGAATCGCCGCACAGTTTACTTCAATTAAAGGAAAACTAGAACGCTCGCTTTTTTCGTGCAATTGATGCGCCACTAATTCTTTTCCAGTTCCGTTTGGACCTGTAATTAAAACTCTGGCTTCGGTTGGAGCCACTTTATCAATCATCAATTTTATATGATTAATCGATTCGCTGTCACCAATCATTTCGTAGTTTTTACTGACTTTTTTCTTTAGAATTTTATTTTCAACTACTAATTGCTTTTTGTCTAAAGCATTACGAACTGTATTCAGCAAACGATTCAAATCTGGCGGTTTCGAAATATAATCAAAAGCTCCTAGACGCATGGTTTGAATAGCCGTTTCCATGTCGCCGTGCCCCGAAATCATAACCATTGGGATTTCTGGTTTTATCTTTTTTACTTCTTCTAAAACCTCAACACCGTCCATTTTTGGCATTTTGATATCGCACAAAACCAAATCGTAATCGTTGTTTTTTATTTTTTCAAGTCCCGCAACACCGTCTTCTGCTTCATCAACCTGATACGAATCATTTTCTTCTGATAAAATTTTTACCAAAACTCTTCTGATTGCTGCTTCGTCTTCTACAATTAGTATTTTACTCATTCTTTTTCTAAGGTTCAAAGTTGCAAAGTTACAGAGTGACAAAGTTTAAAATCTTTGTCGCTATGCTACCTATTAACCTGTTATTAGTAATATCTCTTTTATGCTTCAATACACAATCTTAAAGTCGCTTTTGTAAGTTATACAAAATTCAAAAAAACTTTGAACCTTTGCCACTCTGTAACTTTGCAACTCTAAAGAACTAGTACTTCAGCCACTTATACAATTCCTTCCAGGTTGGTTTTTTGCCGTACATTAAAATACCAATTCGGTAGATTTTTGCGGCGAACCAAACCACAAGGAAAAATGTTGCAAACAATAATGATACCGAAATTGCTATTTGCCACCACGGCACGCCAAATGGAATACGCATTAACATAACAATTGGCGAAGTAAGCGGAATCATTGAAAATACAACGGCCACAGTTCCGTGCGGATCATTAACAACGGTAAAAAATCCGATGTATACACTTAAAATTAAAGGCATTAATATTGGAAGCAAAAACTGCTGAGAATCGGTTTGATTATCAACGGCTGCTCCAATTGCCGCATAAAATGAGCTATACAAAAAATATCCTCCAATAAAATAAATCACAAATCCGATTATAATACTTGCAATTGGCAGATTCCATAATTCGGCAATATACATTTGTGCTGAACCCGAAAATTCATGCTGAGCCGTTTGCATCATTTCTGGAGAAATTCTAGCTGTTGAGCCAACATTTACGCCGAAGAATGCCGAAGCGGCAAACATTAATCCTAAACCGATAATTGCCCAAATTATAAATTGCAGAATTCCTGCTAAAGAAGTCCCTACAATTTTACCAATCATTAACTGGAATGGCTTTACAGATGAAATAATGATTTCGATAATACGGTTTGTTTTTTCTTCGATTACACTTCGCATTACCATGTTTCCATAAATAATAATAAACATCATAATCAGATAGCCAAATGCACCGCCAATTCCTATTTTAATTTCATTTAATCCTTTTAAACTCTCTTCTCCAGAGGCTTTCACTAAATGAATATTTACATCTGACTGTGCTTTCTGAATAGCCAGAGTATCTAGTTTTGCTTCTTCTAGATTTAGTTTTGTGATTTTATTTCCAATGATTTCCTGAGTGTTTTCAATAAAAGAAATACTAGGGCTGTTATTAGAAATAAATTCAATTTTACTTTCTAAATCTTTTTTATTTTCGGTTTTCGGAATAACAATTAATCCGCTGAAATTTTCTTTTGTAATACTATCCTTTAAGGCTTTTACATCAATTTCAGACAGATTGAGATATTTAAATTCTACACCTTTTTTATTTTCTTTTAAAAAATCTGAAGCAAAAAGTCCAGTTTCATCATGAATCGCAATTCTTTTTGTTTCTGCTTTCATGGTACTTAAATAACCAATAAAAACAGCAATAGCCACAAATAAAAGCGGACTCAAGAAAGTCATGACAACAAAAGATTTATTGCGGACTTTAGCAATAAATTCTCTTTTTATAATCAACGAGATAATACTCATAAATAATTAATTTTCAAATTTTAAATTCCAAATCCCAATTTATACGCTTGGAATTGGAATTTCTATATTGGAATTTTTAAACTTTGTTTTCAGTAACTGTTTGGATAAAAATATCGTTTATGCTTGGAATTTTTTCAACGAAGTGCGTTACTTGTCCGCGTTGCGTTAAAACATTCAACAATTCGTTTGGAGAAGCATTACCGATCTGAATATTTAATTTTAAATCATCATTCAAAGATTTAAAACTAGCTGGAGAAACAGTAAATTTTTGTGTAATGTCATACATTAATCCTTCAACATTATTGGTCAAAATTCCAACTTCAAAACTGTTTGTTCTAAACTGGCGTTTTACATCGACTACTTTTCCTTCTATCAGTTTATTAGATTTATGAATTAAAGCAATATTTTCACAAAGTTCTTCTACGCTTTCCATTCTATGAGTCGAAAAAATAATGGTTGAACCTTGTTCTTTTAAAGCCAAAATTTCGTCTTTAATAATATTGGCATTTACCGGATCAAATCCAGAAAATGGCTCATCTAAAATCAGCAATTTTGGTTTATGCAAAACGCAAACCACAAACTGAATTTTTTGTGCCATTCCTTTAGAAAGCTCCTGAATTTTTTTATTCCACCAACCTTGAATTCCCAAACGGTCAAACCAATAATCCAGTTGTTTTTTGGCTTCAGCTTTAGAAAGTCCTTTCATTTGCGCCAGATACAGACACTGCTCGCCTACTTTCATTGAACTGTACAAACCTCGTTCTTCTGGAAGATAGCCAATGGTCTGCACATGTTTTGGCTGTAACTTTTCTCCATCCAAAATTACTTCACCACTGTCAGGCATTGTAATCTGGTTTATGATTCTGATAAGGGAAGTTTTTCCTGCTCCATTCGGACCTAATAGCCCATATATACTGCCTTTTGGCACATTTAATGAAACTTCGTTAAGTGCTACATAGTCGCCATATTTTTTTATGACTTTATGTACTTCTAGTAAGTTACTCATGTTATTTTTAAGGATTTACTGCGTTGCTTCTCCCATTACGGTTCAGCGACTGTAAAAGTAAATAATTACTAGCGAATCTGTGTCATATTACGCAAAAAACCCATTCTATTTTATGCTAGAATGGGTTTTTGATTATTTATAGTATTTTAAAAAAGTTAAGATTATGAGAACATATCTTTTACTTTCTCAAAAAATGATTTCTCTGATTTTTCTGGACTTGGAGCAAAGTGCTCGTCTGTTAAAGCATTTTCAAAGAATTGTTTTTGTTCTTTATTTAATGTTTTTGGAGTCCAAACATTTACGTGAACCAATAAATCTCCGCTTCCGTAACCGTTTAAACTTGGAATTCCTTTTCCTTTCAATCTTAAGATTTTACCAGATTGAATTCCTTCTTCCAGTTTAATACGAACTTTTCCGTTGATTGCTTCAATATCTTTAGAAGCTCCCAAAACTGCTTCTGGGAAACTGATATATAAATCGTAGTGAACGTTTTCACCTTCACGCTTCAAGAATTCATGCTCAATTTCTTCAATAGCTACAATTAAATCTCCTGGAATACTGTTTCCTGGTGCATCGTTACCTTTATTAGCAACTTTCAACTGCATTCCGTCAACAACTCCTGCAGGAATTTTGATTGATACTGTTTCGTCTTCTTGAACCATTCCTTGAGCATCTGCCTCAGAAGGTTTTTTATCTAAAATCTGACCAGAACCACCACAAGTAGGGCAAGTTGATGCAGATTGCATTCTTCCTAAAATGGTATTGGTTACACGCATTACTTGTCCTTGACCATTACAAGTTGTACAAGTTTTATACGTTACGCCTTTAGCCTGAACTTTACGTTTTACTTTTACTTTTTTCTCCACTCCATTTGCAATTTCCTCTAAAGTCAATTTTACTTTAATTCGAAGATTGCTTCCTTTCGCACGGCGAGGACCTCCGCCTCCGCCTCCGAAACCGCCAAATCCGCCACCAAAAATATCACCAAACTGGCTGAAAATATCATCCATGTTCATACCTCCGTGACCACCAAATCCGCCAGAACCATCAAATGCTTGATGACCATACTGATCGTATTTTGCTTTTTTCTGCGGATCACTTAAAACTTCATAAGCTTCTGCCGCCAATTTGAAGTTTTCTTCTGCCTCTTTGTCGCCTGGGTTTTTATCAGGGTGGTATTTTAAAGCACTTTTTCTATACGCTTTTTTAATTTCGGCAGCATCAGCATTTTTTGAAATGCCTAGTATTTCGTAAAAATCTTTTTTCATAATCAGATTAAATTCCAAATCTTAAAATTCCAAAATCCAAAAAACACAATTGAAATTTTTATTTGCATTTTTTAGTTTCCTACAACAACTTTAGGGTAACGAATAATTTTGTCGCCTAATTTGTATCCTTTTTCAATAACATCTACAACTTTCCCTTTTAATTTATCAGATGGTGCTGGAATTTGGGTAATTGCTTCAGCAATATCAGCATTGAAAGCATCTCCTGCCTGAATCTCAACTTGTTCTAAACCTTTAGATACTAAAGTGCTTTTCAGTTTTTCATGGATCAACTCAACTCCTTTTTTCAAATTTTCATCCTCAGATTTGTTGATCTCTACAGTTGCTCTGTCAAAATCATCTAAAACTGGAAGCATTGCCAATAAAACTTCTTGGTTTGCTGTTTTAAATAATTCAAGACGTTCTTTTGAAGTTCTTTTTTTATAATTTTCAAATTCGGCGAATAATCTCAAAAACTTATCTTTTTCTTTGGCTAAGTCTTGAGCTAATTGCTCCTCAACACTTAATTCTTCAACAATTAATTGCTCTCCATTGGCGTTAGTCTCTATCGTTGCGTCATCTAATTCCTGATCGAATTCTGTATTTTCCGTAGTCATATTGCTTTTATTTTTAAAAATATTTTTAAACTTCATTTTTTATTTCTTTGTTGGATTGCAAAAGTACTGCCAAATCTTATAAAATGTCAAATTGTCACTTTATTAATTATGAGACATTTAAAAAACGCAATCACATAGAAAAAATTTATTATAATTTTAAGACTATTACGTTTTAGTTTATATTATCTTTGAGACCAATAAAAAACAATTATTACCACCAAAAATTGAATTTAAGGGTTGGCTTCGGCCTCTAAATAATTATTAATTCAAGTTTACCTTATATTAAAAAAAGCTTCGCCTATAGAGACGAAGCTTTTTTTTATGCTTTTAATGACGGGTTGTCATTTTATTTCTTTTGCACGGGCGGAGGGATTCGAACCCCCATCAACGGTTTTGGAGACCGCTATTCTACCCTTGAACTACGCCCGTAACTTAAGGTCGGCAAATTAAGAGTTTTTTTTCTTCTCCAGCAACTATTTCAGGCATAGATTTTAAAAGAAAATCCTTTGAACCTGCGGAATCTGAAGCAAAAACTTTTGTTCCAGACAGTTAGCCTTTCAAAGTATTTTTTAATATTTCACGCAGATTTAAAAAGATTTAGGCAGATTAAAATAGATTTCGTTTTTAAATCAAATTAAATCTGCTCCAATCTGCAGAATCTGCGTAAAACATAACTTAATTTAGGACTGTAAAGCTTTTTTCAATCCGTCGAAATCTACAGATACCTGCTCTCCTGTCACTAAATTTTTAAGCGTGTACGAATTTGAATTAATCTCCTGATCTCCTACCAATACCGCAAACGGAATCAAACGTTTATCTGCATATTGAAATTGTTTCCCCACCTTTACGTTGTCTGGATATAATTCTACTTTTATATTTTCCTGTCTCAATTTCTGAATCGCTTTTGAAGCATACAAAGCTTCTTTGTTGCCAAAATTCAAGAATAATGCTTTAGAAGTAGCCGCAACCGTTTCTGGAAACAATTGCAATTCTTCCAGAACTAGATAGATTCTATCCAATCCAAAAGAGATTCCGACACCACTCATGTTTTTTAATCCAAAAATACCCGTCAAATCGTCGTATCTTCCACCACCACCGATAGATCCCATTGCTACTGTTTTTGGAGCCGCAACTTCAAAAATAGCTCCGGTGTAATAATTTAAACCACGAGCCAATGTCACATCCAAATCTAAAATTGCAGTCGATAAACCTAAATCGGCCACATTGTCGCAAATAAATTTCAATTCTTCCACACCTTTCATTCCTTCTTCAGAAGATGACAACAAGTCCGAAAGTTGTGCAATTTTGTCTGCAAAAGTTCCTGAGAAACTAAAAAGCGGTTGCACTTTTACCAACGCTTCTTCAGAAATTCCTTTTTCTATCATTTCTTTTTTAACGCCGTCTTCTCCAATTTTATCCAATTTATCAAGCGCAACTGTAAAATCAATTAATTTATCTGAAGCACCGATAACCTCAGCAATTCCGGATAAAATTTTTCTGTTATTGATTTTAATTGTAACACCCTCTAAACCTAACGATGTAAAAACAGTATCATATAATTGAACCAATTCTACTTCCTGCCAAAGTGATTTTGAACCGACAACATCAGCATCACATTGAAAAAATTCCCTAAAACGCCCTTTCTGCGGATTATCTGCTCTCCAAACTGGCTGAATCTGATATCTTTTGAACGGAAATTCAATTTCACTTTGGTGCTGCACTACATATCTTGCAAACGGAACTGTCAAATCGTAACGCAATGCTTTCTCAGAAATTTTTCCTGTGAATTTATTTAATTCGATTCTTTGCTCTAAAGTTATTTTTTCAGCAGAATTCAGCTGTAATTCCTCGATTGATTCTGGTAATTCAATTTTACTTTTATTGTAGAAAAAATTACCTGAATTTAAAATTTTAAAAATCAGACGATCTCCTTCTTCGCCATATTTCCCCATTAAGGTATCTGAATTTTCAAACGAAGGCGTTTCGATTGGCTGAAAACCAAATTTCTCGAAATTAGCTTTTATAGTCTGAATAATATATTGACGTTTTGACACCTCTGCTGGTGAAAAATCTCTTGTTCCTTTTGGTATACTTGGTTTAGAAGCCATTTTCTCTATTTTAGATTGTTGATTTTAGATATTAGATTTCTTTTGAAAACTAAAAACCTAAAATTCTTTGACATTATTTCTTTTAATTTTTAAGCGAATGCAAATATCTTACTTTTTAAAATAAATAATAACACTTCGAAAACAAACTTGTAACAAAAACCGTATTTTCGTGACAAATTGGTCATGATGCTAAAATTATTTAAAGAAAATATCCGAATTGCTTTTGGTTCTATCAAAACCCAAATTCTGCGTACGGTTCTTACTGTTTTAATTATTGCTATCGGTATTACTGCTTTGGTGGGTATCCTTACGGTAGTTTCTGCATTAGAAAATACAATTTCCACCAATTTTGCATCAATGGGAGCTAATACGTTCAACATCAATCAATACGAAAATACGGTTCGAAATCGTGGCGGAAACGAGCGTGAAGTTATCAATCCAATTATTTCTTATCCTGAAGCTGTTGCTTTTAAAAATAAATACAAATATCCTTTTACAGAGACATCCCTTTCTTTTACTGCAACTTCAAAAGCTGAAGTAAAATATTTAGATACCAAAACAGACCCCGAAATTACAGTTGTTGGTGTCGACGAGCATTTCATTGCCAATTCTGGCTTAGAAACTACTTTAGGTCGTTCTTTTAATCAATTTGATATTGACAACAACACCTATTCATGTATTGTCGGCTCTGATTTTGAAAAAGGACTTTTAAAAGATGTAAATCCGATAGATAAAATCATTTCGATTCGCGGTGCACGATTTAAAGTTATTGGCGTTCTAAAAGAAAAAGGCTCTACTTTTGGGAACAGCCAAGATTTACGCGTTTTGATTCCGATTCAGGTTGCGAGATCCTTATTTTCTGCACCAAACATCAACTATACAATCAGTGTGATGGTTTCTAAAAAAGAACTTTTAGACGAAGCTGTCGACAATGCTACAAGTACCATGAGAAGGGTTCGTAAACTTAGTCCTGTAAGAGATAATAATTTCGGCATTGGGCGCAGTGATGACTTAATAAACCGAATTTTAGGTATTACCAAATATTTAGGCTGGGCTGCTTGGATTATATCCGTTATTACCATTTTAGGATCTTCTATTGCTTTAATGAATATTATGATCGTTTCGGTTACAGAACGTACCCGCGAAATTGGCGTTCGCAAAGCTTTGGGAGCCAAAAGATCAACAGTTGCTTTTCAGTTTTTTATCGAGACTTTATTAATTGGACAAATTGGAGGTTTGGTCGGAATCGTTTTGGGAATTCTGCTTGGTTTTGCTATTGCAACGGCAATGAGCTTTGTTTTTGTGATTCCGTGGATGGCGATCTTTGCCGCTTTTGCAACAAGTTTTTGCGTTGCACTGGTTTCTGGTTTATATCCAGCTATTAAAGCATCAAAACTAGATCCTATTGAGGCTTTGCGATATGAATAATTTCCAGTCGCAGTTTTCGGTCTCAATTTTCAGTCAATATGTCTAAAAACTGAGACCGAGACTGAAAACTTAAATATTCCCTTTTATCATACGATCGTTGTCGTAAATATCTTTTCTAAGCTCAACGTTTTGAAAACTCATACTTTCCAGCAAATCAATCATTTCTTTTCCAAGATATTGGTTGATTTCAAAATACAGTTTTCCGTTTTTCAGAAGTCCGTTTTGAGCCAGGGAAGCAATTTTTCTATAAAAAATAAGCGGATCACTATCTTCTACAAAAAGCGCCAAATGCGGTTCGTAATCCAGTACATTCTTTTTTATTTCTACTTTTTCTAGATTTCGCACATAAGGCGGATTAGAAACAATGATATCAAACTGACAGGTAAATTCATCAGTTTCTAAAATATTCAGCAGCATAAAAGTCACCTCTACATCATTTCTAATGGCATTCCTTTTTGCGGTTTCAATCGCTTTTTTAGAAACATCAACACCAAAAACTTCAGCATTCGGAAGATTTTTAGCCAGCGAAATCGCAATACAGCCCGTTCCAGTTCCAATATCAAGAATTCTTATTTTTTTGTTTTTATCTGGACTTGCATTTTCATTAATAATCCATTCAACTAATTCTTCTGTTTCTGGCCTTGGAATTAAAACATTCTCATTCACTTCAAAATCCAAACCATAAAAGTTGGTTTTTCCAAGTAGGTACTGAATAGGAACTTCTTTCTTCAGCTGATTTAGCAACTCGTTCCAGATCGTGAAATCCTTTTCATCAAATACTAATTCATGATTTAAGGCTAAATCAATCTGGCGAAGTTGGTATTTATCTTCAAGTATCAAATAAAAAAAGCTTTCTGCTTCGTACGCATCGTAAAAAGGAGATAATTCTTTAATAAACTGAGTACGATATTGTTTAATTTTCATTTTTATTTTTTGAGCATTTTACATCAGCCGAAACTGACATTTATCTTTCAATAAGTCTTGCTTGTTTTAAATTTGTTACCTTAAAGTTACAAAACTTTGAGCATCCAAACAGGACAAGAATTATGCCCAGTACATCCCATTGGAGCATCTAAATACTCAAAACCGGATTTTTTGTAAAGTTTTTGTGCGGCATGCATAAATGGCATGGTTTCGATATAGCATTTTTTAAAACCAAAAGATTTAGCTTGCTCTAAACATTTTTCCATCATTTGAGAGCCAATTCCTAAACCTCTTGTTTTTGGAAGGAAATACATTTTCTGTAATTCGCAAATTTCGGAGTCACCATTTTCCAAAGGTGCAATACCAGCGCAGCCAACAATTTCTCCTTCATTTTCGACAACAAAATAGATCGATTTGGGTTTGCTATATTGTTCAAACATCAAATCTAGATAAGGATCTTCGTATGCTGTACCTACTTTTGGAATTTCCAGTTCATCAAAAACAGAACGTATCAAACTTGCAACTGCCTGATTATCTTTCTTTTCAATTGTACGTATTAACCAATTTACCATTTTTTTATTCTAAATCATTATATAAGCAAAAGCAAATATACTTTTTCTGTAGCTTCTTAACTTAGTCATAAACTCAAAAATAACTACTTTTGCACTGTGAATATACATGAAAAATATATAAAACGCTGCATCGAACTGGCACAAAATGGACTTGGAACAACGTATCCGAATCCGATGGTTGGCAGTGTGATTGTTTATGAAGGTCAGATTATTGGTGAAGGCTGGCATAAAAAGGCTGGTGAGCCACATGCAGAGGTAAATGCCGTAAATTCTGTAAAAGATAAAACGCTGTTGAAAAAGGCTACAATTTATGTAAGCTTGGAGCCTTGCAGTCATTTTGGAAAAACTCCTCCTTGCTGCGATTTAATAATTGCAAATGAAATTCCGAATGTAGTTGTGGGCACGGTTGATCCTAACGAAAAAGTAGCTGGAAAAGGAATTTTGAAATTAATTGAAGCTGGCGCTAATGTAACCGTTGGTGTTTTAGAAGATCAATGCAACGAGCTGAACAAACGCTTTTTTACTTTTCATCAAAAAAAGAGGCCTTACGTACTTTTAAAATGGGCGGAAAGTCAGGATGGTTTTCTGGCGCCAGAAAAAGTTAGCAATCAAGATCGAAAACCGGTTTGGATCACCAATCAATATTCGAGACAATTGGTTCATAAATGGCGAACTGAAGAACAAGCAATTTTAGTTGGAACACAAACTGTAGTTGATGACAATCCGAAATTAAACGCCAGAGATTGGGACGGAAATAATCCGACAAGAATTGTTATAGATCGAAATAACAGAATTGATCAAGACAGTTTTATTTTTGATGACACTGTGAAAACTATTATTTTTTCTAGCGAAAAAGAAAAATCACCAACAAAAAACACACAATTTGAAGTAATTGATTTCAGCAAAAATATTGTGCCTCAGATTTTAGATGTTTTATACCAAAATCAAATTCAATCTGTAATTATTGAAGGCGGGAGACAAACGCTTCAATCTTTTATCGATGAAAATCTTTGGGACGAGGCACGAATTTTTATTGGAAAAACAAGTTTTGAAAAAGGAACGAAAACTCCAAATATTTCAAGAAAAAACAGCATCAAAACCAACATTTTAAGCGACGAACTAATACAGATTAAAAATCATGATTAATGCGATAATTTTTGACTTCGGAGACATTTTTATCAATTTAGACAAACCTGCCACAATTTCTGGTTTACAAAAATTAGGAATGAAGGAGTGGAATAATGAATTTGAACAATTAAATCTTTCTTTTGAAGTAGGCGCTATTTCTCCAGAAGATTTCATCGGCGGTTTTCAAAAACAATTGCCCAATGCTTCAAAGGAAGATATTCTAAAAGCTTGGAATGCTGTTTTGGCAGATTTTCCATTTTATCGTTTGGAATTTCTTCAGGAATTATCAAAAAAATACCGATTGTTTCTGTTAAGCAATACCGATTCTATTCACATCAATACATTTGAAGAAAAAAGTGGCGTTTCTTTTTACAAGGATTTTTATGACTGTTTTGAAAAAGTATATTTTTCTTTTGATATCGGAATGAGAAAACCAGATCCGAAAATTTATCAGTTTGTTCTTGAACAAAACAATCTAGTTGCCGAAAACACCTTATTTATTGACGACAAGACAGAAAATACCGATAGCGCCGCGGCTTTAGGAATCAAAGTTTGGAATCTTCAAGTTGGGAAAGAAGATGTGGTCGATCTTTATAAAAAAAATATACTTTAAGAATACTGCTTTTGGAAATTAACGATACTTATCAAACTATTGCGGTTGCATCTGAAGAAATACTGTTTAAGGAAAAAGGCAGTAAATTCTTTGGTTATGCTTTTCCAATAGATCACGAAGATGAAGTAAAGCCCATTATTGAAGAGCTAAAAAAGCAGCATCCGCATGCGGTGCACTATTGTTATGCTTACCAAATTGGTGTTGGAAATAAAGTTTCGTATCGTGCCAATGATGATGGCGAACCCAGCAACACAGCTGGAGCACCAATTTACGGCCAGATACAATCTTTCGGATTAACTAACGTTCTTGTAGTAGTCGTTCGTATTTTTGGAGGCGTAAAATTGGGTGTTGGCGGTTTAATTGCAGCTTATAGAACTACAGCGCAGCAGACCTTAGAAGTTTGTGAAATTGTAGAAAAAACAATAGACGTCGAATTTTTAATTTCTTTTGATTATAAAAACATGAACAAAGTCATGAGAGTGATCAAAGAAAAGAAATTAGAAATCGTATCACAGGAAATGGAAATGGATGAAGTTTCTGGACTGCCAATTGGCAAAATTGTGACAAAAACGAGAAAAAAAAATGCCGAAACAGTATTCAGCATTTTTGATTTAATGTTCGAAATTGATATCAAAATTATATAATTTAACATCAAAATGAAGGCAGTTTTAACACTTTTCATCAAGTGATTTAAATATGTCTAAAATGTATTCTGGAGGAGCTGTCGGACGACCTGTTTTTAACGCAACAAATACTAAAATAAACGTCGCAGTTGTTAATAACTCATTTGCCTCATTATAGATTGCGCAGTCAAATTCGATCTTCACAGAGGAGTGACTTTTGAATGTAGTGTGAATTGTCAAAAGTTCATCGTATCGCGCCGATTTTTTATAGTTGATATTCATGTTGACAATTGGAAGACCAATTCCGCTTTCTTCCATGCTTTTATACGAAACCCCTTTATTTCTAAGCCATTCCACGCGTCCTATCTCAAAATAAGGCACATAATTTCCGTGATAAACGACTCCCATTTGGTCAGTTTCTGAGTAACGAACTCGTACTTGAGTCTGATGATTTTTCATTTATAAAATATTAAAAAAATTCGAATTTGAAAAGGCTCTTTACAACTTTTTTTTATAAAATTAGATACCAAAATATTTTTTTTTACAGAAATTTGTTCACATATTTGTTATCCCGAAATACGGAATAAAATTGCTCCATTTTTATTAGGAGAATCTTTATAACAATAATAAAAATTTATCTGAATCTATGACTAAAACTGCTCAATCGGTATGGGAAAACTGTTTGTCCTTTATAAAGGATAATATTCAAGACCAAGCATATAAAACTTGGTTCGAACCAATCAAATCAGTTGAGCTAACCGATAACGCATTATACATTCAGGTTCCAAGTAAATTTTTCTACGAATGGCTCGAAGAGCATTACGTAAAATTATTGAAAGTTGCGCTTACCAAAGAACTGGGAAAAAACGCAAAGTTACTCTATAAAATTAAAATGGAGAACACTTATGGCAATAAACAGCCGTTTACCGAGCAGCTGCCAAGTGCCAATAGAGTGCCAATGAAACCGCAAGAGGTTGATGCTCCGTTTAAAAACTTAAATCCTGAGCTTAAAAATCCTTTTGTAATTCCTGGAATCAGAAATTTAAAAATTGAGTCTCAGTTAAATCCGAACTACAGTTTTGACAATTTCTTAGAAGGAGATTCAAATAGATTGGCTCGTTCTGCTGGTATGGCAGTTGCCAACAAACCAGGAGGAACTTCATTTAACCCATTATTGATTTTTGGAGGGGTTGGTTTAGGAAAAACACACTTAGCGCATGCTATAGGTGTAGAAGTAAAAGATAAATATCCAGAAAAAACGGTTTTATATATTTCTGCTGAGATTTTCACACAGCAATACATTGATTCTGTAAAAAAGAATAATCGTAATGATTTCATTCACTTTTACCAATTAATTGATGTTTTGATTATTGACGATGTTCAATTCTTATCTGGAAAATCTGGGACACAAGATGTATTCTTCCATATTTTCAACTATTTGCACCAAAACGGAAAACAAGTAATCTTAACTTCTGATAAAGCTCCTGTTGATATGCAGGATATCGAGCAAAGATTATTATCTCGTTTTAAATGGGGACTGTCTGCAGAATTGCATCAGCCAGATTACGAAACGCGTATTTCAATCTTAAAAAACATTTTATACCGCGATGGTGTAGAAATGCCAGAAGATATTTTAGAATACGTTGCCCGCAACATCAAAACAAACGTAAGAGAACTTGAAGGAGCTATTATTTCATTGATCGCTCAATCTTCTTTCAACAAAAAAGAAGTTACAATTGAACTGGCGAAAAGTGTTGTAGAGAAATTTGTTAAAAACGTAAAGAGAGAAATCTCTATCGATTATATCCAAAAAATTGTTTCAGACTATTTCCAATTAGACATTGAAACACTTCAATCTAAAACTAGAAAGAGGCATGTTGTGCAAGCAAGACAATTAGCCATGTTCTTCGCTAAAAAATTCACTAAAGCTTCTTTGGCTAATATTGGTTCGCAAATTGGAGATCGCGATCACGCAACTGTTCTTCACGCTTGTAAAACAGTCGACAACTTAGTTTCTACAGACAAACAATTCAAAAAGTTTGTTGAAGACATCAATAAAAAACTAACGCTATAATACGCGCCATGCCTGTAAAAATCTTAATGGTTTGTTTAGGGAATATCTGCAGATCACCTTTAGCAGAAGGAATTTTAGCCTCTAAATTACCTCAAGATAAATTTTTAGTTGATTCTGCCGGAATAGGTTCTTGGCATGTTGGACATTGCCCTGACAAACGCTCTATTGAAGTTGCCAAAAAATACGGAATCAATATCAGCGCACAAAAAGGAAGACAAATAAAAGCCTCTGATTTTGATGAGTTTGATTATATCTATGTAATGGACAATTCGAATTTTCGCGATGTTATTCATTTAGCCAAAACTCCAGAACGCAAAAACAAAGTCCGTTTGATTTTAAACGATTTATTTCCAGACGAAAATGTAGACGTTCCTGATCCGTACTATGGTTCTGCCAATGGTTTTGAAAACGTTTACAAAATGCTGGACGAAGTGACTGATTTAATTGCAGACCAACTTCTTAAAAAACACTCCTAATCTAATTCAATTGTTTCTAAAAAAGAGATAATTGAATTTTTTAATTTTAAACAAAAGCACATGAAATCTTTCGGAAAATTATATCTAATTCCAACTACAATGGGCGAAAGCGATCCGATGGATGTTTTACCTCAGACTGTTAGAAGAACGATAGAAGTTATCGACCACTATATTGTTGAAAATGATAAAACTGCTAGAAAATCTATAAAAGCCGTTTATCCAGAAAAAAAACAATCTGAATTGGTTCTTTTTACTTTGAACAAAAGAACAGAAACTAGCGAACACAATGATTTCATCAAACCTTTGCTGGAAGGAACAAATATGGGATTAATGAGCGAAGCTGGCTGTCCTGGCGTTGCAGATCCAGGTGCTGCAATTGTAAAACTGGCTCATGAAAAAGGGATTCAGGTTGTGCCTTTGGTCGGACCATCTTCTATCCTATTGGCAATGATGGCTTCTGGAATGAATGGCCAGAGCTTTACTTTCAACGGATACCTGCCAATTGATAAAGACGAGAAAAAATCAGCAATTCGTCATTTTGAGAAATTGTCTTATGACAAAAACCAATCGCAATTATTCATTGAAACTCCATACAGAAATAATAAACTGATTGAAGATCTTTTACAGATTTTAAGTCCTGCGACACATCTTTGTATTGCAGCGGATATTACTTTGCCAACAGAATTCATCAAAACATTGAAAGTTGCTGATTGGAAAAAATTAAAAATCGACATTGATAAGCGTCCTGCTATTTTTATTATTCATAAAATGTAAACTAACTCTAAAACCACCTTATGAAAAAATTTCTAATTCTGATTTTAATATGTTTTATTCAAAGTGTTTATTCTCAAAAAGAAACAAAAAACAAAAACTCTGAATCTATACCATATATACCAGTACATACCGTAGTTGAAGAGGCTACAGACATATATAATGTTGCAGGCATAGAAGTTAGACCTGAATTTCCAGGAGGTCAAGAAGCATTAGACCGTTTTTTAAAAGATAATTATAAAAATCCAAAAAAAGATTTAAAAGGTAAAGTATATGCCTCTTTTATAATTGAAAAAGATGGATCGCTAAGTGACATAAAAACTATTCGAGATTTAGGATTTGGAACTAAAGAAGAAGCTATTCGGGTTTTAAAATTATCTCCTAAATGGAATCCTGGAAAACAAAATGAGAAGGTCGTTAGAGTTTTATACGCCATGCCTATAGTAGTAGATTAAATTCACCTTCTCTTTCCCCTAATCAAACTTCACTATGAGCAAACTTCCAAACGTAACCACAAGCATTTTTACGGTAATGTCAAAAATGGCAGCTGAATATAATGCAATCAATCTTTCTCAAGGATTTCCAAATTTTCCTGTTGATCAGAGATTGACCGATATTGTTTCAAGATTAGCAAAAGAAAATGTGCATCAATATACACCTATGGCAGGTTATCCGCTGTTGATGAACAAAATTGCGAAATTAACTCAGGATTCTTATAAAAGAACAATAAATCCAGATACAGAACTTTTGGTTACAGCTGGAGCAACACAAGGAATTTTCACCACAATTTTAGCTTTAGTAAAAGAAAATGATGAAGTAATTATTCTCGATCCGAGTTATGATTCTTATGAATCTCCTGTTTTACTTTGCAAAGCGAAACCACTTCGAGTAGCACTGAATGACGATTATACTCCAAATTGGGATAGAATTGAAAAAGCTTGTTCTGCCAAAACCAGAATGATGATTATCAATAACCCGCATAATCCGACTGGAAAAATTTTAACCGAAAATGATTTTGTTCAATTAAAAACTCTTCTTGAAAAATATCCTGATATTATAGTTTTATCAGATGAAGTTTATGAATACATAACTTTCGAAGAAAAACATATTTCGGCACATACAAAAGATTTTCTTTTAGACCGTTGCGTCATGGTTTCTTCTTTTGGAAAATCATTTCATATAACGGGTTGGAAAATTGGCTACACCATTGCTCCTGAACATTTAATGAAAGAAATCAAAAAAGTGCATCAGTTTTTGGTTTTCAGCGTGAATAGTATTTCTCAGTTTGCCATTAGCGAATATTTAGATGTTGTTGATGTCAATCTTCTTGGAAAATTCTATCAGGAAAAACGAGATTATTTTCAAAAACTGCTTCAAAATAGCCGTTTCGAGCTAAAGCCTTGCGAAGGAACTTATTTTCAGGTTGCTTCCTATGCTAACATTTCAGATGAAAATGATGTTACTTTCTGTAAAAATCTAATTATCGATCATGGAGTGGCTGCAATTCCTATTTCGACCTTTTATTCAGATCATAAGGATCAAAAATTAATTCGTTTTTGCTTTGCCAAAGACGACTTCACACTTGAATCTGCAGCAAAAAAATTATGCGATATATAAAATTTTTCAAAATTTTATAACATTGTTATGCGTGCATCCTATTTTATTTAACTAATATTGTAAAAAAAAGAAAAAATATGAGCTACACAGATAAAATGTTGCGTGATGATGCTTTAAAAGGCAAAGTCATTGTCGTTACAGGCGGCGGAAGCGGTTTAGGCAAAGCTATGACCAAATATTTTCTCGAATTAGGAGCTCAAGTAGCGATAACTTCTAGAGATTTAGAGAAGTTAAAAACCACAGCTGCCGAACTGGAAAGCCAAACTGGAGGCAAATGCCTTCCTCTTCAATGTGATGTTCGCCATTACGAAGAAGTCGAAAACATGCTTCAGGAAACTTTAAAGGTTTTCGGAAAAGTAGATGTTCTTTTAAATAATGCGGCAGGAAACTTCATTTCGCCAACCGAAAGATTATCTGCAAATGCTTTTGATACTGTCATAGATATCGTACTAAAAGGTTCTAAAAACTGTACGTTAGCTTTTGGAAAACACTGGATTGACACTAAACAAACTTCGGCAACGATTTTAAATATAGTAACTACTTACGCTTGGACAGGATCTGCTTATGTGGTTCCTAGTGCTACTGCAAAAGCGGGAGTTTTAGCAATGACAAGAAGTCTTGCTGTAGAGTGGGCAAAATACGGAATTCGTTCTAACGCAATTGCTCCTGGACCATTCCCTACAAAAGGTGCTTGGGACAGATTATTGCCTGGAGATCTTTCAGAGAAATTTGACATGGCTAAAAAAGTGCCATTAAAAAGAGTTGGAGATCACCAAGAATTAGCAAATTTAGCTGCTTACCTAGTTTCAGATTTCTCTTCATACATAAATGGAGACGTAATCACAATTGATGGTGGCGAATGGTTAAAAGGTGCCGGACAATTCAACTTATTAGAGGCAATTCCAGAAGAACTTTGGGATCAGCTTGAAATGATGATTAAAGCAAAAAAGAATAAATAAATACAAGTGCTTACTAAATTCAGAATATTTTTTTAAACTATACTGATTGCACGAAATCCCGAAGGTTTACTTTCGGGATTTTTTTATGTTTTTCACCATATAAGTAATATAAGTTCAGCTAAGAAGCATTTTGTTTAAATATCTGTTTACTTAAATTTACTTATGTTACTTATATGGTTAAATTATTTTAAATGTTTAACGATTCAGTTAAATTATTATTTTTGCCAAACAAATATCAAACAAAAATTTTATGCTCATTATCGGACTTGCAGGAGGAACAGGAAGTGGAAAAACTACAGTAGTACACCAAATTATGAATGAATTACCAGACACAGAAGTTGGGGTGATTTCTCAGGATTCGTACTACAAACAAACCGATAATTTATCCTTTGACGAAAGAGCATTAATTAATTTTGACCACCCACGTGCGATCGATTTTGAATTATTGGTAAAACATCTAAAAGCTTTAAAAGCAGGAGAAACAATCGATCAGCCGGTTTATTCTTTTATTCAACACAACAGAACAGACGATACCGTTTCGACTCATCCAAGAAAAGTGATGATTGTTGAAGGAATTTTGATTTTGACAAATCCGGAATTGCGTGACATGTTCGACATTAAAATCTTTGTTCACGCAGATTCTGACGAAAGATTAATTCGTCGTTTAAAAAGAGATATTTCAGAACGCGGACGCGATATTGATGAAGTTTTAAACCGTTATCAAACGACTTTAAAGCCTATGCATGAGCAATTTATCGAACCTTCTAAGGCTTTTGCAGACATTATCATCCCGAATGACAAATACAATACGGTAGCAATTGATGTCGTTCGTGCCGTAATTAATCAGAGAATTTCATAATTTTTATCGTAAATTTAAACCATAAAATTATCTGCAGCCCAGCGAAGGTCGGGTTTGCTCTCTAACAGGTCTAAAAAAAACAATTCAAAAGAAATTATCTTATATGAAATTCAAGAATCCATATAAAGACAAAAAATGGTTCAAATACCTTGGAAACAAATATGTTTGGGTTTTACTATTTTTTATAGTTTGGATGTTATTTTTAGACAACTACTCCTATTTTGATCATCGTTTCTTAGATGAACAAATACATGAGCTCGAGGATAATAAAAAGTATTATCAGGAAGAAATCAAAAAAGATCAGGAGCAAATTAAGCTGCTCAAAAATCCAGAACAAATTGAGAAATACGCTCGCGAAAAGTATTTTATGAAAAAGGACAGCGAAGATATTTATATCATACAATTTGAAGGAGACACGATTCAAGAAAAAGAATAATCAAAAAAACTACAATGGCCACTAACCTATTCGACGATTTTAATCCGATTTCATCCAAACAATGGAAACAAAAAATTCAGTTTGAATTGGATGGAGCCGATTACAATCAAACTGTTATTTGGAATTCTCCAGAAGATATTCAGGTAAAACCTTTTTATCATAGCGATGAGTTCACAAAAGCCGCAAATGTAAACACTCAAGCCTCGGATTTTAAAATCTGCCAAAATATCTTTGTTTTCGATGTTGAAAAATCTATCGAGCGCGCTTTAAACACCTTAGAAAGAGGTGCAGAAAGCCTTCGTTTTACAATCGAAAATGATAAAATTGATGTTCAAAAATTACTAGAGAATCTTCCTTTAGAAAACAAAAACGTCTACTTTAATTTCAGTTACATCTCAATCGATTTCGTTAAAAAATTAGATACGATTTCAATTCAGAAAAAAGCTAATTTTTATTGCAATTTTGATCCAATCGGACAATTGGCACGAGAAGGAAATTGGTTTACGACTTCTGAAAAAAATAATTTTGAAACTTTAGATTTGCTTTTAAAAAATACAACCAATTTAAATCTTCTCAGTGTAGATTTGGGATTGTACCAAAATTCTGGCGCTAACATCACTCAGCAAATCGCTTATAGTTTAGCGCATGCAAACGAATATTTAAATCGTTTTGCTGGAACCGCAAAGTCTATTGTTTTTCAAGTTTCTGTTGGAACAAATTATTTCTTCGAAATTGCAAAGCTTCGTGCACTTCGAATGCTTTTTGATTTAATTGCTTCAGAATATAATTCAAAAATAAAATGCCATTTATTGGTAACGCCAACAAAACGCAATAAAACCATTTACGATTATAATGTCAATATGTTGCGTACGACAACCGAATGTATGTCAGCAATTTTAGGCGGTGCAAATGCGATTGCCAATTTGCCTTACGACGCATTATATCATAAAGACAATGAATTTGGAGACCGAATTGCTAGAAATCAGCTTTTAATTTTAAAACACGAAAGTTATTTTGACAAAGTAGACAATCCAGCTGACGGAAGTTATTACATCGAAAGTTTAACAATGCAATTGGCAGAAAAAAGTTTGGCATTATTTAAAGATATTGAAGCCAATGGTGGTTTCTTAAAACTTTTAAATGATGGCACAATCAAAAAGAAAATTCAGGAAAGTGCTAATAAAGAACAGGAATTATTCGATTCTAAAAAGGAAATCCTTTTAGGCACAAATAAATATCCAAACAAAGAAGACCGAATGAAACATGATTTAGAATTGTTTCCTTTTGTAAAAATCAAACCAAGAAAAACATTAATTACCCCAATTATCGAAAAGAGATTGGCTGAGAAAATGGAGCAAGAAAGATTGGAATTAGAATAATCTCAAACGTAATTAATTAAAAATTCAAAAAAAGTGTCTCAATGATTAGAAAAGACCTTAAACATATTACTCTTCAAAGTCAAAAGCCGAAAGCTGAAAGTCAAGGAAACTTGGCAGACAACTTTACGACAGCTGAAGGAATTGAAATTAAAAAAAACTATTCTGAGAAAGATATCGAAGATTTAGATTTTCTTGATTTCGGAGCCGGTTTTGCACCAAATTTACGCGGACCATATGCCACGATGTATGTGAGACGTCCGTGGACTATTCGTCAATACGCAGGATTTTCTACAGCAGAAGAAAGCAATGCTTTTTACAGAAAAAATTTAGCGGCTGGACAGAAAGGACTTTCTATTGCTTTTGACTTACCAACACATCGCGGTTACGATTCAGATCACGAAAGAGTAGTTGGCGATGTCGGAAAAGCTGGTGTCGCAATAGATTCTGTTGAAGACATGAAAGTGCTTTTCGATCAGATTCCGCTAGATGAAATGTCAGTTTCCATGACTATGAATGGAGCTGTTTTACCTATTATGGCTTTTTATATAGTTGCTGCTGAAGAACAAGGTGTTAGTCCAGAAAAATTATCGGGAACAATCCAAAATGATATTTTAAAGGAGTTTATGGTTAGAAATACTTATATCTACCCTCCAACTCCTTCGATGAAAATCATTGCTGATATTTTTGAATTTACGAGCAAAAAAATGCCAAAATTCAATTCTATTTCCATTTCTGGTTATCATATGCAGGAAGCTGGAGCAACAGCTGATATTGAACTAGCATATACTTTGGCAGATGGTTTAGAATATATCAGAACCGGATTATCAACAGGAATGACGATTGATGAATTTGCTCCAAGATTATCTTTCTTTTGGGCAATCGGAATGAATCATTTTATGGAAATTGCCAAGATGAGAGCTGGGCGTATGATTTGGGCAAAATTATTACAGCAATTCAATCCAAAAAGTGATAAATCTTTGGCATTAAGAACGCATTGCCAAACCAGCGGATGGAGTTTGACAGAGCAAGATCCGTTTAACAATGTTGCTAGAACTTGTATAGAAGCGGCAGCAGCGGCTTTTGGCGGAACACAATCACTTCATACCAATGCTTTAGACGAAGCAATCGCGCTTCCAACAGATTTCTCTGCCAGAATTGCTAGAAATACTCAAATATTTCTTCAAGAAGAAACTAAAATCACTAAAACAGTCGATCCTTGGGCTGGAAGTTACTATGTTGAAAGTTTAACCAATGACATCGTAGAAAAGACTTGGAAATTAATTGAAGAAGTAGAAGAACTCGGCGGAATGACAAAAGCAATCGAAGCTGGAATTCCGAAACTTCGAATTGAAGAAGCTGCAGCTAGAAAACAAGCAAGAATTGACAGCGGGCAAGATATTATTGTCGGTGTGAATAAATATCGTTTAGAGAAGGAAGATCCGTTGGATATTTTGGATGTAGACAATCAATTGGTTCGCAAACAACAGGTTGAACGTCTTGAAGAAATAAAACGAACGCGAGATTCTGAAAAAGTAAATAAGTCACTAGAAAAATTAATCCATTGTGCGCAGACAGGACAAGGGAACTTATTAGAAAATGCAATTGAAGCCGCTAGAAACCGAGCAACATTAGGCGAAATCAGTAATGCATTGGAAACTGTTTTTGGCCGTTTTAAAGCACAAATTAAATCTTTTAGCGGAGTGTATAGTGCAGCAATAAAAAATGACGAGAATTTTGAAAAAGCAAAACAACTAGCAGATGTTTTTGCCAAACAAGAAGGAAGACGTCCTAGAATTATGATTGCTAAAATGGGACAAGACGGTCACGACCGTGGTGCAAAAGTAGTCGCAACAGGTTATGCCGATGTTGGTTTTGATGTTGATATAGGCCCATTATTTCAAACTCCAGCAGAAGCTGCAAAACAAGCTGTTGAGAATGACGTTCATATCTTAGGAGTTTCATCTCTAGCTGCTGGTCACAAAACATTAGTGCCGCAAGTTATAGAAGAATTAAAAAAACACGGACGAGAAGATATTATGGTAATTGTGGGTGGTGTAATTCCGTCTCAGGACTATCAATTCTTGTTTGATGCCGGCGCATCGGCCGTTTTTGGACCTGGAACTAAAATAAGTGAAGCGGCCATAAAAATCTTAGAAGCTTTGATAGATTGAGTTTTGCAGTCTCAGTCTCAGTACTCAGTATTACCGATATGGAAAATAAATAGAAAAAGAGGTTGTTTCACCTATTGCGAAACAACCTCTTTTAATTTAGTCGTTTACTGTTGCGTTACTATCAGCTTCTATAAAAGAAAGATCGTAACCTGCAAAATCTCTCATGTAGCTTTTCAAAGAAGTCCCAAAAGCATCTCTAAAATGCCTGCTTCCTTTGTTTTTGAAAAAATTCTTTACAGAACCTGCCCCGCCTAAATGCGCTGCAGCTAAAATTCCTGATTCGGTAATTTCAATACCGCTGACGATTTTGCCTTCGTACTTTTCGATTTCGTTACGTAAAATCCATTTGTTTTTGGCTAGTAAAGCCATAAAAGCTTTTTCTTGTAGAGCAGGATCTTTTAAAAAGGCTTTAGTATCATTAATTCCGATTGCTCTCAAAGCTTTAGAACCAAATTGATATTTACCCATATAACCAAGGGTATTTACAAGTCTGTACTGCCCTTGTGATTCTTTAAAAGCGACTGCTTCTTTAAATCCTATTAGACGATTTCCTGTGAATGGGACGTTTGCGATTTTTGGATAATCATCTTTTTCTTTAGATGGAAAAATGTATTCTGATCCATCCGTTTTTTCAATTAAAAACCAAGGTTTGGTTTCGTGGTTAGAGGGAATAAATCCCAAACTTAAAAATGTAATAATAACGACTAAACTCGCATAAAAATACCATTTCTTTATCATAAATTGTTTTTCTTCAAGACGCTGTCACCCTCTTGAAATTTCTACGGTGCAAAGATAAGTTATTTTGAAAATATGCTTAAAATCAACAATTTAGCATTTTACACATAAAATCGTAAACTGCTTTCATCCCAGTTATAGTAATGGATTCCGAGAGATTTCAGTTCTCTTTTTTTAGCTTTAAAAACCAAAAATCGAAGCAAAAAAAAATCCCATTTTATATAAATTTTAAGCAAATTTCATTAAAAAGAAGGAATTTTCTTATATAAAATATTTGATTTTTTATTCAAATCTTGAAAACCAGTTTTTGAATTTTATAAAATTGAACATCAAAAAATGTTTATTTTTTTATTAATTCATTACAAAAAATACTCAAAATAATAAATTCATAAATTTTCGATTTCAATCCAATTTTTGCATTTGAAAAAAAAAAAACCGAAGTAGAATTTTACTTCGGTCTTTAATATTTAAAAAGATAATAAAAATTATCTCGTTACTCCTTGACTAGCAATCCAGTCAGAATATTTTTTTGCATTTACATTATGTTCTGCCAATGTCGCCGCAAACTCGTGATATCCGAAACGATCTACACTTGCACAGAAATAAATATAATCGTTCTTCTCTGGATTTAAAACTGCTTCTAATGCTGTAATATCAGGCATTGCAATTGGTCCAGGAGGAAGTCCCTTGTTCACATACGTATTGTATGGCGATCTCATTACCAAATCGTTATAAAACACTCTTTTAATAACTTGATCAAAATTGTTGTCTCTTAATTTTAAAGCATAAATAACGGTTGGATCAGCCTGCAAAGGCATTTCTAAACGCAAACGATTCAAATAAACTCCTGCAATACGTGGTCTTTCGTCTTTTTTAACGGATTCTTTATGCACAATTGAAGCTAAAATTGTTGCTTGTACTGGAGTTAAACCTTGTTTCTTTGCCTTCTCGATTCTTTCAGGTGTCCAGAAATTATGATATTCTTTTATCATTTTATCACGGAACTTTTCAGCTGAAGTATTCCAATAAACTTCGTAAGTATTTGGAATAAACATTGCAAAAACATTTTCTTCATTAAATCCGTTTGCTGCTAAAAATGTAGAATCTTTTATCGCTTTTAGAAGTGACAAACTATCTGCTTCAATTTCTGCTCCGATTCTTCCTGCAAAATTCTCTAATCTTTCTTGATTATTGAAAACCAACTTAACAGGAATATTAGAACGCATTGCTCTTACTAAGTCTATATTATTCATATCTTTTTTCAGTAAAAAACGTCCAGATTTTACATTTTGCGGATAATCTCTTTTTTCGGCAACCAATTCAAAGTTGTCAAAATTCTTTATGTAAGGTGCTAATATCTTTTTTACATCAGCATAATTGGCATCTGTCGGCACATAGACATACACTTCCTTTTCTTCAAATTTAGTATTAGAACTAAATATTTTACTGATTAATATAAAACCATAAATCAATAAAACTGAAATGATGGCTACGGCACTTATCGTGATTATTTTTTTTAGACTCAAAGCTTAAAATTTAAATTTGTTTATTAATTAACTGATAAATTGCTTCATCGTGATAGCGGTTATGATACAAGATCCAGTCTTTTTTGATTCCGATTTTCTTAAAACCAAATTTAGTAAAAAGTGCAAGACTTGCTACATTTTGTACACCAATATTTGCATACAATTGATGAAGATTTAAATTATAAAAAGAATATTTTATTAAAAGCCCTAAAGCCTCAGAACCAATATTTTTCCTTTGATTTTCTTCTTTCTGAATAACAATACCAATCCCTGCCCTATTATTTCTAGGATCAAAATCAAATAAATCAATCAATCCGATAGCAGGAAAATCTTCATCTTGGCAGATAGCCAAACGAAGCTGTTTTGCTTCATAAATATCTTGATGTGCATTTTCCAAATATTGTTTAATCAAAAAACGACTGTAAGGAGTTTGCGTATTACTAACTTCCCAAATATTTTCGTCATTTTCTATAGAGTAAATGAACTCTAAATCTTGAGGCTCAAGTGGACGCAAATAAATCGAATCGCCTTTTAATGTAATCATCTTGATATTTTAGATTGTAGATTTTAGATTGATTGGAATTTGGAATTTAAAATTTGAGATTTATAAAATTAAATCTCAATTGTTCCTTTGAATACGAATTTTGCAGGTCCTGTTAAGAATACGTTTGTGTAACCGTCATTATTTTTATCAAAAGAAACCACTAGTTCTCCTCCTTCAACATTTAAGTTTATTGAGGTTTTATCAGTTTCGCCGATCGCGTTCATAGCAATTGCAACTGCAGTTGCTCCAGTTCCGCAGGCAAGAGTTTCATCTTCAACACCTCTTTCGTAAGTTCTTAAAGAAAAAGTATCGCTATCTACTTTTTTAACAAAATTGACATTGCTTCCTTTTTCTCCGTACAATTCACCATAACGAATTGCGGCTCCGTTTTCTTTTACATTATAATGTTCCAAATCATCTACAATCTGAACATGGTGCGGAGAACCTGTATTTAGGAAAGTATAAGAATCTTTTTTCTGAATTTCGTTTACATCAATCATTTGTAAAGACACAATTGAATCAGCACTTACAGAAGCATGATGCAATCCGTCGGTTGCGATAAAAGTGGTTTTGTCATCAATTACACCTAATTGATTGGCAAAAGCAACAAGGCAACGTCCGCCGTTTCCACACATCGAACTTTGATTTCCATCTGAGTTATAATACACCATTCTGAAGTCAGTTTCAGAATCATTTTCGAGTAAAATTAATCCGTCTGCTCCAATTCCGAAACGTCTGTCGCACAGACGCTCAATAAGCTTCACATCGTCTTTTGGAAAGAAATTTGTACGATTATCAATCATTACAAAATCGTTTCCAGTACCTTGATATTTATAAAATTCTATTTGCATTTTTTAGTTGTTAGAAATGCAAAAGTACGAACTATTAATTAATGAAATGTTAATCATTGTTAAAGAGCGTTAAACCGTTTTTACAAATAATTTTTTGAAGTAATTTTACGTTAAATAAAACATGAAACTTAAATTCTAATAACTTAATTACAAATTCTAATATGAAAAGATTTTCAGCCTTATTTTTAGTGTCATTATTAAGTGGTGCTATTACTCTTGGTGCTTACAAGTTATTATTTGAAAGCAACAATTCTTTTTTTGGAAAAGGAAATTCTGTTGTAACTCTTGCCCCTAACTCTTATGGAAAAAATGTTGGTTTAGGTGCTGAAATACTAGATTTTACCGAAGCCGCAGATAAAACTGTACATACCGTTGTTCACGTAAAAAATGTTTCGAGAAGAACTATTAGCAACCCAATGCTTGAATTTTTCTACGGATATGGCGGACAGCAACAACAAGAACAAGTAGGAACTGGTTCTGGTGTTATTATTTCTGAAGACGGATACATTGTTACGAATAATCACGTAATTAAAGATGCCACAGAAATTGAAATTACTTTAAATAATAAAAAATCATACAAAGCGAAGTTAATAGGTACCGATTCAAAAATGGATATTGCCCTTTTGAAAATCAATGCTGATGAAAAACTTCCTTATACTGCTTTTGCAAATTCTGATAACGTAAAAGTCGGAGAATGGGTATTGGCAGTTGGAAATCCTTATAACTTGACTTCTACTGTAACTGCTGGAATTGTTTCGGCTAAAGCTAGAAATTTAGACCAAAGCGGAATCCAATCTTTCATTCAGACTGATGCTGCAGTAAACCCAGGTAATAGCGGTGGAGCGTTAGTAAATGCAAGAGGTGAATTAATTGGAATTAATACCATGATTTCTTCAATGACAGGTTCTTATGTTGGATATTCTTTTGCTGTTCCTTCTAATATAGCTCGTAAAATTATTGAGGATATTATGGAATATGGAAATGTTCAAAGAGGTATTCTTGGTGTTGAAGGTGGCGAATTGAATGCAACAGCTTCTAAAGAATTGGGAGTAACAGAAACGCAAGGATTCTACATTAATAGAGTTTCTAAAAATTCTGGCGCAGAAAAAGCTGGTCTAACTAAAGGTGATATCATTGTAAAATTGGATGATCAAAATATTGCAACTTATGCAGATTTATCTGGCTACATCAATACAAAACGTCCAAATGATGTTGTAAAAGTAACTTACATTAAAGACGGAAAAACTAAAACTGTCCCTGTTACTTTAAGCAAAAATGAGTTTTACAGCGCTGAATTTAAAGGAATTGAATTAGAAAATATTGATGCTGCTGACAAGAAAAAATTCAGAATCGATTATGGCGTTAAAATTAAAAACATCAGCAATGAGAATTTAATGCAATATCAAAATGAATTAGTAGGAAATATTATTCTTAGCATTGATAATGTAAAAGCAACAAACGTTGAAACGGTTTCAAAACTTTTAAGTAAAAAAGACGAAGGACAAAGCGTTCGAATTGAAATGATCAACAGAAACGGGGAAATTTTCAGAATTATAATTTAAGTCACAGTTTTCGGTCCCAGTTTTCAGTTACTAAAACTGCAAACTGGGACTGCTACTGAAAACTTCAAAAAATGCCATCTTAGAAATCTAAGGTGGCTTTTTTATTTTCAAAAATAAATGCTAAAATAGTTTACGAAATCGATTGAAATAGATACTTTTGCGCAAAATTTTAAAATAGTGAGCATTTTATTTTTTCAATTATGAGTAACAAATCATTGTACCAAAAAGAGGTATCCTTACAAGTCGACCGAAGAAAAGCGGGTGTCGAATTAATCAAAGTCATAAGCGATTTATGGTATGACAAATCAATCGAGATGGTTTTATTCAAAAATCAGTTATTGGATAAGAACGTTAGCGATATTATCAATCTTCATCAATATGCTGGTGAATTCGTAGGTAAACCAATCAGTATTTTTGATTCGGTTGAAATCGCAAAAGTGGTATTATCATTAGATCTTCCACCAGCAAAAATAGATTTGGGAAAACTAACTTACGAGTATCGCTTAGAAGATGAGAAATATCCTGATGCAAGATATTTTGTTATTGAAAAATTGAAAAAAGCAAAATCTTCAAAAGAAATTAAGCCTAAAGATATTGTTTTGTATGGCTTTGGAAGAATTGGACGTCTATTGGCGAGAGAGCTAATGTCTAAAACTGGAAAAGGAGATCAATTGCGATTAAGAGCAATTGTAACACGTGATAAAAATGACGCTACAAGCCTAGAGAAACGAGCTTCTCTATTGCGATATGACTCAATTCACGGAGATTTTCAAGGATCTGTAATAGCCGATTCTAAAAATAATGCCTTAATTATAAACGGAACAACTGTTCATATCATTACAGCAAATTCCCCAGAAGAAATCGATTATACTGTCTATGGAATCAATGATGCTTTAGTAATTGATAACACTGGAGCGTTTACTACCGAAGAAGCATTAAAGAGACATTTAACATCAAACGGAGCTAGTAAAGTTTTACTGACTGCTCCTGGAAAGGGTGTTCCGAATATTGTACATGGTGTAAATCATAATGAATTTAACCCTGATGAAGTAAATATTTTTTCGGCGGCATCATGTACAACAAATGCCATCACTCCAATTTTAAAAGTGATTGAAGAATCTCTTGGAATTGTAAAAGGACATTTAGAAACCATTCATGCATACACGAACGACCAAAATTTGGTAGATAATATGCATAGAAAATATCGTCGCGGTAGAGCAGCTGCTTTGAATATGGTAATTACCGAAACTGGCGCAGGAAGTGCTGTTGCAAAAGCTTTGCCATCATTGGAAGGCAAATTAACCTCAAATGCGATTCGTGTTCCTGTCCCTAATGGATCTCTTGTTGTTTTAAATCTAGAAGTTAAAAAAGCAACATCAATTGCAGGAATTAATAAAATCATGAAAAAATATGCTCTTGAAGGAGAATTAGTAGAGCAGATAAAATATTCTTTAAATAACGAATTGGTTTCATCTGACATAGTAGGTACTTCTGCTCCATCTATTTATGACAGCAATGCTACTATTGTTTCTAAAGACGGAAAAAACATCGTACTTTACATTTGGTACGATAACGAATATGGTTACAGCCATCAAGTTATTCGTTTAGCAAAATATATTGCCAAAGTAAGACGTTATACTTATTATTAATTCAACCAAACTAACTTTTTTGCTAAAAACCATCGGGATTTCCTGATGGTTTTTTTATTAAATCGGAAGAACAGTCGTACTTTTCACTTCTGAAATAACAAAAACAGTATTAATCAAAGAGACTTCGGGCAAAACCGATAATTTTTTCTGGTGAAAATGATGATAGCTTTCCATGTCTGGAATTATAATTTTCAGCATATAATCGAAGTTTCCTGAAACGTAATTACATTCTACTACTTCAGGCAAATTCAAAATCGATTGGTTAAATCCTTCCGATGTATCGTAAGTCTGTTTTGTAAGCGTAACTTGGCAGTAAACGGTCAAATTATTTCCGAGTTTTTTCTTGTCTAGAAGCGTCACATATTTTTCTATAATGCCATCTTTTTCAAGACGTTTCACCCGATCATGAACTGGTGTTAAAGACAAGTTTATTTTGTTTGCGATGTCTTTTAAAGTATAGTGCGCGTCTTCCTGCAAAAGACGTAGGATTTTTTTGTCAATTTCATCTAAAGCCATAACGAAAACGTTTTATTAAAATTAGCTAGATTTAGTCTTTTTTTCTTTTTGAAGAATAAATTCAGACCCAAAACAGAATATTTTACTGTAAAAGTAAAAAATAAAATAATATTTTCTTATTTATTAAGCATTAAACCATAATTTATTCTCTATCTGTAGATTTGTAAAACAATTTCAATAAAAACAAAAAAATATAACAAAATGATAATAGGTGTTCCTAAAGAAATAAAAAATAACGAAAACAGAGTTGCTTTAACTCCTGCAGGTGTATCAGAAATGAAAAAACACGGACATACAGTTTATGTTCAATCTACTGCTGGTTTAGGAAGTGGTTTCGCCGATGAAGAATATGCACAAGCTGGTGCAGTTATTTTACCAACAATTGAAGAAGTTTATGCTATTGCAGAAATGATCATCAAAGTAAAAGAACCAATTGCTTCTGAATACCCATTGATTAAAAAAGATCAATTATTATTCACTTACTTCCACTTCGCTTCGTCAGAAGAATTAACACATGCAATGTTAGAAAAAGGAGCTGTTTGTTTAGCTTACGAAACTGTAGAAAAGACAGACAGAAGTTTACCATTATTAGTTCCAATGTCTGAAGTTGCTGGTCGTATGGCTATCCAACAAGGAGCGAAATATCTTGAAAAACCATTAAAAGGAAGAGGAATTCTTTTAGGAGGAGTTCCAGGTGTACCACCTGCAAAAGTATTAGTTTTAGGTGGAGGAATTGTAGGAACTCAAGCTGCAAAAATGGCTGCTGGTTTAGGTGCTCAAGTTACTATTATGGACTTAAGCCTACCTCGTTTACGCCAATTGGATGATATCATGCCTGCAAACGTAAACACAGAGATGTCTAACCACTACAATATTACGAGAGCAATTAAAGATGCTGACTTAATCGTTGGTGCTGTTTTAATTCCAGGAGCAAAAGCACCTCACTTAATTACTCGTGATATGCTTAAATTAATGCGTCCGGGAACTGTTGTTGTTGACGTAGCGGTAGATCAAGGAGGATGTATAGAAACTTGTACTCCTACAACTCACGAAAACCCAACTTTCATTATTGATGATATCGTTCACTACTGTGTAGCTAATATGCCAGGAGCTGTTCCTTACACTTCTACTTTAGCTTTAACAAATGCAACTTTACCATATGCTGTACAATTAGCAAACAAAGGATGGGAAAAAGCTTGCGCAGAAAATGAAGAATTGAAAAAAGGATTAAACGTAGCTAATGGAAAAATTCTTTACAAAGGAGTTGCAGAAGCTTGGAATCTTCCTTTTAACGAAGAAATAGTATTAGCAAACGCATAGTGTTAATACTTAACAAGTGCTTACTAAGTCACTATTCCAAAAGGCTTTTCTTAATTGAAAAGCCTTTTTTTTATGGCATAAAAAAACCTGTCATGAAGACAGGTTTTTCTAAATAATAATCTTTTTATTTTTTATTGTCAAGAACTTCAGTCATAACTTTTGCCTCGGTTCCATTTGGGAAAGTAACTTTAATTTTTTGAGCAATTGTTGGAGCAATTTCCGTAATTGCTTTTTTATCATACGACTCACCTTTTTTGATATGCCAACCATAGAAAATAGCTGGAACATGTGTATCATAGCTATAAATGGTGCCGTGAGATGTACCTGTTGGAGTATATTCAATCATACCAGGCTTATCTACAATAACTAAATCACCATTTTGTGTAACATCATAACCTTTTGCCACAAAATTAAGAGCATAGTCATTTCCAGCATTCGCTAAAACTTCTTCTTCTGTATAAACCTTTTTAACTTGCGGTTGGGTTATTAAAAACTTTTTAAAAGCATCTTTAACTTTATCAAGATCTAATTTCTTGTCCTTAACAATTTGCTTATTAAAGAAAACATTAAAATTCGAATAATTTTGAATCAAATCTACACCGAAAGTCTTAGTTGAAAAATCCTGTAAGCTTTTCTTAACCTCTTTTGAAGGATAATTGTCAACATTATATTTACGATCTTTCAAATAGATTACATTTTCAGCTCCGGCATGATCAGCAGTTAAGAAAAGTAAGTAATTCCCTTTTCCAACTGTTTTATCCAAATAAGCCAAGAAATCAGCAATTGTCTGATCTAATCTTAGATAAGTATCTTGAAGTTCCATCGATCTCGGTCCAAGTAAGTGACCTACATAATCTGTAGAAGAAAAACTAACTGTTAAAAAATCAGTAATATTATCTTTACCTAATTCTTCTTTCTCAATAGCTCTTTTTGCAAACTCAGCTAAAAGATCATTTCCAAAAGGAGTAGCTCTGATAACACCTGCATCATTTTTTTCATACATAGATTTTAAATCATATGGAAAAACAGGTGCAGCACTTCCATATAGCTTTCCTTCATATGGATTATTATCTGGAAGACTTTCATTGTAAGCCGAAGCAGGTCTATACAAATCCCATCCTTTATTAATATATTTTAAGTAGTTTTTTTCATTATTGAATTCAGCAACCCATTCTGGCAGTTTCTCACCGTAAAAAGTACTAGAAATAAAAGAACCTGTTTTACTGTACCAAAATGCCCAGTTCGCAAAATGTCCTGCTGGCAATATGGCTCCACGATCTTTTAGACTCATTCCAATAACTTTTCCAGTAAAGTTAGTAGCCATTCTTACTTCATCAGTAATTGTAGTACTTTGAAGATTCTTTGGAGACATCGCGCCTTCTTCGGCAGTGCCATCACCTACAGTTTTAACTCCTGCATCATCCGTACAATACATTTCTTTTCCAAGAGTTCTGCTAAACCATTCGTTACCTACAATTCCGTGTGTAGCTGGAGTTGTACCTGTGTAGATTGAAGCGTGTCCAGGAGCAGTATAAGTTGGCATATAATTGTAATGCATATTCTGGAAAGTAAATCCATCATTCATTAATCTTTTAAAGCCGTTAGGAGAAAAATCATCTGAAAAGCGATATAAATATTCCATTTTCATTTGATCGACAACTATACCCACAACTAACTTTGGACGTTGTTGCGCACTTAAACCTGTTACAGCTAGAAGTGCTAACAATAAAATATTTTTCTTCATATTTAAAAAGTAATTTAAACACAAAAATACTCATTCAAATCCAAAAAGTCTAAAGTATCAATATTTAACCGTCAACAATTGACTATAATTTAACAGTTATAGGGTTATAGTTTAAAATGCCACATTCCTTCGTGACAAGCAAGCATGTACGTCATCCCTAACGCTTGGTCAGGAAAAAGTTCTAGGGCA